>NZ_JBQWIE010000001.1:0-337046 GCF_056745525.1 Parasediminibacterium sp. HNIBRBA5674 | reverse complement strand
CATTGTTCTTTGTGTTTCCCATACAATTCAATCTCTGTCCATTCATTACAACCACCTAATACAGCACATATACTCAAGCCTATGATATCCGTTAAACTATGAAGTTTACTGCGCTCTATGCGTGGATCTGTCAAACCAGAAAAAAAAGATAGCATAAATGTTTTCTATCCAAAACGTTCGCCTTTACTTAATAAGTATGCAAAAAATAAATTTAGATGCGTTTGCCCTGGTGTGCAATAGCTTTACAAGTCAATATTCATCGTTAATTTGTACGCAGCAAATAGTATGTAATATGGAAGACAATCAACTCAATTTAGGCATAGGTACAAGGCTACAACATACACAACTTGGGCCAGGCGTTATTGTAGGTATTCGCTACGCTACCTACCTTATTTCGTTTATTTACCACGGTGTAAAAGAAATAGATAAAACCGATACCAATTTAGATGAGATTATTGCAGAAAATGTAACGGCAGAAGTTGAAACCGTATCGGCAGTAGAAACGTCTTTACTAAAAATATTACGCCAATGGAGCGATGTAACAGAACTAGTACCCCTTGGCGATAAATGGGTAGGTGGTACGATGTTGTTGCAAGCCGCTGATAAAAACTTAAAGCCAAAAGAAATACCTATTGAAGACTTCTTTCACAAAATAGTAATGCTGCGTGACCGCTTACGTGTACTAGAACAAAACATCAACAGCAACAAAAAACTTAGCGATGAAGAGAAGGTAAACATTCAGCAATACATTACTCGCTGCTATGGTAGCCTTACTACCTTTAATGTGCTTTTTAAAAATAAAGAACATTGGTTTGTAGGCGAAAAAAGTGGTGGTGAGTAAAAAATATTTAATTGAATAAATATTAGAGGCGATGTGAAAATCATTTGAAAATAAAAAAGGCAAGGTTTCACATAATAATCCCCTGTACATAACACATGTCAGGGGATTATTTTTTACAATTTCTGAGTGATTTATTTTATAGTATCATTTCTTTTGACTTTTAATTTTTTAGCCCCATAACCTACACCAGCTGCAATTAATAAGGACAGGCCACCATCTATAGGTGCACCGCCAGGTTCACCGTTACCTACTGGTTGTGCAAATATTGCAAAGGGTACAATCAGTAAGAGCATAACCAATAGCGACAAATATTTATTGTATTGTTTCATGTCTTTATGTAATTATCGGTTTAGTTTTTTATAAATTGTTGTTGTTGTTGTTGTTGTTTTCCATCATTAGTAATTACCACAA
Organism: Parasediminibacterium sp. HNIBRBA5674; assembly: GCF_056745525.1. NCBI lineage: Bacteria > Pseudomonadati > Bacteroidota > Chitinophagia > Chitinophagales > Chitinophagaceae > Parasediminibacterium > Parasediminibacterium sp. HNIBRBA5674. Next base: position 335,794 of record NZ_JBQWIE010000001.1, on the reverse strand, counting down.
GCGTGTAAGACCCTGGCGCTAATTGAGAAGCTAGCAATGCAATAGTGGTACTTCCGGCATTAACATTTTCAACTTGCTGTAGTACTACTTTTCCATGTGCATCTGTAATAGATAGGGTAGCTTTACCTGCCACTGTTGAAATTACCTCTGCGTATAACGTGCTTTTTACAGGGTTTGGATAAATACTTAAACCACTTTTAATATTACTGCTTGGTGCTACAGTTACTGTTTTACTATAAGCTTTACTGCCATCTTTATCTACCATTTGTAAGCGATAATAAATGGTTTTAGGTATAGAAGAAAGTGTTGATAAATCATCGATGTATGTATAACTACCATTACCTGTTGCAGCTATTTTAGCAATATTATAGAAGCTACTACCATCGGCACTACGTTGTAATTGGTAGTAATCTGCATTTACTTCCGTTGCACTTTCCCAATTTACAGTTGCTTTATTATTGGTAATTAGCTTTGAAGTAAAGCTGCTAATGGTTGTTGGTAGTATACCCGTACCAAGTACACTTATCTCAAAGCGATTGTCACCTTTTGTAGCTGTATCGCTACTAATATTAAAGTTATAACCTTCTGCCCCTGCTACTAATAATGTTTCTTTATTTAGCAATTTATCACGTAAAACAAACTGTGTATTTGGTAAATCTGTGACAGCGGTTGCACTAATACTATATGTACCAGTTAGCAATGTTTTGATGCCTAATGGTATAATATTATCAGTCAGTTTATCACTTCTGTAATCTACTGCTAGTTGTTGATTATCGGCTGATAGACTATAAAAATCTAGTAAGCTATTGGCTTTTTTAGTAGCATCATAAGTATCGGTAGCCAATCCTGTAGAGGTAGCATTAAATCCTACTTTTACCTCATCAATTACCCCTCTATCATTTTTTATTACCAATTGCAAAAATGGATTTTTAGTTACCCCAAATGTGGCATAACTAGGTGTAAGTGCTGTTGTTTTATCGCTTTCCTTAAATACAAGACTCTGCCCAGTTGCCGTTGATTTTACATAAAACGCACCCATATTTGGTACTATTATATTGTTACTACCATTGTGGGTATAGGTATCAAAACCACCAGCAATGCTATAAGGGCTGCCAATAGCAATATTTTTTGTAGGATTGTATATGTACACTGTACCTAATGGTAAGCCCACTACATTTTTAAGATTAATAGGACAAGGATAAGGATTACCTATTAAGTTGTAGTTGTCGGTTGTGGCATCACCGTATAATAACGGTACTGTTACATCGCCTTGATTAATTATACCATTGGCTGCTGTTAACGTTACTGGTGAAATTACATTGCCAGTATAACTACCTATACCAGGACCACTTGCACCTTCATTACCATTGCCACGTACAAATAAAAATATAGCATTAGCAGGTTGCCATTTAGCGGTAGAAGTTGGGCTAGTAATAGGTTCTAATACACTAGCATCGCCTGAATGTTTTAATGGATTATAATAAAATGCCGATGGATTACCTCCTGCTAAATTAGTACCATACGTGCCATTGGCAGTATCTAAACCTGTAATACGAATGGTATTGGTTAGTAAGCTTAATGGCTGCCCTGTAGTGTAAGGATGAGCCAAAGTACGGTAGCCACGCTGTGCCTGGGTGTAACGCTGAACGTTTACAGTGCCAGAAATATAACCACCACTACTACTACCCTGCCCAATAGCGCCACCGCCATTTATATCTGTAGATACTAAGGTTAAATTACCGCCAGTAGTTAAAGTGCCAGATGCAGGAGTAAGCACGCCAGTTAGTTTCAATGCGCCACCTAGTGTTACACCTGCACTGTTATTAATGGTAAGGTTTTGTACCGTATTGCTACTAAACGTATTGGCAGGTAAAGTTTGCGCTGTGCTACCATTTAACTCCACTGTACCCGATGTGGCTGTTAATGTGCCATTATTGGTAATGCTACCTGCAATTTTTATAATACCAGTTACCGTGAGGCTTGCGCCTGTATTAATAGTAAAATTATTTACGGTGTGCGTACCTGTAATAATTGGGTTATTAGCACTACTTGCTACCACAAAGTCATTAACTACAGTAGGCACAGCACCGCCGCTCCAGTTGGCTGGGTTACTAAAGTCTGTACTCGTGCCACCTATCCAAGTAATATTGCAATTATTTACGGTTGCAGTTAAAGACGTTCTAGTAGCTGAAATACAGCCTGTTGTAGTATTTCTTGCTTCTGCATAATAAATTGTGGTTGTAGAGATAGTAGGTGTTATAAAACTATTAGAACCAGTTTGTAAGGCTGTACCGCCAGTTGCAGCAGTATACCAGTCTATAGTTTCACCAGTTTTAGGCGACGCTATTAACGTAACTGTACCTGGATTACAAACAGAAGATACATAATCGGCTGGTGGAGCAATTTTAAGAATTAATCTATTTTGATTAGTGGTATAAAAATTTTTATTTGCGTCTAGTAAAAGCCCCATTGGGTTACTTAATCCAGAACTGAGAAACGTACTTATAACTCCATTAGATGTTATTTTATTGATGGATCCACCATTCTGATTAACTACAAATAAATTGCCTGCTGTATCAATGGCAAGCCCTGTTGGATTATTTAGCCCTGAATTTATAAACGTACTAACCGTTCCATTAGTAGCTACTTTACTAATTTTATTATCCCATTGTTCTACTACATATAATATCCCAGAATAAAAAGCTAAAGCATTTGGACTATTAAAAGTATAACTATCTACAAAAGATGTAATAGTGCCATCTGAAGTGATTTTATTAATTGATCCATCGTCATTGCTAACAAATAAGTTTCCTAACGAATCTCTAGCAATCGCTAAGGGATAGTTTAATCCAGAACTAACAAAACTCGTAACCGATCCATCAGATGCTACTTTACTAATTTTATTATCCCATTGCTCTACTACATACAAGGTTCCTGAATAAAATGCCAAAGCATTGGGTTGATTAAATAGCCCACTACTTACTAGAGTAGTAACAGTGCCATTACTAGCAATTTTACTGATAGATCCATCCCATTGATTGGCCGAATAGATATTGCCTAATGCATCGGATGTTAAAGCAAATGGCCCATTTAAATCACTAGCAAATGTAGATATGGTTGCTACAGGCCCATTAATAGGCGCACTAGGTAATGGATTTACAGTTACAGATTGGCTTGCTGTTGCTGTGCAACCAATGGCGTCAGTAACTGTAACGGTATAAGTATTAGACGAACTAAAAGTATTGGTGGCAGTAGTGGTAGAATTACCACCGTTCCAAGAATAACTAGTACCACCAGTTGCCGTTAAACTAACGGTATTACAAGCTGTTGCTGTACCACTAATACTAGCCGTAGGCGACAGATTAACAGAAATGGCGCTTGTAGTACTAGAAACACATCCAGTAGTTATATCTGTTACTGCTAGAGAAATATTTTTTGTTCCAGAAGATGTATAAGTATAGGCATCACTACCTAAAGTAGAAGTAACGCCACCACCAAAATTCCAAGCATAAGTGGCACCAGTAGGCGAACCTGCTGCTAACCAACTAGTACTAGTTAAGTTTAAACTATAAGCATTGCCACTACCATCATTTGCTGTAGTGCCAGTACCCTCATTAAAGTTCCAATATGCCAATAAACCACTTTGGGGGCTTACACTACAGGCTGTCATATCAGACTGAATATTAGCCGTACTTCTCGCAATTGTCCAATATTTCACTTCATCTATTGACCCATAAAATAAATGACCAGTACCGCTTTGGTCTGCACCAACTACTGTTTTATTGCCCCCAGCAACTGTAGGTGACCTTGGTGTGGTTGTATTAGGTGACACTGTATTTTGTACGCCATTAACATATAATGACCAAGTACCTGAATTTCTTACAATACCAATATGCGACCATACACCAGGGGTAAGATTTTGCGATGACCCTAAATAAGCTAAGCCGCCAATTAATATTTTTAAATTACCATTTGCAGTCATTAAAATACCATAACCACCATTACCAGTATGCCCATTGTAAAATATTATTTGGTCATCTCTTTGGCTGTTAATACCACCAGACCATTTTGCCCAAACCTCCATGGTAATATTATCAACTTGTGTAGTTATTGTAGATCGTAGTGCCGAAGAAGATAAACCTGAAAAATTAAGCGCACCATTTGAACCACAAGCAGAAAGCCCACTAAACTCTACTGGAAATCCTGAACACACAACCGATGGTGTAGTTGTAAATGTAGAAGAAGGCAACGCATTAACAGTAATAGCACCAGATATATTACTAGTAGCAGATGAACCATTTGAACTTGATACAACAACATAATAATACTTTGTGCCAGAAGCTACAGTGGTAGGTGTGTAAGTACTACTTGTAGCTAGATTAATAATGCTACCACCGGTATTACTATTGGTTGTATTACTATACCATTGATATGATAATCCAACACCTGAGGCTACAACGCTTAATGTGGTTACAGAACTACCTACACACAGTGTTTGTGTTGCTGTGGCTGGTTGTGTTGTAATTGTAACTAGTGGTACGGTATTAAACGAAAAAAGAAATACAAAAAAACTTAAAACTGAATGCATACTTAAAAATTAGGTATTAGGTAAGTGTTAGTGATGTACTGAAAGTGGTACTAGCTACATCTTGTAGCAGCACGTAATTACTGAATAAAAAAGTAACTTTTTAAATGTAAGGCCCTTTAATAATTGTATTGATGCATATAAATGGGAGGTGTTTTACTGCAATGCAGTAACAAAGCGGGGCATTTTTCATAGTATTACGTATTTTTTATTAGGATGTATCGTAGTGCTTTTGGTAAAGCAGTAATTAGATGTAGTAACGAAGTTATTTTGATATTTACAAATAGCCATAACACTACTTATAACAAATAACTAAGCATATTACTACACCTTGTAGTGCAATAATTTGAAAAGCAATTCTTTTTACATTAATAAATCAAAAGGGCGAACCTAACATAATCAACCAATAAATAGGCAAGAAGAAAGCGTAATGGTTAATAGGCATTAGTAGTGGTAGTAATACAACATTGCACCCAAGCAAGGTGCTGCTTGTAACAGCAGCTATTAAATAAGTTTGTACATCTGCTATACACATTACACTTAGTTTATTTACATTAAAGTAATGCGTTGTTAATAAATATTATAAACCAACATGTAATTTTTTAAATACTATTTTCGAAATTGCTTTAAATGAAATTTAAACAATTGTTGAAGCGTCAAACACACCAACAACAATACCTACACAACAAACCACCATGAGTAAACATTGGCTGAGAAAATATCCCAACCTGGTAAAAGATAAGTTGATTACAGCACCAGAGCAGGTGTGGGTGAGCGACATCACGTACATAAAAACAGATGAAGGTAACTGCTATTTAAATATGCTTACGGATGCATATAGCCGTAAAATAATAGGGTATGCCATTAGCGACAACATGCACACAGAAGCCATGTTGCCAGCCTATCAAATGGCTTTAAAGAATAGAAGCTATCCTTTAGAAACATTAATACATCATACCACCAGAGGCTTGTAATATTGTAGTAAAGACTATACAGAACTCTCTAACAAATGTAGCGTAACCATCAGCATGACAGAAAATGTAGATCCGTATGAAAATGCTTTAGCCGAAAGAATGAACAGAACGTTGAAAGATGAATTTGGGTTAGGTAGGCAGTTAATTGCCCTCAAGGTAAAAGCATACCGGTTGGTAGAAGAAGCAATAGACATCTATAACAATTATAGACCACATTGGGCATTAAAACTTAATTGCCCAAATCAAGTACATTTACAAAAAATCCCAGTTACAGTAGCAACTGGGATATCTTAAAATCTGTCAACCTATTCTGGGACAATAAACAAACCTATTTATTTGCAAATCTAAAACTGCCCGTCCAAGTATTACTAGGTTTTGATAAAGAAGTAACCGCTATAGTACATAGGCAAGCCTGTCCACCTGTGGGAATACTTGTTATCGTGAAACTATTTGAAACAGTAGTTGACTTTGGTGTACCCCCCGTAAAAAAGGTGGTTGTTGATGTTTCTAATTTTGCAGTTACATCTATTTTAACACCCGCAGTGGGCAAGGTAGAAGAACTAATAGACACAGTAACTGGCAAACCACTACCTAGCGCAGCTGGTGTCAAAACTGCATCTACTACGGGCGTAGTTGTTACGACCAATGCAGGTTCAGTTGGTGTAGGCGGTGTGGGTGTATCTCCACCCCCTTTACTACAACTGCTTGAACTAGCAGCTAATATTATAAAGGTACATATTGGCATTAACCACTTAGAAAATGACAGACACATAAAGATAATTTTGTTAAAAATAATAGTTTTACGAATACCCACACATAAACTTATCAGCTTGTTTAACCTAATCGGTAGCAATAATAACATTTCTACTAAAACTTTCTTCTAGCGATATAATAGTTTCTGTTCTATCGATGCCTTTAATTTTTTGCAATTCATCGTGCAGTACAAAGCGCAACTGCTGAATATCTTTACATACTATTTCTATAAACATGCCATAATTGCCAGTGGTATAGTTTACTCGTACTACTTGTGGAATTTTTTTAAGCTCTTTAGCAACAGCATCATACATAGAACTTTTTTCTAGATAAATGCCTATAAATGCTACCACATCATAACCTAGCGCTTTTAAATCTACCGCCAGCCTTCTGCCCTGTACAATGCCAGAATCTTCAAGTTTTTTTATTCTTACATGTATTGTTCCACCCGAAACAAAAAGCTTCTTTCCAAGGTCAGCATAAGAGACTTCTGCATTAACCATCATTTCTTGAATTATCTGATAATCTAGTTTATCGAGATGTAATTTATTTTGCATTACGTGTTATTTTTGAATATTTTTCAACGAAAATTGATTTTTATTAAACGAAATCTAAATTTTTAAAATTAAGTTTGAAATATTTGTAAGATTATGGCTGTTACTTTAATATTGCACTATCAAAGCTCTTTAAGCGTTTAAAATAATTTAACAAAATAGGTACTTTTTTGAAAATAAAGTACATTAAACATTTTAAACGGCATATTTTTTATTGTGGGGTGATGAAATTTTTGGCAGACATGCCCTCTTGTCTCGGGGGTGAGGATAACAGAATAAACTTAGCATAGAGCCGAACAGATAGTAATACTTGTTCGACCAGGGTAGACCACTCAACTTTGTGCTATGGCTAACTGCCTCGTGGAGGTTCGATCCCTTCCCCTACAGCTACCATTGATAATGGGTAAACCATTGTAACGCCTACGACCACAGCATTGTAGGCATTTTTATTTTTTCTATTTTTTATTTAGGTGTCCTCGTTGGGTGTCTTTTTTCTAAAAAATGGCTATTTGAACCACAAAAAAACACCTTTAAAAAAGGTGCATTTCTTTATACAAACGGCTTGCTAGGTTTTATACCATTCGCTTACTTTCTTTTACAAAAAATGGCATTATGTCAAATAACAATCCCTTTGTTTCTGGTTTTACTACGTTGTCCTTAAAATCATTTTTCGGGTTGCTCTTATCATTTCGGCATTTGTGGGCGGCTCTTTCGCCTACATATTTGGCAGTACAAAAATGGCTGTTATTTTTTTGGTGGCTAATATCCTTACCACAAGTAACACAAAAACGGGCTGCCACGTTTTCACCGTTTACCGTATTGGTGAAAACGTGGCAATCGTTGTTTTTCGTTCCTCTTTTTTGAGGTACTGGTAATTCTTGGACACTCGGTGAAAACGTGGCACTTTTTACAACCTTCAATTTTTGGACACTTGGTGAAAACGTGGCATTGTTTAAAAGTTGCTGCCATTCACTTACAATCAACGCCCTAATAATTTCGTGTTTGTAACCGCCTTGCATTTTTAAAAACTGTTTACAATCCCTCTTTTCACGTTTTCTTTTATCCCTGTTAATTACTTTCCAGTATGTCGGGTTTATCCAGTTACTTATTCGGTGGTTGCTGAAATCCTTTTTAATGTCAAATACCAGCACTTTATCCCACATCGTTAGTATTTCTTTAACCAGCTTTTCAACCTTGTTAAAGTCCTGTAAATCTGCCAATTTAACCACCTTGTAAACTTTCTTCAAACTATCCATTTTATTAAACCGCTTCTCTATTCGTAGCAGTTGGTAGGATAGATTATTTTGCCGCCCTTTGTCATAAATCTTTACAGAATAATTTGTACATTTTAACTCTATCCCTAATTCAATGCCTTGCCTGTCTTTATCGTACGGTTTAAAATTCTTACCCATGTAATGGATAATATCTTTAAAAACAAAGGTGTTTACATCGAAATCTAAAGGCACATTTACACCTACCTCAATATTTGAGATTTTAACTTTAGAGGGGTTTAATTGAAATCTGTTGCAAACGTTGTTTATTTCTTGCTGTAAACAGTTCCATGTAAAAGGCTGGTAATTGTAGCCATCAAAATAACTCTTGTGCAAACTACCTTGTATTTGCAAGTATTGCCGCTTATTGGTGGCGTTCCCTTCTATCTCTTCAACTTCATTGTAGGTTAGTGTATAGCTTCGCCATGTGGCTGTGTAGGTGGTTGTTTTCTCTTTACCTCTAGTCTTATGTTTCACACTGCCATCTTTAATATTAACACCTATTTCAAACGTGTCAATCCCTACTTTTTGCAGCCACAAATGAAATGGTAGATCTATTACAATATCCAGCTTTACACCGCAAATCATACACTACCATATTTTTCGAGGCAATGCAAATAGGCGCTAGCTAGCTTCATTCTATACATGGCGCTATCAAAGTCACCGCCAAAAGTGTAAACATACATTTGTTGTTTGTCGGTGGTAGGTACTACCATTAGTGCCTCGGTTACCTTTTGCCCGTTTTCATCATAATGCAAAACCCTGTTACCAACCTTTGCTGGTCCATTATCAACCTTTAATAATCCAGTAAACAAATCCCATTTGCCTAATGAATACCTTTCTAAAACAACATCACATTTGAGTGTATCGCTTCGCTTCTTGGTAATTCTTAAAGTTTGTGGTAATCCTACACCTGTGTCAGCCAATAGTTTGTAAATGTTGTTTGCTGCATCTAATTTGTAAATGGTTTCAATGGGTGTTATTGTTATCTTCGCTTCGCTAAATTGAAATGAGGGCGGTATGTGGTTATTCATAGCTGTAACCCCCCTTTATTTTCATTAAACAGCTATCTATTTCGCTATGCTTATATAGCACCCTTGCACCTACTCGGTAGCCTGTTACAATCCCCTTTTTAATATACTTGTTTAAAGTGGGTAACGTAATCCCTAACCTTTCGGCGGTATTTTTTCGGGTTAAATACTTTTCTAGTGCAGAATCTGGAGTAGTTGGTTCACTTGTTGCTGTTGGTAATGATTGCGGCTTTTCGGCCACGCTGTTGCTAATGGCTGCCACTAGTTCATCAAATGGCAGTGAAAAAAAACAAAGTTGTCTGTTTTCGTACTCATAAAATTGTAATTATTTAACGCAAACAGTTTCAATTTTACTGATATTACTCTTGTCTCACACGCAGAACACTCGGCTTTCTATTTTATATTATTATATGCTGCTAACGATGGAATTTTAAATTGAAATTCGTGTTTTTCAAGACTTTTAAAAACTACGAACATCATTAGCGAAACACTTACCTAAACTTTCTTTTGCAGGCTGTTATATGCAAAATAAAATACCTATAATAACAAAATAGACGTTGTTTCACCGTTCGGCGGTAATTCAATCCATCCCTTTGCTTTAGCATTTTGATTAGGGCTGTAAATTCTGCCGAACCACATTTTATAGTAATTTTTTAGGCTGTTTTGTTGGTTTATCCGCTTGTTTTTCTATCTCAAAAATTTGATGTGTAGAGTTTTCTAGTTCTTCCATTTTTTTTTAATCAAAAATATAATGGGCTGTAAATGCAGCACTAGCAAGGTTTTTAATGTATTTTATAAAGAAAGGTTCGCTTTTTCCCTCAAGAAATAGGAAATTTAATTTTACTCTAGTTGAATTCCTGTGTTCATAGTCAAATCTTTGCTATCCTTCGCTATTAGTTTGTTTATTATCTATTTTTTCACAGGCTACAATTACTTCAAAACTTTAATCATTCAAAGACTCTAACTATTATCATCTACTAAAAAAGTTACTTGTTGTCTTGCACGGTAGGCGACTTTTCTTCCGTTCTGTGAAGCGGGTTGCCATTTAGGTCCTTTCTTAATAATTTTTATAGCTTCTGCTTCTGTACCAAAGCCTGGAGCATTTTCCGCTTTTACATCGCTAATATTTCCTTCTTTATCCACTACAAAAGATACCAAAACGGTATATTTACCAGCTTGTGCACCATTTTCAGCGGGCAAACCAGCATTTAAGTTTCTTTCTAAATATTTTTTCCAAGCTTCAAAACCACCAGGAAATTGAGCTGGAATTTCAACATGTACAAAAATGCTTTCTTCGATGTTTTCTGGAGTTACTTTTCCATTTCCTGAACCATTTACAGAGTTCTCAATCGGTGCGCTGACGATGTTATCACTACCTTTTTCGCCATCAAAATTAGAAGCTCCAATTTTTACATCTTCTGTTGCTTCAACTGGTTTAATCTCATTATTATCATCAACTTGGTCATCAGGTGCTATTACAGGAATATTTACTGCAACTTGCTCAAACTGCTTTTGCGGCTGAGCTTTTGGCTGTTCTTTAGGAATTTCAGGTTCGTCTTTCTTCTTGTCTTTATACTCATCTAAATTAACCTCAATGGTATTCATTGGCTTAGTATCACCTTTTTTGCCATTGGCAAATATTGACCCCATGGTGAATAACAAGCAAATACCCAATGTACCCGCTAAAGCTTTTACCAAGCGTTTGTTATAATTCTTTCTTAGGTCATAAGCGCCATAAGCTTTGTTTCTGCCGTCAAATAAAATGTCTAAAATGTTTGCGCTCATAATGTTTTGTGTGTTCATAATTGTAAGTTTTTAAATGAGACACACAGCACAAATTCTTCCATAAAATTTGTGAAAATATTTTTTAAACTTCGCTATAACCCAATGATAGCAAAGGTTTTAAAGAAATAGACAGAGTCGAAAAACAAAAATGCCTCCCAAAAATTGAGAGGCATTATTATGATTTATAAAAGCCAAAACTAATTATTCTTCACTTACTTGGAAGGTAATAGCTTGTCTTTTACGGCTAGTTACTTTACGGCCATTTTGTATGGCAGCCGTCCATTTGGGTCCTTTTTTAATAACCTTAATGGCTTCGTCTTTTGTACCATAACCAGGGTCAGTATCAGCAGAAACTTCGCTAATATTTCCTTCTTTATCTACAATAAAACTAACCATAACAGTGTACTTACCTGGAGGTGCACCATTTGAACTAGGTACATCTGCGTTTAAGTTTCTGTTTAAGTATTTGGCCCAAGCAGCAGCGCCACCAGGAAATTCAGATTCGATTTGTACGGTAGTAAATACCCTATCATAATCTTCCTCTACCTTAGGCGCTTCTACAACACCCGTACCAGTACTTGCCACAGGTGGCGCAACAATACCTTCATCTTTTGTACCTTCTTGATTAATTGTACCAATTTTGGTTTCGGCCAATTTTTCTTGTTCTGGAGGTGGTTCTTTTACTTCCTCATCCTTTACAATTTTAGGAGGTGTAAACCTTGTGATTTCCACTTTTGGTGGATCTTGTTTTGGTGGTGGAGGCGGTGGAGGGATGTCGGGCTTTTTCTCCTCCTTTTTTACGTCCTCCAATGATACGTCCTGCACAACTATCTGATTCTTGCTTTCTTTCTTAAAAGAGTTAGCGAGAATAGAACCAATAAACAACAGTAAGCATAAAGCAACTGTGCCCAATAATGCGTAAGTGATACGCTTATTGTAGGTTTTGCGAAGATCGTAAGCACCATATTCCTTATGTCTACCATCAAAGATGATATCAAGGACATCTGCCGACATAATTTTGTTTATATCCATCTTGGTGTCTTTTATAAATAAGATTCAATTAGTGGAAAATTCCACAAACTTTATTTTCCTGGCTGAGCAGCACTAGCTTCTGTTACTTTAATCAGTTGGTTTTCACCTTCTGAAATGTCTACTAGCGCATATCTTTTTACCACGTTAATTGACATCTCGTCTAAAATATCGATAACGTTTCTATAGTTACTTTCTTCGTTCGGCTTAAGGATTACAACAAAATCTTTTTCGCTTGTACGTCTTTTTTTATCTATAATAACATTACGAATCTCTTTAAAACTAGATGACTTGAAGTTAGCACCAGCAGGATCTAATTGACCTTCATAATAAAAAACGTTATTGTCTTTACCCAACATTACCGTAAGCACTGCTGATTCTTTTGCCTTAGTTTGATCTTCTGGCTTATCAGCATCTTTTGGTAAGTTTAACTTCATGGCTGTTGGATGGCTCATGGTAGTTGTAAAGATGAAAAACGTAATTAATAGAAAACCTAGATCTACCATTGGTGTTAAATCAACTCTCGTTGATAACTTTTTACCTTTTTTGACCCCTGGGCCTTTTTTATGGCCACCGCCACCCGAGGTATCCATTTCTGCCATGGTAGTAAATTTTAATTTTTACGCAATATTGTTTACTTAGTTACCCTTATTCAGGTTTGTTTTCAGCTCCACCTTTCTTTTGGTTGTCAATCCATAAATCGCTGCCTTCTGGTGCGCTTTCAGGATTCGTTACCATTTGAAACTTCAAGAAATCGTTTTTCTTAAAAGCATCAAGTACATTTTTGAAAGCTGGGTACTTAGCATCGTTATCACCTTTTAATAGAAGCGCTTTCATTTGAGAGCCTTGGTAAGCGTTAAAAATTAAACGCATCCATTCAATCATCTCATTATTAGTACTGTCTTTGCAAGGAATACCCGGTAAAAGGTTGCCTTTTCGCTGTTCTTTAGGCAATGCCAAAAATTGTGGCAATTGGCTAAAAGAAGTACCAAAAAATTCAGCTTCTTTAAAGGCTTTAACGTCGATACCAAGATTTCTAGAGCTATTCAATGCAGTTGCAATAGCTTCTTTTTTACTTGCATCGTCCATTGAAAGAAATACTTTTCCGTCTTTGTCGATTGTAACCATGACAAAATCCTTCTCTGGTGCCATTTTGGTTGAAACAGAGCTAGGCGTGGTCACAGTTACAGCTTCGTTTGGTTTGAATTTAGTTGTCAAAATAAAGAAGCTCAACAGCAGGAAGGCAACATCACACATCGCTGTCATGTCAATCGAAGTACTCTTTCGTGGAAGTTTGGGCCTTGACATTTTTATAGTATTTTAATGGTTTCGCAAATAGAGATTCAAAACTTTGATTTTTCCATACAAATAATCGGAGGGATTATTTATAGTTAGCAGCAAAGCTTTGTGTAAGTGTGAAACCAGACTCATCAATACCATAAGTAATAGCATCAATACGAGTAGTAAATACGTTGTACATAATGATAGAGATAGCAGAAGTACCGATACCTAACGCAGTATTATACAAGGCCTCAGAAATACCTTGAGATAATTTCGCAGCAGCATCGCCACCGCCTTCGTTACCTAATGCAGAGAAAGATTTGATCATACCTAATACGGTACCTAACAAACCTAATAAGGTAGCAACAGAAGCGATTGTAGATAAGAATACCAAGTTTTTCTCTAACATAGGTAATTCTAATGCTGTAGCTTCTTCTACTTCTTTTTGAATATTTAATACTTTTTGTTCAGTAGTTAATTCTGTGTTGGTGATCATTTCTTTGTATTTACGTAAACCACCTTTCATTACGTTACCTACAGAACCTTTTTGTTTGTCGCACTCAGCAATTGCTTTATCAACTTCTTTGTTAGCTAAATGAAACTGTACTTTGCGGATAAACTCAGCATTGTTACCAGTACCAGCAGCTTTAATTACAGTTAATAATCTTTCAATTACAAATGTTAATACAGTAAGGAAGCAACCGATAAGGATGGGTACGATAATACCACCTAAATACATACGAGGCAAACCACCTTTAGGACCATCATGATCAGGCCAAAACCAATGGCTAGCATCTGGATCTGGTTTTGTGAAATTACTTGAACTACCAATTAGGAAACGCCAAATGATGTAACCTGCAAGGATACAAAACAGGGGAGCAAATGTTGCAATAGAGTTACCGCCTTTTTTAGGTTGTACAGAGGTTGCACTTTTTACGGCAGCTGTTGCAGCTGGTTTAATGTCAGCCATGATTCAATTGATTTTTGGTTAAAAAAATTACAGTTGTTAAAAATTTTAATTCCGCAATGCTACTAAAAAAACTTTTGAAAAAACAAAACATTTATTTAGTTGAATTTTAGAAAGGGCATAGCAAATTAGGTATTTTATTCAATGCACCAAATTAGTTTTACAAATCTTAATGAAAAAAATATACGCAAAGGTTTGCAATTCATTTTTAGTACCAATAAAAGCAATGTTAAACAGAAATTGATGGAAGTATTTTACCATTCATAATAATCCACTCAACAAAAAGTATCTCATATAAAGCTCACTCTTACCTTTAAATTTCACTTTTATAAAACTTTACTACACTTATGAAAAGAATTTTTGTAGCGACTGCCTTGTTAGCAAGCGTTTCAGCTTTTGCTCAGCAGAAAGACAGTGTGCCTTCAAGACCAAGTACTGGTATGCCTAATATTGCAGGGCTTGCTGGTTTTGGTGCAAGAGGTGGCGCTTCTTCTGCCCCTAAACCTTTTAAAGAGGTAATTACCGAAAAAGCTATTAGCAAAAAGGGCTTATTTACCGTACACAAAGTAGAAGACAAATACTACTTTGAAATTAAAGATTCGTTACTTGGTAGAGAAATTTTAGCCGTAACACGTTTTGTTAAAGTGCCTAGTGGTGCTGGTTACGGTGGCGAAATTGCTAATCAACAAACCTTAACTTTCGAAAAAGGTCCTAGTAACACTATTTTTTTAAGAGTGGTTACTTTGGTAAGTACTGCTGATTCTACCAATGACATTTACAAAGCAGTAACAAATTCTAACGTTAACAGTATTGCACAATCTTTTCCAATTGCAGCTTTTAGCAAAGACAGTACTGGTAGCGTGATTGACGTAACTGACTTTTTTAAAGGCGATAACTTACCTGTAAGTATTAATGCCAACGTAAAAAGAAGATATAGTTTATCAATGCTTGCAAGTGATAGGTCGTTTATCCAGAAAATAAATACCTATCCTATTAATACAGAAATTAAAACTGTAAAAACATTCTCAGCACAAGCTGGTGGCGGTTTTGCAGCAGCACCATCACCTTTTCCTAGTGCATCTTTACCAGCGGCCTCTCAATCTGGTGCAGTAACTATTGAACTGAATACTTCATTATTGTTATTACCTAAAACACCTATGAAATATAGAGTTGCTGATAAACGTGTAGGTTATTTTACTGATGATTATGTAAAATATGGTGATGACCAACAACAAGTAGAAAATAAAGAATTTGCTGTACGTTGGCGACTTGAACCAAAAGATGGTGAATATGACAAATGGCTAAAAGGCGAATTGGTTGAACCTAAAAAGCCAATTATATACTACATAGATCCTGCAACTCCAAAACAATGGCGTAAGCATTTGATTTTAGGTATTAACGACTGGCAGAAAGCTTTTGAAAAAGCTGGTTTTAAAAATGCCATAATGGGTAAAGAATGGCCTGAAAACGATACTACTATGAGCATGGAAGACGCTCGTTTCTCAGTAGTACGTTATTTCGCATCAGATATTGAAAACGCATATGGCCCTAATGTTCACGACCCTCGCAGTGGTGAAATTTTAGAAAGCCACATTGGCTGGTATCACAACGTAATGAAGCTTGTACACGACTGGTATATGATTCAAACAGCAGCGGTAGATCCACGTGCTAGAAGCATGAAATTTAGCGATGATTTAATGGGCGATTTAATTCGCTTTGTATCATCTCATGAAGTTGGTCACACACTTGGTTTGCGCCACAACATGGGTAGCAGTAGCAAAACACCAGTAGAAAAATTGCGTGACAAAGCTTGGGTAGAAGCAAATGGTCACACAGCTTCTATTATGGATTATGCTCGCTTTAACTACGTGGCTCAACCAGAAGATAATATTGCTAAAGAAGGTTTATATCCTCGCATTGGTGATTACGATTTATGGGCTATTAAATGGGGCTACGGTTTTATACCTGGTGCTACAGATGAAGACCAAAAGAAAGCTAGCAGCAAGATGATTATTGATGCTTATAAAGCTAACCCACGAACATGGTTTGGTACTTATGAAAGCGGTAACCCTGCTGACCCTAGAGCACAAAGCGAAGACTTAAGTGACAATGCTGTAAAAGCAAGCGAATATGGTATTAAAAACTTACAACGCATTTTGCCTAAACTACCAGAATGGACTTACGAAGAAGCTGATTTGCAAGAAAATATCGCTGAAATCTACACTCAATTACTTGGTCAATTTAGAAGATACATGGGCCACGTAACTAAAAATGTAGGTGGCATTACAGAAACCTTTAAAAGTGTAGACGAAAAAGGTGATGTGTATGAAGTAGTACCAAAAGCTTATCAAAAAGAAGCTGTTAGTTTCTTAAACAAACAATTATTCCAAACACCAAAATGGTTAATTGCTAAAGACATTTGGAACAAATTCAACAACCCAGTTTCTTTAGATCCTGTTGCAAATGCACAAGAAAGTACCCTGTCTAGCTTAATCAGTTCTGACAGAATGAATCGTATGCAAATTTGCTTAGAGCGCTTTGGTGCTGATAAAGCTTACAATGCAATGGAACTATTGAACGATGTTCAATCTGATTTATTCAGTGAATTAACTAGCAAAAAGCCAATTGACGAATACCGTAGATTGTTGCAAAAAAGCTATGTAGCTAAATTGTCAGCTATTATTGCACCAAGTGCAGGACCTTCTACTATCTCAATTCAAGGTTTAACACTAACCGTAGGAACAGATTTAAAACGTAGCGATGTACCAGCAATTGCAAGAGCACAATTAGTAAGCTTACGTAGTAAAGTAGCAGCTGCTGCACCTACCACTACCGACACAATGAGTAAAATACATTTATTGGACTTAGAACAAGCCATTAAAAATGCTTTAGATCCAAAATAAAAACGCTGATTTAATGATTGTAATGATTACCATGATTTAAATGCATATGGTTATCAACAAAAGTGCCCAATGCCTTAAAACGCATTGGGCACTTTTATTTGTACAAGTAAGATATTTTAAGAGATAATTACTAAATATACCCAGCAGATTGTTGTTACTTCACAGCGCATTTGTAACATTTTATTATGAAGAAAAGCCTGTATTCTCTTTTACTTATTTGCGCAGCTACCACAAGCAAGGCACAACAAAAAACAGTTATTGTAGGTATTGTAAAAGATAGTACAACTAGCGCTATTATTGAGTTTGCAAGTATCAGCAACATCAACAAGAAAAATACGATTGTAAGTAATACAAAAGGTATTTTTAAGATAGACATTGCTTTAAACCATTTACTATCGGTAGCTGCGGTTGGTTATAATTTCGATACCATTCGTGTTACAGAAGAGCTGCTAAAAAATGACACACTGTATATTTTAATGCATCCATTATCAAAAAGATTAGCAGATGTAACGGTTATTAGCACTACTAAATATAACCAATATCAACTAGACAGTATAGAACGTAGAAGAGACTTTTTTATCAATAGAAGCGATGTAAAAATTCCAGTAGTTTCCATTGCAAATTCTGGTGTAGGATTAGGTATTAATCTTGATCATTTTTACAACCGTGAAAAGCGTAAACGCAGTGCTTTAGATTTATTTAACGATATGGAAAATGAATCGTACACCAATTACCGTTTTACGCCTGCTTTAGTAAATAAATACACGCAGCTTGAGGGCGAAAAGCTTGTAGAATTCATGCAAAAATATAGACCTAGCTACGCATGGTTACGTAGCCATACAACTGAGGAAGATGTTTTGTATTTCATTAACGACAAACTAGCTAACTACAACAAAAAGCAGAAGAAATAGACTTATCTGCGATTGTTACGCATTTTTTGTCTATTCTGTATTTCTTTTTTAATAATAGACCCAAAATTTCTATCTACTAAAAAAACTTTATTTGCACGCTCGTCTGTGCCAAGCGTTTTTTTAAAGTCAGCGAAATAGCGCTTCTTAATGACTATAGCCTTCTCATCAAAAGCAATTACATCATCTCTACTTTCATTTCTTGCTTTTTTCAAATCATCAAAATAACCGAAATATAAAGGCCAAAACTTCTGAGCCTCATCAGTTGTAAGGTTTAGTTCACGAGTGATGTAGGCAATTTTTAAACCTTGAACATTAACGCCAGGTTTGGGTGGTTCTTGCGCAATACTTGTAAACGTTGTAAACAAGAAGAGAAAGATACTAAATAATATTTTCATGTGTTTTGTTTTTTGACTCAGTATCAATGCACTGTATATTTGCAACTTCATTCGCCATAAAATGCACATTAAATACCAATCTGGTATTCATCACTCGATGCAGTTACATCCACTTCTTTTAAATATTGTTTCAACTCTTCATCAGATACCGTTTGAATATGCTCTTGAATATCTGGCAATTTCACATCAATAGTAGTTACAGCATTAGAATTAGTAATTGAGTTGACATTTTCTAAATAATTCACCAATTCTTCGTTACTTATTTTATTTATAGTACTGTTCACATCTATTTGCTTGTAAGCAGCATAATCTATTTTCTCGCTGTTTTTGGTAAATATGAAAGCACCTATAGCCATTAAACCTATTACACAAGCGGCTGCCACATATAGTATTTTGCGTTTAAATGATGACATAGACACCACTTTAGCGGTTGATGATGCATCGTATATGTTGACTTCAAATTTGGCAAAATAAACTTTAGGAAGTGTGTAAATATTTGTTTTGTCAATGGTATTAAGTATCGGTGCAATAGCTTCAAGCTCTTCAATTACTTCGTTTTTACTAGTTGCTTCTTTAGCTATTGCTGCTAAAATATTGCTACTTAAGTTGGTAAAATAATCTTGCGGTACGGTAAATGGCGCTGCTGTTTTTGGTAAATTATCAACTGAAATTTCTGCCATTACTGCCTCGCTCAGACTATCAAAATAGCCGGTAGGCAAGGCATAAGGCATCCTGTTATTAATAGTAGTTAATACTGGGGCTACTGTTTCTAACTCTGCCAATATGTTGGTATCTTGTTTCATGTGTTATATTTAAGACGCGCAATAAACTGCTACGTTTAACCTGCTACTATAAAGGCCTCAATTTTTTTTGCTGCGTGATGGTAGCTTGCTTTTAAAGCACCTTCACTTGTTTCTAAAATTCGGCTCATTTCTTCATAAGGCATTTCGTCGTAATAGCGCAGATTAAATACAAGTCGCTGCCGTTCGGGCAATTGTTGAATGGCCAATTGTAATTTCCATTCTAGTTTATTAGCGTCAAAATTACTATCTGCTTTTATTGTATTACTCAAGCTGCTTTCTACATCGTCAAATCTTTCTGCACCTTTTCGCTTTTTTTGGTCTAAAAAACTCAAGCACTCGTTGGTAGCAATTCTATATAACCATGTATACAGCTGACTATCTTCTCTAAAATTGGCCAAGCCTTTCCACACTTTTACAAACATATTTTGCAATACGTCATTGGTATCGTCGTGGTCTATTACCATTCGTCTAATGTGCCAGTACAACTTTTCCTGATACTTTTTTACAATAGCAGTAAAAGCCACTTCTTTATTCGCACTGTTCTTGAATTGGTAAAGCAATTCATTATCTTCAGCGAGCATGCAGGGAAATTTTCTTGTACAACAGTCTTATTGACTGCCTAAACATACCAAAAGTTTAAACGACTTTTATTTTCGTTGCGTAACAATGTGCCAATCCTACATCTTACTCAACACATAATACCTTGTAAGTTCTGTATGAATAACAGGAAAGTTAAAACGAACCAACTTTTCTGCGCCAGCTTTTTCTTTTATTTCAGTTTGCGCAATAGTCATTTTTTTTCCTTCTTGGTCATACATCGTCAACTTTAATGTGCCTTTAAAGTTTTTGGTAAATGTGATAAAAATGCTCATAAATACATCCTCAGTTTTTCGTTCGTATAACTCTTCTGCCCTACCAAGCTCTAAATCTGCATTGGCAAGCGATGCATCTATAAAAATACTTGGTCTAAATGTAGAATCCCAGCCAGACGAAGTGGCTTTAATGGCTTTACCAATTATCGTTCCTGATTTGCCTGCAAGCGCAGCAATAGCATTATCATCTAAAGTTTGGTTCATGCCTTTTGCACCGCCAGAAATAACGCTACCAGCAGTTTTACCAGCCACTTCAACGGCTTTACTCACAACTGTTTGTACATCTTGTTTAGCCACATAATCAACTGTTTTTATGGCAAATTGGAAAATCATAAACGCACCAATAATACAAGTAATTACAAATACTATTACAGAGCCAGTAAACAGCCCCATTTTCTTTCTGATAATACTTATAATAGCCATTACCACACAAGCAATAGCGATAATACCGCAAATAATGATTGCAAGAAGATAGTACATAACAATAGATATTAGATAAGCAATATAAAGAAGAAAACGAAAACAAGTAAATTATTTAATACAAAGGCTCATTCATCCATCATAAATCACGCATCTCACAACTACCCATTAACCCATTATATTTGCGACTCTAAATTTTGAGATAATGTATAGAACGCATACTTGTGGCGAATTGAGAATAGCACATGCTAGCCAAACTGTAACCCTTGCAGGTTGGGTGCAAACTGTGAGAAAATTTGGTAGTATTACTTTTGTAGACTTACGTGACCGTTATGGCATTACGCAATTATTATTTAACGAAGCCCTAAATGCACAGCTTGATACTAACCCGTTGGGCAGAGAATTTGTATTACAAGCCGCAGGTACTGTAAACGAACGCAGTAATAAAAACGCTAACATACCTACTGGTGATGTTGAAATTGCCGTTACAAGCTTTAAGATATTGAACAAGAGCGAAGTGCCACCATTTACCATTCAAGATGATACTGATGGTGGTGATGAACTACGTATGAAATACCGTTACTTAGACTTACGTAGAAATGCGGTAAAAAAGAACTTAGAATTACGCTATGCCGTAGGTAGAAGTACCAGAAATTATTTACACGAAAATAATTTCATGGATATTGAAACCCCATTTTTAATTAAATCTACACCAGAAGGTGCAAGAGATTTTGTGGTGCCAAGCCGTATGAATGGTGGTCAATTTTATGCCTTACCACAAAGCCCACAAACCTTTAAGCAACTATTAATGGTAAGTGGTTACGACCGTTACTACCAAATAGTAAAATGCTTTAGAGACGAAGATTTGCGTGCAGATCGTCAGCCAGAATTTACGCAGATAGACTGTGAAATGTGTTTCGTAGAGCAAGAAGACATTTTAAACATGTTTGAAGGTTTAATTAAACGCATTTTTAAAGATGTTAAAGGCATTGACTACACCGATGCTGTAGAACGCATGAGCTGGGAAGAAGCCATGTGGCAGTTTGGTAACGATAAGCCTGATATTCGTTTTGGCATGCAATTATGCAATTTAAAGTTTCCATTGCATACCTTTCCTACAAAGGTTAGTGCTTTAGAAAGCACCCCTTTAGGGGCGGGGGGGCTTTTGGGCTTTCCTGTGTTCGACGATGCTGAAACCGTAATTGCCATTGCAGTGCCAGGCTGTAGCGAATACACTAGAAAACAAACCGATGAACTAACTGAGTGGGTAAAGCGTCCACAAATAGGCATGAAAGGCTTGGTATTTATTAAGTGTAATGCTGATGGCACTTACAAAAGCAGTGTAGATAAATTTTACAGTGAAGACAAGCTAAAAGCCATTGCAGATGCTGCTGGCGCTAAAGCCGGTGATTTAGTATTGATACTAGCTGGTGCAGAAGAACGTACACGTAAAGCTACGTCTGAACTACGTTTAGAAATGGGCAAACGCCTTGGCTTGCGTAAAGAAAATGAATTCAAATTATTGTGGGTGTTAGATTTCCCATTGTTTGAATTTGCATTAGAAGACCAAGATGGTGGCGGTGCTGGCCGTTGGGTAGCAAGGCACCATCCATTTACAAGTCCTAAACCTAGTGATGTTAATATCATGATTAACAATAGCCCTAAGGTGGAAGATTTGGACAAATATCTTGAGCATCCTTATGCTAATATTAAGGCCAATGCTTACGATATGGTATTGAATGGTAATGAAATTGGTGGTGGTTCTATTCGTATTTACCAAAAAGAATTGCAACAAAAAATGTTTGCAGCCCTTGGTATGACAGAAGAAGAAGCGAATCATAAATTTGGCTTTTTATTAGGTGCGTTTGAATATGGTGCACCACCACATGGCGGTTTAGCATTTGGTTTTGATAGATTGTGTGCTATTTTAGGCGGTAGCGAAAGCATTAGAGACTTTATTGCGTTTCCTAAAAACAATAGTGGTAGAGATGTAATGCTAGATGCACCAAGCTGTATAGATGATAAACAATTGGTAGAATTGCAGATAAAGTTGGATGTGAAAGCGTAATGCATGAACTCTATATAGATTTTGAATCCTGCTAGCACTTCCTAGCAGGATTTTTTATGCCATAATTTGCCACTCTCGTTGAAATGCAATTTAATCAAACTATTTACAATCAACCATCATTCATTAGTAATTATTCAACAAAAAGACCGAAATAGTAAATATTATGCACCATATAGGGAATATTTTTACCTAAAATGTATAAAGCAACTCGAATTTTAAAAAAAATAATGAAAAATAGTAGCAAGAAAGTTTTGCTAATTAAATTTATCCCTATCTTACAAGCACTAAGTTGTACAAACTAGTAAGCATTTGTTTAAACCCCATTTACTGTACTAAAATTTTTGCTGATTTATGACGAATAGTGCTGACTTATGGCAACAATACACCACCCAACCGGGCATTTGGGACGAAATGAATACGGGTTCATCTATACGTGAACAATATCAAAAAGTATTTGAAGTATTAAAGGGATTGCCAGTAGATGCGTTGCACCAAAAAGATAAATTGGCTAGCGACCTGTTTATGAATCAGGGTATCACTTTTACTGTGTATAGCGACAATGCAGGTATTGAGCGTATTTTTCCATTTGACATTATACCACGTATTATTACCTCGGCAGAATGGAGCCACGTAGAAAAAGGTATTAAACAAAGGTTAAAAGCCTTGAACATGTTTTTAAAAGACGTGTACAACGAGCAAAACATATTGAATGATGGTATAGTACCTAGAGAACTAATAGAAAGCTGCCCACATTTTACCCGTGAAGTATTGGGCATAAAAGTGCCACACGATATTTATGTACACATTAGCGGTATCGATTTAATTAGAGGTGAAGACGGCACTTTTTACATTTTAGAAGACAACCTACGTACACCAAGCGGTGTAAGCTATATGCTTGAAAATCGTGAAGTTACCAAGCGCTTATTTCCTAATTTATTATACCAAAGCAAGGCCAAAATGGTAAGCAGCTATCCATTAATGCTGCACCAAATATTGCTACAACTAGCTCCTAGCCAATTGAGCAATCCTAATGTGGTATTGCTTACACCGGGTGTTTACAATTCTGCTTATTACGAACATACTTTCTTAGCTAGAAGCATGGGTATAGAACTAGTAGAAGGTAGAGACCTAATAGTAGACAACTATAAAGTGTACACCAAAACTACCAATGGCTTAAAACAAGTGCATGTTATTTACCGCAGGGTTGATGATGAATTTTTAGACCCAATGGTGTTTAGAAAAGATAGTTTGCTAGGTGTGCCAGGTTTAATAAGTGCCTATGCAAAAGGCAATGTAGCCATTGTAAATGCACTTGGTAATGGCGTGGCCGATGACAAAGCGGTGTACTGCTATGTACCTGCCATGATTAAATATTACCTAAACGAAGAACCTATTTTACCAAACGTACCTACTTATCAGTTGGGTGATGATGAGCAACGCAAGCATGTGTTTGAGAATATTACCAACATGGTTGTTAAGCGTACCAATCAATCTGGTGGTTATGGTATGCTGATGGGTAACAGTGCTTCAGAAAAAGAAATTGTTGACTTTATAAAAGCGATAGAAGAAGACCCACGAGGTTTTATTGCGCAGCCAATTATTAAACTATCTACCGTGCCATGCTTTATTGACGGCAAGTTTGTACCACGCCATGTAGACTTACGCCCTTATGCTTTATGTGGCCCAGAAGGTGTACACATTGTACCGGGCGGCCTTACACGTGTAGCACTGCGTGAAGGTAGCTTGGTAGTAAACTCATCGCAAGGTGGTGGTAGTAAAGATACTTGGGTAGTAGAGTGATGATAGGAACACTGATGACACTGATTGAACTGATTTACGCAGATACTTGAATCAATACAACACTTCAAAATCCGTTTATATCATTTTCATCTGTTCAATCTGTGTTGCTATTTATTTGGATTAATTTATAAATCAATTACAACATGCTTAGTAGAATTGCAGATTCATTATTTTGGACCAATAGATATATGGAACGTGCAGATGGCTTATTGCGCTGCACCATGACTAACTACATTTTAATGTTTGATAAGGGCGTAACTAACAACCTTAGCTGGCAGCATATTTTACAAATATTTTCTAATAGCGATGACGCTACTATTGAAGCCATGCAGTTTAATACAGAGGCTGCCTTGAAAGAATTATTGCTAAATACTGGCAACCCTGGCTCGCTAAAATGCATTATGGGCAAGGCAAGAGAAAATGCCCGTGCTATACAAGATAATATCACCAAAGAAGTATGGGAACAAGTAAATGGTATGTATCATGCTATTAATGCACCCAACCTTGAAGATAAATTGAAAAGCTACGAAGCGCTAGAACTAGTAGATACCTTTAGCAAAGAAAGTATTTTATACAATGGTGTTACAGATACTACCATGCCTCGTGGGCTAGGCTGGGCTTTTATGAACCTTGGTAGATACATTGAACGCTGCTTTATAACCATAGAAGTGGCCGACAAGTTTTTTAGTATGATAGACTATAAGCTTGATGATGAAAAAGATATTTTACAATGGCGACCAATGTTATTGGCTTTATCTGGTTACGAGCTGCACCTTAAAACCTACAGAAGTGCTGCGCATAACGAGAATGCCTTGCACCAAGTGGTGTTTAATAAAGACTTTACTAGAAGCATTATTTACTCACTTAGTCGCACCTCAAAATACTTGGTAGATGTGTTGCAAGAAAACAATACAGAACATAAAGATGCCATCACCAAACGCTTTGGCAGATTGTTAAGCAAGGTTGAATACACAGATTTTGATACGCTAAACAGCACTAACCTAGAGGCATTTTTTGATGAGATACGAACAGAACTTGCAGCCTTTAGCAATATGATAGGCCAAATATTCTTCTCATACGTATAAAGCAAAAGCCCTACAATATTTACCAAAATTGTAGGGCTTTTTACATAAAAATAGTTCATCTTGCAGGCCTGAAAGGATAGCTATGTTAGGAATAAAAATATACAGAATACTCACTTTTATTTTACTACCAATTGAAATATTGATGGGCCTAATGGCATTGCTAATGTTAGTAATGTCATTAGGCAATATTGCTGCGTTGCTACCAGTATTTATGATTAGCTGCACCGTTATTTACATCTTCTCAAGTTTTCGTTTTTTAAACAGTGGTATAGAGCAACACAAGCCTTTAAAAGCCAGCCTTAAGCATTGGATAAAAGTAAATGGCTACGTAAGTGTAGGCTTTTGTATGCTCATGATTACACAGCTCATCACTATTTTATTACACCAAGAACTATTGCAAGAAATGTATCAACAAGCGATAGTAATGCAAAGCAAAATGAAAGGGCAGAAATTGCCAGAACAAGTGTTTAAAAACGTAATGATAGGCATGCTTTGTGGCATACTTACCTATGCTGTATTGCTTTTAGTACACACGTTTATGAGCTTTCGCTTTGTAAGGCAGTACCAGCATTTGTTTGATGAAGAATAACGCCACATGTCTACAGTGCAATAACAACACTATCAGCCTTCAAGCGTAAGATAATTATTTATTGGTCATCGCTAGTACAAAGCCCACCGATATAGGCGTCGCACACTGCGGCTATAGCAAGTGTTTGGGCTTTTATTGAAGCGTAGGTGTTATAAGTTACTAATCATACTATCTCGGTCCCATAAAACGGTCGCCATTAAAGTGTATCATGTGTTCAGGAAAATCTACTACCCAAACTTCCGTCTCCCAAGCAATATTTGTAGAATGCTTTTTAAATTCTGCAAAGTCAGGAAATGCTGAAACATAAACTTTGCCTGCTTTACAGTCTTTAAGCAACTCTTCTAACTCAACAATTCGTTTTGGTGAAACAGGACCATGAGAAGTAACAGCTTCAATTAAATAAAGCCAATTTTTCTTTCTGTCAAATAAAACTACGTCTGGCAGTTTGCTATGTTGCGTTATTGGAATGCCAATTTCTTTCAATACTTTTTTGTCAACGTATAGGTCTTTGTTTGCCGTATCACCTAAATAAAGAACTTCACTGTCATTTGCAAAACGTGCCGCAAAATCTTGAACAATTGCAGCTTGTACAATATTATGTTTTCCAGCAGATAGCTTGAGCATTTTACCATTACTCAATTTTACAGGAATTAAATTTTGCTTTCTCTCTTTAAGATAACGCTTTGAAAGTTCGCCAACTTCTGACTTAAATCTTTCTGCACCTTCTTTCCATGCTTTTGTTCCATAAGTTTTTATAGCTTCCAAAGCTTCACCTGTTATTGCATAATGTGCATTAGGACTATTTACAGGAAGGCTTGGATTATCAGGATTATAATCTGCAATTCTTGCTTGAACAAATTGATGCAATACTTGCCTACGAAATGTTTCTCTGGTATTAGGTGCATATTCCTTTTTGTAAACGTCTTTACAAAATGCCATAATCCCTTTTGAAACTTTTAAGCTTGCTTTAGTTGCTTTGCTCCATTTACCATTAGGTTTAATATCGCAAAGGGCAAGCAATGTATAGGCTGAAATTTCGTTTTGTTGTGCTGCTGGCAACCCTAATTCTCTAAGAATTTCTTTTGCCTCGTCAATTTTGCTCATAAGCGAATATATGTTCTATATCAAAGTAGTTATTTATGATTTCGTCAATCTTTGATTGTGAAAAGTCTTTTAGCAATATTACTTGGTTGCCAATTTGCTTGATGTCTTCTAATGGCGGTAAAGGCATTTCTCTTAATTCGGTTGCACTAACATTAATATTTCCATTGAAGGTTCTGAAATATGTGTCAAATAGATTGCTGTTTAACAAAGCAGCAAGTCCTAATATTTCATTTCTTTCAAGATGCCCTTTGCGTCTATAAATATAATTAAGATGATTTTCTATGCCTATAAATTCTGCTTGTGCCATATCCGCAAAATAAGGTGTAGCAACTAATCTACTCTTATCGTCCTTAGCACTAAATCGGCGAAGAAAAACATAGTTTTTATTTGGCAGTAAAAGAGATTTTGTTTCTTCACAGAGTTGAATGTATTGCGGCTTGTTCCGCCTTGTAATCGGCCAGTCAAATTGCATTTTAGATGTGTTGACGAGTTGATACAATGGCACTAAAAAAACAGTTCCATTTTGATACCGCTCATACAAATATTGTGTTGCTCTAAATGAAACAACTGGGCCTGTAGAAATTTGAATATCGTATAGATGTAAATTTCCTTCCCACGATTTAAATAACTTTATTACGTTGTCATCTGTATCGTTTGTGGGAAGATGGATGATTTTTTCTTTTGACTTTAAGTCAATGAGTTCATCAGTTTTATAAATCTTTTTAGTAAAACTTTCGATGTCCTTTATCCCATTAGAATGTGTTACAAGTATTGAAGAAAGTTGCTCATTTAGTCTTTGTTTTTTACCTTTCAGTATTAGTGTTTCTTGCAAAACACTATCTCTATCAAAAGTATCAGTTCTAGAACCGAACAAATGGATATGTTCAATTTCTATCTCCGCAAAGAATGCCTCACGGAAAGCCCTGAAATAATTGCCCGACGCAAAGCTTCTAGGTGTAATAAATATTAGTTCGCCGCCTTCTTTTAAAAGTTTTGTAGCAACCATCATAAAAATTGAGTAGATATTTGGTTGCCCCCAAACAATAGACTTTGCTACAGTTGCCCTTTTATCATCCTTTGCTATTTTGAAATATGGCGGATTGGAAATTACAATGTCATACGTCGCATTTTTCGGTTCGGAAAAAAGTGTCGCCGAAACTTGAAAGCAGTCTTTGTTTTCAAGTACAAAATCGTTTGTGTTAAGGATTGCTTTGAACTGTATTTTATAATGTTTAAGCCATTTACCTAAATAATCAAGTACTGCTTGTGTGTAAGGCAAAATGTCTTGGTCTGTTTCATAAACAACAAGTTCAATCTCTTTTAAATTGTCATTCTGCCTCGTAAGTGTCTCAATGAGTGAGCTTGAAAGAATGGCTGTACCGCAACCAGGGTCAAGTATTTTGAATTTGTGTTTTGTTTCTTTGCTAAGTCCTGCCATGAAGTGTGCAATTTCTGTCGGCGTAAAAAATTGTCCGTTTTCCTTCTTGTGCTGTGTCGTAACAGTTTTTGTATAAAGCTGTCCAACCCTGTCGGCAAAGTGGCTTGGTAATTCATTAGTATGTGGTTTGATGTCTACCGTTACTGTCATACCAACAAATTTAGTAAAACAACTTATCATCAAATCATAGATTTTCACCCTTCCCCCACCCACCAATTTCATTTTGCCATTTTTAAATTGCTAGGTGGCGTTTTGAATGTTCTAGATGCCTATTTACTATTCAAAACACCGTTTAGAAATTGCTAGATGCCATTTTGAAATTTCAAAACGCCGTTTTGAATGTTCTAGGTGGTATTTTTAATCTTCTAAGTGCCATTTAGAATATTTTACCCCCATCTAGAATATTATTACCCCACCTAGAATATTATTACCCCACCAAAAATGTTTTTACCCCACCTAAAACGTGTTTTTTGTGGATAAACATGTTAAAAAATAATCCTACAATTAAACCAAACATGCAGCAACTATTTTTTACATTTATGGTATTATATAACTTTTTAAATAAGCAAGTATGCCAAAAACACCTTTGCGTATTGACATTCCTACTAATGTAGAGGATCAGTTGAAACTAGCTGATAACATTTACAAAAAACACACAACTGATGGGGCTAATAGTGTGCTTAAAGTAATGCAAGATTTTAAATGGGATGCTGTAGGGCCAAACATTCCGCTAGCATTGGCCAAGCACCAAGAAGCTGAAGAACTACAGAAGAAAATGGAAAAAGCCTATGAAGACAGAAACAAACTGATGGATGGCATTCCTGAAGGGCTTAAAAGTACCCGTGACTTTTTAAAGGGTGTATTTAGTAAATCGCCAAAAACCTTAGGCAATTATGGCTACACGGTAGATGACTCGCCAAAGCCACCAAAAGCTACAACCACAAAAGGATAACACTAGGGGCAATGGTATTCTTAAAAAAAATAAACACCTTGTAAATAAAGTTTGCAAGGTGTTTTTATTTGGTAGCGATTTTTGTGGATGGTTGAAAAGTGCAGATGTGAAGGATTTTAGACCCCAATAATTTATAGTTCATTATGCTTTAATAGAAAATATGGAACTGCTAGGTTGGCAATCCATCAAACAGTGTTGTTTGAAAAAAATAATTTTGTTGTTAAGTCAAGTTGTTTTGTTTTATAAATTGAATACTTGTCAATAGTCGAAATCAAAAGTTTGCAAATGTTTTCTGCTAACCACATTTCAATATCAATATTAGCTGTCCAACCTAGCTTCAAGAAGCCTTCACAAAGAATATAAGACTGTGTTGGTGTCCAAAATGCTTTGAATATATCGCTCAAGTATTCAAACTTTAAATCAATAAATGTATTTTCATCCGATGTGAAAAATTGAAAAGCTATTGGATTTGAAATTCTAAAAGCTGGGGCTTCGCCTTTCCCTCCACCAAGAAGAATATCGCCAATTTTTCCATCAAAGCATAACTCGTCTGCTGGTATATTTTCTAACAGTTCGTATACAGCAAGTTTTCTTGTTTCTTCATTAAAATTGACAAAGCCATTTGTCGAGGGGCATTCAATAAAACCTAAAAGGTTGTGTTTGTAAACATCAATTGCTGACATAATTAGTTATTCAGTTTTGTCATAAGGTTACAAATAACACAAGTATATATCAAGTTATACATACCATCAAATGTTTTCTTCGCTTTCATAGCATCATTGCGTGAAAAAATTACGCTACGATAAAAGCTGAATAGCGTATCGAAACGATGCAGTGTGCGACGCAACGATGTTACATAGTAGTACTAATGCTGGTTACCAAAAATTTACTACCAACAATTTGCTTTGTTTGCGTTCTTTGTGTGAAAGTACTTTGTTATGACGACCAACATGCCTTTAGCCGAAAGAATGCGCCCTACTACTTTAGACGAGTTGATAGGGCAAGAACACCTGACTGGCAAGGGCAGCATATTGCGTAAAGCCATTGAGCAGGGGCAAATACCATCGATGATTTTGTGGGGGCCGCCTGGTGTGGGCAAAACCACTATTGCCAATATTATTGCGCATACATTGAACATTGGTTATTTTCAATTAAGTGCCATAAGTAGTGGCGTAAAAGAGGTACGTGAAGTAATAGAACAAGCGAGGAAACTGAGTAAAGCGATTTTATTTATAGATGAGATTCACCGCTTTAACAAAGGCCAGCAAGATGCGTTGCTTGGTGCGGTAGAAAAAGGAACGATTACGTTGATAGGTGCTACTACCGAAAACCCATCGTTTGAAGTGAACAGCGCCTTGCTAAGTAGAAGTCAGGTGTATGTGTTGCGTGCCTTGCAGGAACAAGATTTGGTGAATTTATTGCACCAAGTAATTGCCAAAGATGCGGTGCTGCAACAGCACAACATTACCCTACAAGAAACGGCTGCATTGATTAAAATTTCTGGTGGTGATGCGAGGAAATTATTGAACTTGTTTGAGCTAGTGATTAGTCAGCACAAGCAACAAGACATTGTGGTAACCGATGCCATGGTGATGACCATTGCGCAGCAAAAAATAGCCCTGTACGATAAGCAAGGTGAGCAGCATTACGATATAATTTCTGCCTTTATAAAAAGTATGCGTGGCAGCGACCCAAATGGTGCTGTTTACTGGCTTGCCCGCATGATAGAAGGCGGTGAAGATGTAAAATTTATTGCTCGTAGAATGCTGATTTTCGCGAGTGAAGATGTTGGTAATGCTAACCCAAATGCGTTGCTACTAGCGAATGCAACTTTTGATGCCGTGAGCAAAATTGGCTACCCAGAAAGCAGAATTATTTTAAGCCAATGTGCTACGTATTTAGCTTCATCGGCCAAAAGCAATGCCGCTTACGAAGCCATTGGTAGTGCTTTGCAAGCGGTTCAGCAGCATGGTGATTTACCAGTACCATTGCACATTCGCAATGCACCTACTAAGCTGATGAAAGACATGAACTATGGTAAAAATTATCAGTATTCGCACCTTGGCGACAACAATTTTATACCACAAGAATATTTGCCTGCACCACTAGTAGGCAAAAGCTTTTATAAGCCTGGCAATAATGCCAGAGAAAATGAATTGCGCAAGTTTTTAAAAGAAAGGTGGCATGAAAAATATGGGTATTAAGCATAATTAAAATAATCATTACTAACTGTTTATGCAAATAAAAATCCCTCAACCAAATAATCAGTTGAGGGATTTTTTATAAAGCTAAATGCAGATTATTTTTTCACTAAAAACTTATAGAAAGAAGTGGTTTTATACACACCACCTGGCTTTAATACAGTGCTAGGAAATTGTGGCTGGTTTGGTGAATCTGGATAATGTTGTGTTTCTAAACAAAATGCTGAACGCAACGTATCTGTAGTGTTGTATTTGCATTTGTTTTTACCAGTCATAAAGTTACCACTGTAAAACTGTAAGCCCGGCTCTACGGTTAATACCTGCATTTCGATACCAGTTTTATCGCCCACAACAGATGCTGCAAGGTTGTAACCTGTGCCTTTGTAAGTATTTAATACATAGTTATGATCGTAGCCTTTACCATTTTTAAGTTGCTCATTAGCATCGTTAATTCTTTCGCCAATAGTTTTAGCTGTAGTAAAGTCAAATGGTGTACCAGCAACAGGTTCAGCTTTACCAGTTGGTATTAAAGTGCTGTCTACAGGTAGATAAGTTGCCGCATTTACCATCATACTGTGGTTTAAAATAGTGCCACTACCATTTAAGTTAAAATAAGCATGATTGGTTAGGTTTACAATGGTTGCTTTATCAGTTGTAGCTTCATAATCCATGCGTACTTGATTATCGTAAGTAACGGTGTAAGTTACTTTAACATTCAAGTTGCCAGGATAACCTTCTTCCATATCTTTTGATAAATAGCTTAATTCTAAGGCACTATCACCTACTTGTTTGGCATCAAAAACTACATAGTGAAAACCTTTTGGCCCGCCATGTAAAGCATTAGGTGCGTTATTAATGGCTAGGTTATATTCTTTACCGTCAATAGTAAATTTACCTTTAGCTATACGGTTGCCATAGCGACCAATAGTTGCACCAAAATAAGGTTCTTCTTTGTTTAGTTTAAAACTATCAAGGTTATCAAAACCAACAACAACATCTACCAATTTACCATTTTTATCTGGCACTAATAGACTTACAAAACGACCACCATAGTTAGTCAGTGCAAGCTGCATGTTGTTAGCATTTTTAAGTACATACAAGTTAGTTTGCTTGCCATCAATAGTTTGTTGAAAAGCTTTAGCATCTGGTATTATAGCAGTAATAGCAGTATCTGCACTTGCTGCATCGGCTGGTTTTGAGGTATTGTTACATGCAGTAGTAAGCAAGGTTGCTACTACAGAAAGCGATAAAAGATAACGATTCATACGGCTGTATTTGGTTAATAATTGTATTGCAATATTATTATTAAATGTCAATACTACAATTTATTTTATTGACAACTGGTAGCAATTAAAAAGGCCGCTAAGAATAGCAGCCTTGTACTTAACTAACCCCTATAAAAATTAATTTAGTTTCTTTTTAAGTGTAGACACTTGTTCTTGCAAATTATTTACCATACCTGCTAGCTGATTAACATCCCAACGTTGCACGGTGTTAGCTTTTTGCATGATATAGACAGCTTTCCAAATTTCAAGCACATCTTCTTCACTTACATTATATGGCTCGTAAATAGGATTATCGCTTACCAATGTGAGTTTGTTTTTAATACGATTATTTCTCATAATACGCTTGTAAACAATGCCTTCACTTTTTGATAGTACGATGTAACTATTACTATTTTTTACATCGTCTAGCGCTTCTACTTTTTCGCCTACAATTACGCTACCACTTGGTGTAGGCAACATGCTATCGCCTACAATTTCAAATGCTCGATACTGGCCTGGTGCTAGCATTGGTAATGTAAATGTGTTTAATTCATCTACAAAATCAGGATCAGCATAACCGGCTAGATAACCTGCAGCTGCTTTAACTGGTACAAACTGAATACTTACACTTTGTACAGCCGATTTTAGTTTTCGTCGCTGCTCTATATATGTACTGCCTTTTACTTCAGATAAATCTTGCAACAGTAGTTCATCTAAGCTTAGCTTAAAAATAACACTCATGGTTTCAAGCACATCTAAACGTGGTTCGGCACGTTCTTCTTCGTATGCACCTACAAGTGAGCGCTTAACGTTTAGTCTGTTAGCGAATTCTTCTTGTGTCCAACCTCTAAGTTTGCGGAGGTAGCGAAAGTTTTTGCCTGCGTAACTCATAACTAATTGATTTAGCCGCAAAATACTAATATTTTTAGTTTTACCAAATTTATTTTTAACCGCTGACTAAAAATAATTGAATTGATTACCTATGATTGGAAGAAAACATCCTAAAGATTGCTTTTAAATTACTGTAATATTTGAAAGATTTTTAGCTTGATAGCACTATTGCGTGAGGGATAGAAGTGGAAATCCTTTTTGTCCCGAAGGGCAAAAAGATTGCAGCGAATAGCCCGACCCAAAGGGGCACGCCAAAATAAAACAAAGCGGCTCTAGTGATTTAGTCGATGAAAAATGACCAAGTAGCGCAAACACAGCGTATTTATTGTTTAGTAAATGATGCGTATCGCTTTTTTATAGTGTTAATGCCTATATTGCCAAGCAAAACTACTGCTGCATGTGGGTGGCGGTACTGACTAAATTGTAGCTGATGAAACAAAATAAATTAACGACCGCCATTTTAGTGGCCATGGTGCTTGGTATAGCTGTGGGCTTGGTAATTCATACCTATGGAGCGCCTGAAACAATAAGCGCATTTGCCAAAAACATTAAACTACTTGGTACTATTTTTATCCGTTTGGTAAAAACCATTATTGCACCATTGGTATTTACAACGTTGGTAGTTGGTATTGCTAAACTGGGCGACTTAAAAACGGTAGGTCGTGTGGGTGGTAAAGCTATGTTGTGGTTTTTCTCAGCATCGCTAGTGAGTTTATTAATAGGTATGCTATTGGTAAATGTATTGCACCCTGGTAGCTATATTGATTTAACACAAGCTGATAACTCTGGCCTGAAAGATTTGATGAGTAAAACCTCAGAATTTTCTCTACAAAAATTTGTTGAGCACATTGTACCATCTAGCGCCTTTGAAGCAATGGCTAACAATGAGATTCTACAAATTGTGGTGTTCTCAATATTTTTTGGTGTGGCCGCTGCAAGCCTTGGTGAATACGCTAAGCCAGTAGTAAAAACACTAGATGTAGCTGCGCATATTATTTTAAAAATAGTAGGCTTTATTATGAATTTTGCACCGGTAGGTGTGTTTGGTACACTAGCTGCTGTGGTTGCAGAAAAAGGCTTAGGTATTTTTAAATTCTACTTTATCTACTTTGGCTACTTTACACTTGGTATAGCTTGCCTTTGGGCATTAATGATTTTAATAGGCTTTTTAGTATTGGGCAAACGCTTACCTGTAATGCTTAAACACATTGGCAACCCATTATTAATTGCTTTTAGCACCACAAGTAGCGAGGCGGTTTTTCCTAAACTGACAGAAGAACTAGAACGTTTTGGTTGCAAAAGCAATATTGTATCATTCATTTTACCATTGGGTTATTCGTTTAATCTTGATGGTAGCATGATGTACATGACATTTGCTAGCCTTGCCATTGCACAAGCTTATGGTATTCATTTAGATATTGGCACACAGCTTACTATGTTATTAGTGTTAATGCTTACTAGTAAAGGCATTGCAGGTGTACCAAGGGCTTCATTAATTATTGTATTGGCTACTTGCTCTATGTTTAAAATACCACCAGAAGGTGTGGCTTTAATATTACCAATTGACCATTTCTGCGACATGCTACGTACAGCAACCAATGTACTTGGTAATGCCTTGGCTACAAGCGTTGTAAGCAAATGGGAAGGAGCGCTAGAAAACGTGCAGCCACAAGAAGCATAATTCTTTTTAAGACCTAAAGCAACTTAACTTAATAATCCACTGATGAAACACTTTTTTAGTCTTATCTGTTTGCTAGTTGTAACATCGCTTTCGTGTATTGCACAATCTGATAGTGTAGTAGTAACCGTTCGTAATCAGTACGAAACCGAAATAAAAGATGCGACTGTAACAGTAGTAAAAACAGGAGAAACTGCCACTACTAATAACCGTGGTTTGGTGACACTTAAAGCAAGTATTGGCGACTCAATTACCATCAACAAAGAAAAATACGATAGCACTGCTATTACTATACAACACGTAAAAGGCGAGATTAATGCCATTGCACACAAACAGTTTACTTGGAAGGATTTAATAACCCCAATGTTCTATATAATTAATGGTGGTTTGTGGTTGATTTTACTCATCATTTTTGCAGAAACAGGTTTGTTTATTGGCTTCTTTTTCCCTGGTGATTCATTACTATTTGTAGCAGGCATTTTTAGCGATAAACTAGCTGCATCGGTATTTGATACTGGCAATGTGTACCTAAACTTATTAATAATTATTGCTTTAATTACCGCTTCAGGTATTTTAGGTAATGCCGCAGGCTATTGGTTTGGCAGACGCATTGGCACTGCAATGTTTCAATGGAATGATAATATTTTATTTAAAAAGAAATACCTACACCAAGCACATGACTTTTACGAAAAACATGGTGGTGGTGCCATTGTATTTGCCCGCTTTGTACCTATTGTAAGAACGTTTGCACCAATAATTGCTGGTATAGTAGGCATGGATAATAAAAAGTTTACGTTCTTTAATATTGTTGGTTGCATTGCTTGGGTAGCTAGTATGATACTTGGTGGTCACTTTTTACAACAATGGATTTTAAACCAATTTCATTTCGACTTGAAACAACATTTAGAAGTAATAGTACTAGGTATTGTGTTTGTAACCACAGCGCCTGTTATTGTGAAACTAGTGTTTG
The DNA here is from genome assembly GCF_056745525.1 of Parasediminibacterium sp. HNIBRBA5674. Lineage (NCBI taxonomy): Bacteria > Pseudomonadati > Bacteroidota > Chitinophagia > Chitinophagales > Chitinophagaceae > Parasediminibacterium > Parasediminibacterium sp. HNIBRBA5674. Next base: position 299,219 of record NZ_JBQWIE010000001.1, on the reverse strand, counting down.
GTAAAGCTTCTTCAACCCAGAAATAATATACACCATGACAAAGAAGGAATATGGTATTCTATCACTTCCTGTAATTGTTGGTTCACTTGGTTTTTTTGTTGATATCTACGATTTGCTGCTGTTTAATATCGTTCGCAAAAAAAGTTTGGCTGAACTACATGTACCTGATGCGCTAGCCAAAGAATTTGGTGAAAGTGTCGTAAGCTGGCAAATGCTTGGCCTTGTAGTGGGTGGCATTTTATGGGGCATGCTAGGCGATAAAAAAGGGCGTAAGAGTGTATTGTTTGGTTCTATCGTTTTGTATTCTGCCGCTACTGTAGCCAATGGTTTGGTACAAACTGTAGAACAATATACCATACTAAGATTTATAGCTGCACTTGGTCTTGCTGGCGAGCTTGGTGCAAGCATTACACTAGTAAGCGAAATGCTACCAAAAGATAAGCGTGGTATTGGCAATTCTATCATTGCTACAAGTGGTGTACTAGGCACTATTGCCGCCTATTATGTGTATGCTTTAAGTGGTGAAAACTGGCGCTTGTGTTATTACATTGGTGGCGCTATGGGCTTTATGCTATTGTTTTTACGTGTAGGCGTTTTAGAAAGTACTATATACGATACTGCCAAAAAACAATCTACCGAAATGGGCAATTTTGCTATGTTCTTTACTAGTTGGGAGCGCTTTTGGCGCTACTTACGCTCTATCTTAATTGGCTTGCCGGTATGGTTTGTAATTGGCGTATTAATTAGTTTCTCAGATGAATTTGCCAAACGTTTCGGTATTACAGGCTTTGATCAACCCAAAGCTTTAATGTTTCAATATTCCGCTTTAACCTTTGGTGATATGGGTGCAGGTTTATTAAGCAATTACTTTAAAAGCCGTAAGAAAACCTTGCTTATTTACTATTTCATTTTATCTGTATTTATTGCCTTATTCTTCATCTTAAAAGGTGGTGGTAGCGCTAGTAATATGTATCTCTTATGCATGGGTCTTGGTTTTGGTTCAGGTATTTCTGTATTGTATATTACTATGAGTGCTGAACAATTTGGTACTAACTTGCGAGCAACAGCAGCCATTTCTATTCCTAATTTGGTGCGTGGCTTCTTGCCATTAATCATACTATTATTCAAATTCTTAAGAAGCGAAACGGTGTTAAATAACTACGTAACAGCAGCTTGGGTAACCGCTATTATTGTAATTATCACAGGCTTGGTATCGGTATTATTTACCAAGGAAACGTTTAATAAAGATTTAGATTTTGTAGAAAGCAACTAACCACATAGACACTAAGGCACAAAATAGAGACTCACTAAAACTATGTGACTATCTGCCTATGTGGTGACAAACAAGACAACCATGACACAACAACAAAAACAATTTGGGCTTTTTTCTATACCAGTTATTGTAGCTGCGCTTGGCTACTTTGTAGACATTTACGACTTATTACTATTTACCATTGTACGTGAACCAAGCTTGCAAGGCTTAGGCGTAATTCTTACAGATAAGGTAGCAGTACTTGCTGCAAGTGCCAAGATTATTAACTGGCAAATGGTAGGCTTATTAATTGGCGGTATTCTTTGGGGCGTTATTGGCGACAAAAAAGGTAGATTGAGCGTGTTGTTTGGTTCAATAGCCATGTATTCTGTGGCTAATTTTGTAACAGGTTATATTCAAACAGTAGAGCATTATGCTTGGGCAAGATTTGTAGCAGGCATTGGCCTTGCAGGCGAGCTTGGTGCAGGCATTACGTTAATTAGCGAATTGCTACCACAAAACAAACGTGGTGTGGGTACATCGCTAGTGGCTGGTGTGGGCTTGTTTGGTGCTGTGTTTGCCTACTTTACATTTAAACTTACTGGTGACTGGCGCTTGTGTTACAAGATAGGTGGTGGTCTTGGTGTAGGGCTATTATTGTTACGCATTTCAGTGGCTGAAAGTGGTATGTTTCAGCAGGCCAAACAGCAAGATGTACAGCGTGGTAATTTCTTGATGTTTTTTACCAAAGGCACACGTTTTAAGAAGTATATGCTAGCTATTTTAATTGGCTTGCCTACCTGGTATGTGATTGGTATTTTGGTAAATTATAGTAATCGCTTTGCAAAAGAATTTTATGGCGATAACCATATAGAAAGTGGCAGAGCCATCATGTTTGCGTATGTAGGCATTGCCTTCGGCGATATTTTAATAGGTTTACTTAGCCAATATTTACAAAGCAGAAAGAAAGCCTTGTTTAGCTTTTACGGCCTTACCATTGCATCCTTGATTTTGTTTTTCAGTCCATTTATACAAAATGACGACAAAATGTATTTGGTGTGTGGCTTACTAGGGTTTTCTACTGGCTTCTGGGCCATTTTTGTAACCATGGGTGCAGAACAATTTGGCACCAACTTACGTGCTACTGCCGCTACTACTATACCAAATATGGTGCGTGGTGGATTGTATTTAATCAACTTACTATTTTTTGATTTATTTGTAAAAAGTTGGGAGTACTCACTAACAAAAAGCGGCATTATTACAGGCTGTATTGTGATGAGTATTGCCCTACTATCAGCCTTTTTCTCAGAAGAAACCTTTCATAAGGATTTGAATTATGTAGAGCATCCCTAGCCCTAAAGGGAATAATAAAAACTTTGATAAATGATTGAGATTAGTAACGATAATAGCGATTTAAAAAAACACCCTTCAGGGGCAGGGGTAAAATTTTTGGTCATTCGCTTCTCTTCTATTGGTGATATTGTATTGGCTACACCTGCCATTCGCTGCTTAAAACAGCAAATACCCAATGCAGAAGTACATTTTTTAAGCAAGCAAAGCTTTAAAGCCGTTACCGAAGCCAATCCTTATATCGACAAGTTCTTTTACCTAAACAACAACCTCGATAGCCTTATTGCAGAACTTAAACTTGAGCAATACGATTATATCATTGACTTACACAAAAACTTTAGAACTTTTAGAATAAAACTCGCTTTAGACTGCCCATCATTTACCTACAAAAAAGAAAGTTGGGCAAAGTTTCTACTAACAAATTTTGGCATCAACCGCATGAGTGGTAGGCATATTAGCGATAGATGTGTAGATACTTTAGCACCACTTGGCGTGGTGAACGATGGTAAAGGCTTAGATTATTTTATACCCGAAAAAGACGTCGTACCAATCACCGATTTACCAGCGCAGCATCGTTTTGGGTTTATAGCCATCGTTATTGGCGCTTCTTATTTTACCAAAAAACTACCTGTACAAAAGTTACAAGAACTGTGTTTAAAAATAGATTATCCCATTGTTTTATTGGGCGGTAAAGAAGATGCAGAAGTAGGTAATCAGGTAGCTAGTGTAGATGATATTAAAATTTATAACGCCTGCGGCAAATTTCGCCTGAACGAATCTGCAGATTTGGTGCGACTTTCCAAGTTGGTTATTTCTCACGATACAGGTTTACAATACATTGCTTGTGCGTTGGGCAAAAAAGTATTGGCCATTTGGGGCGGCACTTCGCCTAAACTTGATGTAGAACCGTATTATGGTAATCGTACAGGTATGTACGAAAACTTTATAGTGCCTGAGTTAAGCTGTCAGCCTTGTAGCAATTTTGGCACTAAAACTTGCCCTAAAAAGCATTTTAAATGCATGATGCTACATGATATAGAAGCCGTTGCCAACAAGGCGTTACAATGGAAATAACTAGTATTTTCTTGGACCTTTGTAGCTCGCTTTTACACGTTCACCATAAGCAACCACTGAATCTATCAATACTTTCATTTTGTCGGGCCTAGTTTGGTAATATTGATAACTATTGTAAAATTGTTGTTTGGTGATATTATGCGAAGCAAATACTTGTTCGTACAACTGAATGTTCATTTGTCGAGTTTTGTGTACAGAATCGGCCATAGGTATTTGATTGAACCAAACATCTGCATTTTCAATATCCCACAAAATGGTTTTCATATCGTTAATAGCCAATGGTTCGTTAGCTTTAGGTTTTTTGTCACAAGCAACAACGACCAAACAAGTTACGATTATCACATACACTATAGCTCTCATTATTTCAACTCGTCTTTAAAGCGTTGGTTATTGGTTATATCAAGTTTGCTTAGCAGTTCAATGGCTTTGGCTTTATCTGCGTTGTTCGCTTTTTTAAAAACACCTATTAGTTCAGTGGTTTTGCTTTGCATAAACACTTGCACAAACATGGTATTTGTATTTTCTTGGTTAAATGCTTGTAGCTGCGTAAGTGTTTGCAGTAAACTAGCTCTTGCCTCAGCTTCTTTATCGTACATTTTATCTAACCCAGAACGGTAGTACGAGTAAATAACATCGTGAATAATATTGTATCTTGTATTAATCAAGTTTTCGTTTAGCCAATAGCGGTTACGCAAACCGTCAAATAATTTCCAGCCACTAATATTGCTAGCTTCAGGTGCATTGTTTACAATGCTTTGTGCTTTTTGGTAAAATTTATCGCCGCCTTTTGGGGCAAATGAATCATAATCTAAACCCAATATGGTGTAGCAATAAAAAGCAAGCGTTGCAGTTAAATTACCAATCAATGGGTCATTACCTTGTACACGGTTTTCATTAAACTCTATGGGCTGAAACTCAATATATTTGAACGTAAGGTCAGCATCTTGATAGTTAAGTAAAGCAGCTTGGTAACTACTGTTAAAAACTGGCCTTGCCGCTTGAATTATCAATGATGCTTTGTAAACATTTGTCTCTGCAATGCTTTCAAGATTTAGCAAAAAGCTACACTCAATCTTTTCGTTGGCCTTAAATTGATCAGTTGTCCATTTTCGGTTATTAATGAAATTATTGAGTTGATTTTGAAGTGTCGTAAACACTTTTCTATCTACAGTACTATTTATTCTGCTAGCATTTACCGTCACCTTAGCCTGAAATTCTTGCGCAAAAACAGGCAGTGATAATAAGGCAATGGCAAGCATTAAAACATTTTTCTTAACCATGTATTTTCGAAATAATAAATGATACAATATCTTTTGCAACTTCCTTTTTAGACTTTAATGCAAAGTTTATTTCTTCCCCAGACTTGTGTAAAATAGTTATTTTATTGGTATCAAAACCAAAGCCTGCACTATTGTCATTCAATGAATTTAGTACAATACAATCAGCGTTTTTATTTCTAAGTTTACCAAGTGCGTTTTCTTTTTCGTTATTAGTTTCTAATGCAAAGCCCGCTATAAACTGATGTGGCTTTTTTATTTGGCCAAGACTAAATAGAATATCCTTAGTTTTCGTCAAGCTTAAAGCCCAACTATCTTCTTTCTTTTTTACTTTCTCAGTAGCAATGGTTTCAGGTGTGTAATCAGCAACAGCAGCGCTCATTACAGCAATATCAGTTATTGCAAACTGCTCGTGACAAGCATTGTACATGTCTTGTGCACTTCTTACATCTTTACGAGTAATGCCTTTGTATGCTAAAGTTTCGTGAGTTGGTCCAGTTACTAAGGTTACATCTGCACCTTGCAGGTACAATTCTTCCGCAATAGCAAAACCCATTTTACCACTTGAATGATTACCAATAAAACGAACAGGGTCAATTGGCTCATAAGTAGGGCCAGCAGTCACCAATACTTCTTTACCTTTTAAAGTATTATTTCTAAAAAAATACTCTACAAGAAAGGTTACAATTTCTTCTGGTTCAGCCATTCTACCTTCACCAATAAGACCACTAGCTAGTTCGCCAGCGTTTACTTTTATAATAGTGTTACCATAACTTTCTAGTAGTGAAAGATTACGCTTTGTAGTGCCATGATGCCACATATCTTCATCCATAGCTGGCGCAGCCACCACTGGGCAAGTTGCTGACAAATAAGTAGCCATCAATAAATTATCGCAAATGCCATTAGCCATTTTGGCCAATGTATTACAACTTAAAGGTGCAACAATAAAAACATCTGCCCATCTACCTAAAGCAACATGGTTAGCCCATTCATCATTAGTAGCTAAATCATGCAGTACTTTATTTTTAGATAATGTAGCAAGCACTAAAGGCGACACAAAATCTTTCGAGGCTTCAGTTTGTACTACTTTTACTTCTGCACCAGCTTTTACCAAAAGCCTTACTAACAAAATGGTTTTGTAGGCAGCAATACTGCCTGAAATACCGATTAATATTTTTTTACCTGCTAGCATTTTTACAAAATGAAAGTAATAAAAAACGACAGTACAAAGACTGCCGTTTACAAATTGCGTTCGATATCTTCTATCTGAATAAATCGTTGTCGTTTTTACGGAAGTAAATTTTGTCTTCCATAAATTCTTGTGTTGCTAAAATAGCTGGATTTGGCATACGCTCATAAGCTCTTGAAATCTCAATTTGCTCTTTGTTTTCATGCACTTCTTCTAAGCTGTCGGTATGGCTAGCAAATTCTTCTAGCTTATTGTGCAATTCTTCGCGTATAGAAATATTTATTTGGTTAGCTCTTCTTGATGCAATAGCGATAGACTCGTATAAATTACCAGTCTTAGCTTTAATATCAACTAAGCTTTTGGTTTCTACAACCGCAGGTACATTGCTGCTATTAAAGTGTTTTTTTAGTTTGCTCATTTTGTTGTGTTTTTATAAAATTAGTTGATTGAGATTTATATTTTACTACTTCATCTAAATACTTACTTGTATTAAAGCGTTCTATAAAGTCAGCACATTCGCTCAATACCTTTTCGTAACGTTCTTTTTGTTTTTCCTCAAAACTCAATTCAGCGTACTTAAAGTACGATTTAATAACTAAGAGTTTGTATTGGTCTGCATTTTTAGAATCTGGAAAATTTTCAGAAATTGTTCCAAATGCAATCGCTGCAGCTTTGTAATAACCCAAGTTGTAATACAATTCAGCACTTTTATACTCTTTCTCTTCTAGCTTCTCTCTACACTCATCCATTAATGAATTAGCTTCTTTTACTTTTGGCGAATTTGGATGCGTGTTAATAAAAGCCTGTAACAAACTCATTGCCTTATTAGTATTGGTTTGATCCAATTCTACCTTAGGTGATTGCTTGTAAAAAGAATAAGCTCTCATGTATTCACACTCTTCTGAACGGTTACTAGCAGGAAAAGTTTCTGTAAATGACTTAAATAAATTCTCAGCATTTACATAGTCCTTTTGATAGTAATAACAGTAAGCCAGCTTATAATAAAGATCTTCATATCTAGCCGAACCTTTTATATAAGGCGACAAATCTTCGTACAAAACTTGAGCAAAATTGTATTTCTTCTCTGTGTAAAATTGCTCAGCCATTTTATACTTGTATTCGTAATCTTTACTCTTTAGTATTACACCAAACTTTGAGTTACAAGATACCAAAGCGACCAATAAAATTGAAAAAAGTAGAATCCTATTCATAAAAGTCTGCGAAAATAGTTAATTGTTCGCAATATATGCACTAAGATGTTTACTATGGCAGCAAAACGGTTAATAATAACACAAAAAAGGCTGTTTCAAAATTGAAACAGCCTTTTTTATAAAGAATAAATATCTTATTTAGATCTTAAGTTTGGATGAGGTGCAGGAACTGTATTAGGACCATCTTCAGTAGTACCTTGTAAATCTACAGTGTTAGCATCACCATTTTCGCCATAAAAGAATAATAATCTGCTTTCAGAAATACCTTGTTTTTCTACAAGATATTTAATCACGGCAGATACTCTATCATAGCTTAATTGCTGTGCTGCTTTTGAAGCTGTTGCTGTACCAACATAACCAATAACTTTTACTTTACAATCTGGGTTAGCTTTTATTTGAGCAGCAGCAGAAGCTAGAACAGTTTCAGCGTCTTTAGTTAAAGTAGCACCTTTTTTAAACTGTACACTTGGTAAACTAGCAATTGCACAAACTGGTGTAGCTGGTGCTACTTTAATATTTGCGATAGCAGTTCTTAATTCAGTGCAACATGCTGGTTCTGGGCAAGTACCAATACCATCGGCATTTACCGGGAAACATTTTTGAGAAGTTAATAACTCTTTGTCTTTGTAATCAGGTACGCCATCACCATCAGTATCTTTAGCAACACCGTGATTATCTACAGCAGCACCAGCTGGTGTGTTTGGTTCTAAATCGAACTGATCAGTTACACCGTCTTTATCAGCATCTGGTAATACAACCTTAGGCAATTTCATGTGCTTAGGTGCATTCAACTCGCTGTAAGCGTAATTGTTAGGATTTAACCAATATAAAGGTTCAACTCTTTTTTTACCAGTTTTTGATTGTGCGTCTGCACCTATTTGAATAAAGGCTAGTAAACCAATAATCAATAAGAATTTAATTTTATTCATAAATATTTTTTTAGTCAATTATTTAAAAAAGTTACTAGTTACCAAGATTAATATTTAATCTGATAGCGGTAAATGCAATAATATCTGGAGCAGAATATCCAGTAGAAGGTTTAAATCCGTCCAGATAATCATATCCATAGGTCGGAGCTATAAGTTTTTCCTCTACACCAATATTTAACTTATTATTAATTTTATAAGAAACACCAGCACCAAAATTTACAGTTGGCACTATCACTGTGGTTCCACCTTTTGATAGAGTATTTTCCCCTGGTAATCTTAATTTATTGCCAGATTTGTCTTTGGAACTAACACTAGCTAAAGACCCACCCACTAGTCCATACCAATCAAATTTTGGATTACCCCTGTAGAAACTTAAAGCGTTAATAGAGAAAATGGCGTCTAAAGAACCAGTAAACATTGTTGTTTTAATAAAACTTGTTTTACCAGGAATAGCAGGAATGCTGGCTTGAGAAAAGTAAATACTACCACGCAAAGAAACTAAGTGGCTTATAGATTTTCTAAGTGATGCACCAACTAAGTAGCCACCATTGTTATAGCTGTTACTACCTCGGCTTTTTGTAAATGCCGGGATATCGCCAATAACAATCATGTGTCCCAATGTAAATCCTAGTTCCCAAGCATTTCTTGGTTTTGGTGGATAAGGAAATTGATTGTTTAAAAACTCATTGTATTGAGGGATAGATTTGGTAGGAACTTTAGAAGAATCTTTCCAATCCCAACCCCAATCTGTTTTTGTCTGAGCATTGCCAGCTATTTGTAACATAACTAACACAGCTACTAAAAGAGTGTACTTTTTGCTTGCCATAAAATTGTTTTTTTGAATAATTTTTTTGTTTTAGTGCTAAAAGTGTGCCACAAAATTTATGAAATACTTTTAACAAAAATAAGGTTTACATTGTAACTACCAAAATCAAAAGACTATATTTTGTCATTTATTGGAAAATTAATTTTAGAATTTTCTTTTTTAAGCTTAAAACCAAGTTAGAAATTTATATTGCACCTCTTAATTATGCAAATTGCAAGAAAAATAATATCAAAAGAGTTAGTACTTTTTGAAGAACATTTCAGAGAAGCTGTGCGTAGCCGCGTACCACTGCTTGACAGAATAATGCAATACATAGTAAAGCGTAAAGGAAAGCAATTGAGACCAATGTTTGTATTACTTAGTGCAAAGCTAGGTGGAGAAATAACCGAATCTACTTACAGAGCAGCTTCATTAGTTGAACTTTTGCATACAGCAACTTTGGTACATGATGACGTTGTAGATGAAGCAGAAGAAAGAAGGGGCTTTTTTAGTATTAATGCTTTGTGGAAGAATAAAATTGCAGTACTTGTGGGTGATTATCTATTAGCAAAAGGATTGTTACTACCGCTTGATAATAAAGACTACGCTATCTTAAAAATCGTAACAAACGCAGTGAAAGTGATGAGCGAGGGTGAATTGTTGCAATTAGAAAAATCGAGAAACTTAAACCTTGACGAGAAAATTTATTACGACATAATTAATGGCAAAACTGCTTCATTATTAGCTTCTGCTTGTGCTGCTGGTGCTAGCAGCACTTTTGAAGATGAAACCGCGATTGAAAAGATGCGTTTGTTTGGTGAAAAAGTAGGCATGGCTTTTCAAATAAAAGATGACTTATTTGACTATGGCACAGCAGATATAGGCAAACCCACAGGCAATGATATTAAGGAGAAAAAACTAACGCTACCATTAATTTATACGCTTAATACTTGCGATAAAGCCACTAAAAAGAAAATCATTTACATCATTAAAAACCAAAACACGGTGCCTGAAAAAGTGGCCTATGTAATTGATGCCGTAAACCAATGTGGTGGTATTGATTACGCTACTAAAAAAATGTTCGCCTTTAGAGACGAAGCACTTGCAATATTACACAGTTTTGAAGATAGTGAAGCAAGACAAGCACTTGAAGAGCTAGTAAGATACACCACAGACAGACAATACTAAGGTTTGTCAAAATTGCTAAACAAAGTACAAAGCGTTTAAGTGTGCGACGCAACGAAGTTTAATAGTATTACAAAAGCCTGTAACCAAAATAATAAATGCAAAAACGTTGGAAAATATTATCGGCAGAAACAGGCTTAATTGATAGCCTTACTAGCGCTCTGAAAGTAAACAGAACGCTTTGCCAAATGCTGGTACAACGTGGCGTTGATAGCTATGAAAAAGCCAAAGATTATTTTAGACCTCAGCTTTCGCAATTACACAGCCCATGGCTGATGAAAGACATGGATAAAGCTGTTGCAAGAATTGAAGCAGCCTTTAAAAACAACGAAAAAATATTAGTTTTTGGTGATTATGATGTTGATGGTACCACTAGTGTGGCTAGTATGTTTCAATATTTAAAAAGCATTTACCCACATGTTGATTACTACATACCTCATAGATATAAAGAAGGCTACGGTGTGAGTAAAATGGGTATTGATTATGCAAAAGAGCAAGGTATTACGTTAATTGTTTCGCTTGACTGTGGTATAAAAAGTGTAGACCTAATTGCTTATGCAAAAGAGCTTGGTATTGACTTTATTGTGTGTGATCATCACTTGCCTGATGCAGAAATACCAAGGGCTGTAGCCATTTTAAATGCTAAGCAAATTGATTGTAGCTATCCTTACAAAGAGCTTTGTGGTTGTGGTGTAGGTTTTAAACTAATGCAGGCCATAAGCGAACGATTACAGCTACCTGACTCAAGCCATTTACAATACTTAGACCTTGTAGCTACTGCTATTGCAGCAGACATTGTACCTATCACAGGTGAAAATAGAATACTGGCTTTTTACGGCATCAAAAAAGTAAACGAAAATCCTTGTGCTGGCATTAAGGCACTGATAAAATTGTCGTCTGTAACAAAGGAAATGCACATTAACAATTTGGTGTTTGTAATAGCCCCAAGAATTAATGCCGCAGGCAGAATGGATGATGCGAAGAAAGCTGTGCAATTGTTTATAGAACAAGACTTTGATAAAGCATTGGCATTTGCAGAAATATTACAAACAGACAACACTGACCGAAGAGAAGCTGATAGCACCATAACAGAGGAAGCGCTTGCAATGATTGAGGGAAATCCTGATATGCTGCATCGAAAATCGACTGTTGTATATCAATCGCACTGGCATAAAGGCGTGGTAGGTATCGTAGCAAGTAGATTAATAGAAACCTATTATAGACCAACCATAGTACTTACTAAAAGTGGCGATGTTGTTGCAGGTAGTGCAAGAAGCGTTTCGGGCTTTAATTTATACGAAGCAATACATGCTTGTAAGAAACATTTGCTAGGCTATGGCGGGCACTTTGCTGCAGCAGGTATGACATTGCTACCAGAAGAAGTTGATAACTTTAGTAAAGCTTTTGAAAAAGCAGTAGCAGCAAGCATTACACCAGAATTATTAATTCCTGAAATAGTGATTGATGCTGAACTAAAGTTTAGCGAAATTACCCCTACATTTTACAAAATTATTAGTCAGATGGAACCATTTGGTCCAGACAATATGCGACCTGTTTTTGTAACTAGAAAAGTGGTAGAAACTGGCTTTAGCAGAATAGTAAAAGAGCAGCACGTGAAATTTGCGGTACGACAACAAAATGTAACTATGTCTGGCATTGGCTTTAATATGGCTGACAAGTTTCATTTACTGCAAATGAAAGAACCATTAGACATTGTGTACACAATTGACGAAAATACTTGGAATAACGAAACAACCATTCAACTAAAAGTTATTGATATAAAGTTGAGTGTTGAGTAAGTCATAAAATAAAAAACATCCTTCGCATTGCGAGAAGGACGTTTTTATTACTCAAGAAAATGTGTAATTCTATTTAGCGTTTTTCACATACTTATCTAGCCAATTATTCATTTCCCAAAGCATGTGCAATAAGTTTTCTTTACCTCTATAACCGTGCGCTTCAAAAGGTAAGCTCACATATCTTACCACACCACCATGACCTTTGATAGCATTGAATAAACGTTCGCTATTAATAGGAAAAGTACCGGGGTTATCATCGCTATCTCCATGAATTAACAGAATGGGCGTTTTAATTTTATCAGCATAACTGAAAGGGCTCATTTCGTAGTACAATTGAGGGGCTTGCCAATAGGTACGTTCTTCGTTCTGAAAGCCAAACGGTGTAAGTGTTCTGTTATAAGCACCGCTACGTGCTAAACCAGCTTTAAACAGGTTGGTATGTGCTAGCAAATTAGCGGTCATAAATGCACCGTAGCTGTGACCACCAACAGCCATTTTGTTTCTATCACCAACACCCATTTCTGCTAACTTATTAATAGCAGCTTCTGCATTTAATTGTAACTGTTGTACAAAATTATCATTCGGCTTTTTGTCTGTGCTGGCAGCTACAATTGGCATCTCAGCATTGTCTAAAATAGCATAACCTTGTGTTACAAAAAACAATGGTCCACCAGAACTAATTAAGGTAAATTTATTTTGACTACCTCTTACTTGCGCCGCATCAGCGGCACTGTTAAACTCTCTTGGATATGCCCAAATAAATACTGGCAAAGGCCCGTCCTTTTCTTTATTATAGCCTTTTGGCAAATACAAGTCACCTGTTAAATCTACACCATCGGCACGCTTGTATTGAATCTTCTGTTTGGTTACACCTTCTAGTTGTGGGTATGGATTTTTAAACTGCGTTAGTGGTACATCAGCTATTTTTAGTTGCAAGTTTTTGATGTAATAATTAGGCACATCTTTTTGTGATTCTTTTCTAGTTAGTAACACCAACTTATTAGCATCAAGCACATCTGTTACATACTCAAAGTAGCCTTCTTGGCAGCGCCAAATAATGTCATTCTTTTTGCTTGCAACATCAAACTTAGCAAGAAATGGCAAATCACCTTTTGGTGAAGAACCAGTTGTATTATTCATTAAAATTTTAGTGCCGCCATCAGTAGTTAAAATCACATCTCTACCGTATTTATTTTTAGTAGTTACAGGTGCACCAGGGCTATTGTAAGCATCCGTTTGGTTACGCTCAAACAACACTGTTACTGCATTAGATATTGGATTGTACAAGCTAACTTTACTTAATTGTTTTGCTTGTGAGCCTTCTTGAATTAATGCTATCGTTGCATCACCCCATTGAACACCTCTATAGCGCATTTGTGTTTTAAATAATTCTTTGGCTTCGCCAGAAAAAGGTGCAGACAATGCATACACTGCATCATGATAATCCATTTTCTTTTTTATTAACCCACTGTCTAAGGCTGTACACCAAGTAATGGTTGCAGGCTCGTCATCACGCCAATCAAAACTACGTGGCACATTCTGTACATTATCGTAACCACTTGGTCTACTTTCTGTAGAAGGTAAATCTGCCAATACTTTTACCACTTTACCTGACATATCTGTAATGTTAATGGTAGATGGGAAACCTTGCGCAGTTACCAAATATGAAAAGGGCTTATTAATCACTTTGGTCATCAAATATTTTTTATCTGGTGATGGTGAAAATGAAGCATAAATAGCTGGTTTACCTATTATAGTTTCTACACCATTTTTATTCAACACCAATTGTGATGTACCATAAAACTCAAACAATTTTTCGTCATAGGGTGATTTAATTAAGTCTTGAAAAGTTGCGCTTGGTGCGGCTTTTCCAAGATTTTGTTGCACCGTTGGACCACTTGGTGCAAGACTTTTTGCAGGTGAAGCACTTGCTGGTTTAGTAGCCGCTTTATACAAAATAGTATTATCATCAAGCCATGTGTAAGATGCGCCAAGGATAGCATTCACAGGCTGCTTGTTTAGCTTGGTAGCTTTTTGTGTTAGCACATCTACAATGTACAAATCGACCGTTTTACCGTTTGTTTGTGTAAATGCTATTTTCTTCTCATTAGGTGACCAACTTACATTGCTAGCAAGCAATGGCACAGGCAAGCCAACAATTTTAAATTCTTTATTGGCCTTAATGTTTTTAAGTGTAAAATCATTAATAAATGTTTGTCTGCTAAGTGCGTAATTATTAGGATTGATACGCAAGCCTGCAATACGAAATTCAGGCATAGCCAATTCTTCAACTGATGGATACGAATTTCTAGTGCTTAGCAACATCCATTCTGCTTTACCATCAATACTTACGCTTGGTGTAGGTTTAGCCAGTAATAAATCAGCAATGTCTTTAGGTGGTAATTGATAAGTAATTGCGTCTTGAGCTAGTATAGTGCTTGCGCAAAACAAGCTACTCGCAAATAGCAATTGTTTCAATAATCTCATAACTTTTTAGTTTAGGCACTCAAGTTACGTTTATGTCAATTCTGTAAAAACCGCTTATAAAATTTTGTTGGTTTAGGTTTTACCCTATTTTTGCGCCATGAAACAAACAACACATATCCACCACCATCATTTATTACCAAGCTGGTAAGCGATTGGTGTTTTGTGTTACTATTATAAAACATTGAAAGGGCTTACTTACGTAAGTCCTTTTTTATTGCTTTTTACTGAATTATTAAAATAGAATTGATATGAGCGATGCAGCAAATACTTCAGCTTCAAATGAGGTAGGCAAACTAAAATTAGCGATACAAAAAAGTGGACGCTTACACGATGACAGCATGAAGCTATTGAAAGAATGTGGTATAGACATTAGCAATGGTGTAAATAAATTAAAAGCTGAAGCAAGTAATTTTCCATTAGAAGTTTATTTTTTGCGTGACGATGATATTCCTCAATACGTAGAAGATGGCGTTGCAGATATTGGCTTTGTAGGCGAAAATGTGGTGCTTGAAAAGAAGAAAAAAGTAGACTTAGTAGAAAAACTTGGCTTTAGTAAATGCAGATTAAGCATTGCCGTAAGTAAAGGTGTGAACTATGAAAATGCTTCATTTTTAGAAGGCAAAAAAATTGCCACTTCTTACCCTGTTATTGTTCAAGATTTTTTAGATAAAGAAGGTATTAAAGCCGATATACATGAGATTAGTGGTAGTGTAGAAATTGCACCAGGTATTGGTTTAGCAGAAGCTATTTGCGACTTAGTAAGTAGCGGTTCTACCCTATTTATGAATGGCTTAAAAGAAGTTGAAACCATTTTACAATCGCAAGCTATTTTAATTAAAAACAAAAACTTGAACCAAGAACAACAACAAGTGTTAAACAAGATGTTGTTCAGAATTCAATCGGTAAAAAAAGCTAAGAATAATAAGTACGTTTTGCTAAATGCACCTAATGAGAATCTAGAAAAAATCATTAGCATTTTGCCAGGCATGAAAAGCCCAACTGTATTGCCATTGGCAGAAAAAGGCTGGAGCAGCGTACATAGCGTATTGAAAGAAAGTGAGTTTTGGGATATTATTGAGCAATTAAAAGCACTTGGTGCACAAGGCATTTTAGTAGTGCCAATCGAGAAGATGATAATTTAAGCCCTAGCCCTAAAGGGAATTATTAAAGACAGTTTATGCTAACAATTATAGATTTACGAAATTCCAATACCCCCCCTTTAGGGGTTGGGGGCTTACAAAGGCCAGCATTTGATACATCTTCATTAACTGAAAAAGTTAAGAGCGTTTTAAGTGACACCAAGCAGAATGGTGATGCTGCTGTGGTAAAATATACCGCACAATTTGATGGCGTTGCTTTGGAAAGCTTTATAGTTTCTGAAGCAGAAATTACAGAAGCCGTTTCACTTGTAAGTGATGAGTTAAAACAAGCCATTGAACAAGCAGCAACTAATATAAAAGCCTTTCATAGCAAGCAATTAAGCCCAGTTGAAGTTATTGAAACCATGCCTGGTATACAATGCTGGCGCAAAAGTGTAGGCATTGAAAAAGTAGGCTTGTATATACCTGGTGGTTCTGCGCCTTTATTCTCTACTATTTTAATGTTGGGTATACCTGCACAGTTAGCTGGTTGCAAAGAAGTAGTGCTTTGTTCACCACCAAATAAAGAAGGCAAATTGCATCCTGCCATTTTATTTGCAGCACAATTAGTAGGCATTACCAGGGTGTTTAAAATAGGTGGTGTACAAGCTATTGGCGCTATGGCTTATGGCACTGCAACTGTACCACAAGTGTATAAAATATTTGGCCCGGGTAATCAATATGTTACTTGCGCTAAACAATTAATTCAACAAGAAGGTGTAGCAATAGATATGCCTGCTGGTCCTAGTGAAGTTTGTGTATTAGCAGATGATACGGCTGTGCCAGCTTATGTTGCAGCAGACTTGCTAAGCCAAGCTGAACATGGTGCTGATAGTCAAGTTATTTTAGTGAGCACAAGTGCGTCATTGGTCAATAAAGTCATTGAAGCACTAATTGAACAAGTGGCTTTATTAAGTAGAAAAAAGACAGCTTTAAAAGCACTTGAAAACAGTAAAGCGATTATTGTAAATACACTTGATGAAGCGATAGATTTAGTAAACGAATACGCTGCTGAGCACTTAATTATTTCTTACGAAAATGCAGATGCTATTGCTGAGAAAATAATTAATGCAGGTTCAATATTTATAGGTAATTACTCACCTGAAAGTGTGGGTGATTATGCAAGTGGCACTAACCATACATTGCCTACCAATGGCTTTGCAAAAGCTTATAGCGGTGTAAGTGTAGATAGTTTTGTAAAGAAAATTACCATGCAAAAATTATCACAGCAAGGACTGCAAAGCATAGCAAATACAGTAGTAAAAATGGCTGAAGCAGAAGGCTTAGATGCACATGCTAATGCAGTGAAAGTACGTCTGAACTAGGATTTTATAGGATTGTGAGGATTAATAGAAAATAATAACCTTACTTGACATTAAAAATACTGGTTCATAATGCTGCAAAGCGAATAGAACGTACAAGTGTGCGACGCAACGAAGTACAATAGGATTACAAAAGCTGGTAACAAAAAAGAAAAAAATGTTCAACTTAGAGAAACTTACTAGAGACAATATTAAAAGTTTGGTAGCTTATTCATCGGCTAGAGATGAGTTTAGCGGTGAAGCGAAAGTATTTTTAGATGCGAATGAAAATAGCTTGGGTAGCCCATTAACTAAATGGTATAACCGCTACCCTGACCCTCACCAAGTGGCCGTAAAAGCTGCATTAAGCCAAGTAAAAGGCATTGCACCTGACCATATTTTATTAGGCAACGGTAGCGATGAATGTATAGACTTATTGTTTAGATGCTTTTGTAATCCTGGTAAAGACAATGTGATTATTTGCCCGCCTACGTATGGTATGTATGAGGTAAGTGCGAACATTAATGATGTTGAGATTAGAAAAGCACCATTGCTAGAAAATTTTCAGCTAGACTTGATACACTTAGAAACTTTGGTGGATGAAAATACCAAGTTGATATGGTTGTGTTCGCCTAATAACCCTACAGGTAATTCGCTGAACAGAGCAGATATAGAAACTGTGCTGAATAACTTTAATGGCATTGTGGTGGTAGATGAAGCGTACATCAATTTTGCGAAGCAAAAAACGTTTATTCAAGAACTTGGTGAGTACCCAAATTTAGTGGTGTTACAAACCTTTAGTAAAGCATGGGGGCTTGCAGGTTTGCGCCTTGGAATGACGTTTGCATCGAAGGAAATAATTACCATTTTAAACAAAACCAAACCTCCTTACAACATAAATCAAGTAACGCAAGAACTAGCGCTAAAAGCCTTAGAAGAAGTAGGTCAGGTGAATGATATGATTAATGATTTGGTTGATATGCGTGAAGCTTTGGCAGGTGTATTTGTCCAAATGCCAACGGTAGAAAAAGTCTATCCATCTGATGCGAACTTTTTATTGGTGAAAATAAAAGACGCTAGAAAAGTGTACGAATTTTTACTAACCAAAGGCATTGTATTGAGAGATAGAAGCAGTGTGAAACTGTGTGATGATTGCTTGAGAATAACTATTGGTACAGAAAAGGAAAATACCATTTTAGTAGATGCATTAGCTGAGTGGTTTGAGCAAGTGCAGGTTGCTGGGTAGAATGAATGCGTTGCACTATTTCTTTTGTTTGAACTAAATTTTGTTTAATTTCATTGTCATAAATATCACATTATGCTAGGTGAATATCATATCAAAATAAAAAAGGACTACGCATCTGCTGTTATTGAAGATTTGATAAAAATGGATGCAGTAGAAGATATACATGAACTAGAGAGTTTTACACTAAGCCCTAGTGAAATTGAAGCAATAGAACAAGAGCAATCTATCATTGCTCAAAATCCATCTTCGTTAAAAAAATGGGATGACGTAAAAGGGCAATTTAAACGACCATAGATGTACACAATCTACATTAGCCCTAATGCATTGAACGACATTAGTGAAGCTGTTGATTATTGGAATAGTAAAAGAGCGCATCTTGGTTATGATTTTGTAGATGAAGTAGAAGCGAGTTTTACTAGCATTAAACAAATGCCTACTGCTTTTTCAAAACGTTATAAAGAAGTAAGAGGCAAGTTAGTTAAGCGATTTCCTTACCTAATATTGTATCAAACAAATACAGAACAGCAAACAATTGAAGTGCTTCGTATTTTCAATACTTATCAAAATCCTTATTGGAAATAATACAATTAGGACTACACATTATCTATTCGTTAACGTACTGTTTGTAATATGCCACTACATTTGTTAATAGCTATGAAACAGCAGTACGTTAAAATTTTATTCGCTTTTTGGTGTGCATTTATAAGTGCTGCTTCAATGGCACAATCTGGTGTGCAATTATCTGGTGGTGTTTATGCGCAAGATAATACCACTGACATTCCTTATTTACTTAAGAGCGAGAAAGATATTCCTTCTGCGATAGGCAAGAATTTATTTATAAAAGTAAACGTAAGCAAAGAAAAATGCTTTGTGGGCGAGCCAATATTGGTGACTTACAAGCTGTATACAAGACTTCAATCTGAATCGAAATTGCTGAAACAGCCTGATTTTAGAGGTTGTAGCGTTATTGAAATGACCACCACTGATATTGAAGCTGAGAGAGAAGTGATTGGCGGCAAAGTTTTTAAAGGTTACATCATTAGACGAGTGCAGCTAATACCATTGCAAGAAGGCGATATTACGCTTGGTGCTGCAACGCTTGATAACACGATTTCTTTTTACAAAACGATTGATGAAATTACACAACATAGACCATCGATAACGCACACAGCAACCATTAGCAATGCTGCAACAATCATTCATGCTAATAGCTTACCAACTAGCAAAGAAGCCGTGAAATTCACCAATAGTATTGGTACTTTTATGATTAGTGCTAAAGTGCTTAAAACCACTGATACCGCTAATGATAATGATAGTTTGGAAATAAGGATTGATGGCATTGGCAACTTTCAAAACCTCATTTGCCCTACTATTAACTGGCCAAAAAATGTAGACCATTTTGATGTAGAAAGTACTGAATCGCTTGATAAATTCAGCTTTCCAGTTTCTGGCAAAAAGATGTTTACAGTGCCTTTCATTTGCAAGCAAGAAGGTAAGCTAGTAATACCGCCCATTAGCTTTACCTACTTTGATGCAGACAAAAAAGTGTACGCTACCACAAGTACAGACAGTATTCGCATAAACGTATTACCGCAGGCTGAAAAAATAGAAGTTGCCAAAATATCCACAGAAGTAGGCAATGGCAAATACATTTGGATAGTGCCATGTATTGCAGTTGTGGCAGGCATTGTTTTGTGGCTAAGTTTTTTTAGAAAGAAAACCGTTGCAACTACTGTACCTGAAGCCACTATTACAACCATAGAAACTGTGCCGGTTGTAGCTAAAACAGATATAGAACTGCTAAACGAATTGCTGTTGATAGAAGATGATAAGCAATATTTTCAGGAAGCAAAATTGTTAGCTGATAGCCTATTGCAAAATCAGAATGATAACAACAAAGCACTTCAACTACAAAGCGTCATTAATCAGTGTAATGAAGTGTTGTATGCCTACAATAACAGCATTTCTAAAGCACAAATATTTGAGCAACTAGAACAGGTTATAGACAGTTAATCTGTGTATTTGTAACCAACACCACGAATGGAATGAAAGTACTTTGGATTGCGACTATCTTCTTCAAAATACTTTCTAAAGTTGAGTATGAAATTGTCGATAGTTCTTGTTGTTGGGTACACATTGTAGCCCCAAACTACTTGCAATATTTTTTCACGAGTGGTTACTTCACCTTTATTTTCAATTAATAGCTTCAACAACATCGCTTCTTTCTTACTTAATTCAATGGTTTTACCATCATAAGTAATAGCATCTTGTGCTTTAAAATCAATCGTATTATTACCAAACGAATAGGTATCACCTACTGTTTCTTTAACGTTAATCTTCTTGTTTTTGGCAATTAATTTTTCTACTCTAAGCAATAGTTCTTCTAAGTTAAAAGGTTTGGTTAAATAATCATCAGCACCTTTTTTTAAGCCTAATATTCTATCAGCACTAGTGCTTTTTGCACTTAACATCAAAATGGGTGTATCTAAATTATTAACCCGTACGGTTTCTGCAACGCCTATACCATCTATGTTTGGCAGCATTACATCCAATACTATTAAGTCAAAATATTCATTTGCTATGGCTTTTAAGGCTTGTGTACCATCATAAGCACTAGTAACCTCGTAGCCTTCCATTTCTAAGTTTAGCTTTAAGGCTTCATGCAAATTTTCTTCATCGTCTACCAATAAAATACTAGCTCTTTTTTCACTCATAGTTACACATTAAAAGATGCGGTAAAAATACTGCCTTGTGGTTGGTTATTAGTAACTGAAATAGTACCACGATGGCCTTGAATGATTTTTTTACACAAATACAAGCCCAAACCTGTGCCTTTTGTAGTGCGTACATTTTCGTCGCCTGCTCTATAAAACTTCTCAAAAATGCGTTTCTTATCTACGTCAGCAATACTTATACCTTCATCGGCTACTTGCAGCAATACAGCATCTGTATTTTCTTTAAGGCTTATTGTTACAGCACCAGTTTTTGGTGAATATTTCAAGGCATTTTCAATCAAATTATTCACCAACATTTCTATCAAAATCTCTTCACCATTTATGTAGATAGCTTCATCTACGTTGCTGAGAATTTTCCTATCTGTAAAACGTGTAGTAAAATCTTTCACCGAACTTTCTACCAATTCGCTCAAGTTAATTTCTTGCTGCGAGGTTGTATTTAAGCCTGCTTCAAGCTGCGATGCCAGTAAAATATTATTGCACAAACTATTTAGTCTGTTAGTTTCTTGCAGTGTATTTTTAATGAGCTTTTGCTGCGTATCTTCTTGCAATTGTCGTCGCTGCAAGGTTTCTAAATTAAGCTTTGTAACAGCAATCGGCGTTTTCAATTCATGTGTAATGGCCATCATGAAATTTTGCTGCTGTTGTGACAACTTTATTTGCCTGCGCACAGCATTAAATACAAATACAGCACCTAATAATATTAGCGCAAAAAATGTAGCACCTTCACCAATGTATTGGGCGGTTTTACGTGCTTTACTATCTTCAATGGTACTTACTTTTTGTAAATATGCAGGGTCATCTTTATTAATTTCTGCAAGGCGCATATTTGCCATCAATGTATTTTGATTTTGCAACGCAATAAACCACCAAGCCAATGCAGTAATCATGTACAGCAAAAGCACCCAATACACAACTGTTACAAATACTAATTTCTTTTTTGCAGAAAATACACTCATGGCTGAACTTTTTCTACACGAATACCAGCACTAAGCACATAGGGCAAAGGGTCTTCACGCATGGTATGCTGAAGCGTAAAGTGGTAATTACCTTTCTTCAATTTAATAGGCGCACTAGTAATGCGTATGCGATGGTCAAATACATCATCTATACCTGTACCAAGCCATCCTTTAGCATTGTTAGCTAAGGTTAATTCTATTTGTTGGGTTTCTGGCTTGCTAGCAGGTGCTTGTGTAATAATGTTTAGCCACAAATTGTTGTAATGATACGCATCATCGTGCCTTATCACGACATAAATATTGTACAACGCATTGGTATCCGCTATCGTAAAATCAAACGAAGGTTTATCAGTAGATTTCCATTCGTGTTTATCGAAAGAAGCCGATTTTTCAAATACATCAAGCGTATTACAAGCGGTAAACAATACACACAAAACGATAAAAAGCGAACAAGATTTCAAAGCTGTAATTTTCATTCAAAGATAAGTTTAGAACATTTCAATCTATTGCATCAGCCAATTATCTTACAATACATTCAGCACCTGTTCTTTCGCTTTTTCCATTTCATCCTTCATCAGTACCACACATTTTTGTATTTCTGCATCGTAAGCTTTACTACCAGTAGTATTAATTTCTCTGCCAAATTCTTGCAGTATAAACGATAACTTTTTACCCTTACTTTTTTCTTTATCGTTCAATATTGTTTTAAAGTAAGCAATGTGATTTTTCAATCTCACTTGCTCTTCACTAATGTCTATTTTCTCAATATAATAAATCAGTTCTTGCTCTAAACGGTTGGCATCGTAGTTTTCTTTACCTACTTTTTCTTCCAACAGTTTCACCAAATTATCTCTTGTTTTTTGTCGCCTATTAGGCTCTAATACCACAATAGCAGCACTTTGCACTTCAATATTGGCAACACGCAGCAGTAAGTCAGCCTCAAGCGATTTACCTTCATCTAAACGATGTGCATTCAAATCTTCAATGGCATCTTTTAGTATTTTTTGGAAAGCTTTCCAGTCATCATCGTTCAATACCTCAGTTGAGTTTACCACCACTTCTGGCAAGCGTAAAATAGCAGATAACAACTGCTGTGTATCGGCCTGTAATTCAGTAGCAATCTGCGTTACAGAGGTGTAATACGCCTTCAATAAGTCTGTATTAATACTTACAGGTTTTGCTGCACCATTTTGCTTAATATTTATAAAACACTCAACACTACCACGCTCAAGCCCCTCGTTTAGTATACTTCTAATTTCAAACTCAAATGGCTTAAGTAATGCAGGTAATTGCATACGCAAGTCAAATTGTTTACCGTTTAATGAGCGTACTTCTACCAAAAAAGTCTTATCGCCAATCGTTTGTTCGCTGCGGCCGTAGCCTGTCATTGAGTATAGCATAGAAAAAATGATGTTACTAGCTGCATCGCACCTATTAAGCTTCTGTTGCGTCGCACACTTGTACTGTTGATTATTAATTAAGCAGTGCGTAAATGTAAATGAAATCAAGCTGTTCTTTACAAACAAAACCACAACCTATTAAATTATGATTGCTTGGGATTTACATATTTTAGCACCAATGCAACACCAATTAAGATGAAAATGGTGACAGGACTTAACAATGAAAATGAGAATGGCATACATAAAGTTATCACAAAACACCGTTTAACAGCATTTTAAGTAAGAAAAGATTTGTGTTTAACTAAATCCTAACAATATTTGCAGGCATGGCCAATAAGCTCATCATTATTACCGCCCCATCAGGCGCTGGAAAAACCTCAATTACTAAGTATTTATTGCATAAATATCCTACACTTGCATTTTCAATTTCTGCTGCTACAAGGCAGCCACGTGGGCAAGAAAAAGATGGTGTAGACTACTACTTTTTAAGTGCAGAAGATTTTCAGCAAAAAATACAAGACAATGCCTTTATAGAATGGGAAATGGTATATGAAGGTAAATACTATGGCACGCTAAGAACCGAATTAGATAGAATTTGGGCCGAAGGCAAAACGCCAATGCTAGATATAGACGTAAAGGGCGCTATTCATGTACAGCAGCAATTTCCTCAAACATCGCTTAGCTTATTTATAGAACCACCAAGTGTGGATGAATTAAAAATTCGCCTCGCAAGCCGTGGCACAGAAACTGAAGAAAGCTTACAAGCAAGAGTGAATAAGGCATCTTACGAGATTTCCTTCAAGCACCATTTCAATAAAATCATTTTAAATGATGATTTAGAAAAAGCTTGTAAAGAAACTGAAACCGTTATCAGCGAGTTCTTAGGTTGGTAGAACTGATTGCTAGTTACAAGCTACTTGCATTTTGTTTCTTGCAACTTGAATCTTGAAATCTGTAACTTTAAACTTCTAAATTATTGTTGCTATGCCATTTAAAAATAAAACCGTTTTCATAACTGGTGCTAGTAGAGGCATTGGTAAAGCCATAGCGCTTCGCTTGGCAAAAGAAGGTGCTAATATTGTTGTTGCAGCCAAAAGCACCGAAGAAAATCCTAAACTTGGTGGTACTATTTACTCTGCAGCTGCTGAGATAGAAGCTACTGGCAGCAAGGCTTTAGCCATTCAGCTTGATATCAGAAACGAAGCGCAAATTGCCGCAGCAGTCCAACAAACAGTAGATACTTTTGGTGGTATTGATATCCTTATAAACAATGCATCTGCCATACAACTTAGCAGTACAGAACAAACAGAAAGTAAGCGTTTCGACCTCATGCACAGCATCAATGTGCGTGGCACATTTTTAATGACGCAGGCTTGCATACCTTATCTCAAAAAAAGCAGCAATGCACATATTTTAACGCTGTCACCACCTATCAATCTTGCACCTAAGTGGATTGGCCCTCATATTGCTTACACACTTACCAAGTACAATATGAGTATGATGGCTATTGGCTGGGCCGAGGAGTTTAAAAACATTCCTATTGCTAGCAACGCTTTGTGGCCACGCACCACAATAGATACCGCTGCTGTACGTAATTTATTGGGTGGTCAAGCTTTGGCCAATATGAGCCGTACCGTAGATATTATAGCAGATGCGGCTTACTATATTTTACGTCAGCCGGCTGCACAATGCACTGGTAACACCTTTATTGATGAGGCTGTTTTTGCTGCCGAAGGCATCACCGATTTAAGCCAATATTCGGTAGTACCAGGCGGTAAATTGTATCAGGATTTGTTTGTGTAAAAGTAGAATTTTGAAGCGAAAGCAAATATTTACTACATCCGTTTTCCAATTTTATTTTAAGTGAGTGCTTTAAAATTAGAAGTTTACGAAATATTCAAGTCGAAGTTTTCTGAACAGGAAGCTGTAATTGTTATTGAGTATTTTGAAGCAAAAGCAGAACAAAAATATGTTGATAAAAAAGATGTTCTTGCAACAAAGCAAGACCTTTCTGAAGCAAAAGCAGATATCATCAAGTGGATGTTTATATTTTGGATAGGTCAGCTCGCAGCTACTTTTGGTTTAGTACTGTTGTTTTTAAAAAAATAATCTTGCTAATTTCAATTTCTTATTAAATCCACCCCAGTTCTTATTAAACCAACGTCAATTTCTTATTAAACTAGGCATAATTCTTATTAAATTCAGCCTCATTTTTATTAAACCGAGGTTAATTCTTATTAAATGGGGGCTAATTTTTATTAAATCAGCCCCCATTTTTATTATAATAACCTGTGTTTTTATTAAAAGTAGCTTGGTATTTGCCCATTATTTGTTTACCAATACTGTAAACTTACCACTTACAAGTGTAGATGGATTAACTACGGTAATAACGCTATAGCCTTTTACCATACCCAACTGTTCATTAGCGTGTACAATGCTTGGTGTGCCTTTGGTGGTTTTGCCTTTATATACATGCAAGTCGGTAGTACCTATATTGGTAAATGTGCTTCCAATTACAATGCCTGTGCTAGTAATGGTTTCTGCTGCTTTTACAGTACTTGTGCGCAAGCCAGTAGTAGCAGCCGCATCTACAATATCAAAGCCCCAAGCCGTTACTTTTTTAGGGTTGTTTTTGTACAAGCTTAATAAGTAACCTGCTATATCTTTTATTTGTTTAAAGGCAGGTGTCCATATCTCGTCACGTAAGCTAGTTTCTAGCTTGGCATCATCAGCATTTTTTTCGAATGATGTGTGGGCTGTGGTTGCTTTTGCTAAGTCGGCAGTAAGCTTGGTTATATCTACCTCATTAGCTGTAATGTAAGGCTGCAATGGGCTACTATTGTTGGTGTAGTCAGCGTGTTTTTTTAAAAAAGTTTCTACTAGCTTGGCTCTATCTTCAAAGCTAGTGGGGTAAGTTATTTTGCCATTGGTATCTATGGTAATGCCCCATGCGGTAAGCTCTTTGGTGTTGGTTTTATACAGCTTTTTTAAAAACTGTACAAAGCTTTGCAAGTTTGCAAATACGGGTTCAAAAATATTGTCTCTAAGCTTGCGCTGCGTTTCGCTGCTACCTGTAAGCAGTTTGCGGCTTTCTTCGTGTGTAGCGGCGGTAATGCCTGCTGATATTACCTTGCTAAGGTCAATTTTGTTTTGGGTTAAATACGGTGTTAATACACTATTAACGCCATCGACCACATGTTGGTTATTTACTTTGGTGGCAAGGTTTTGCTGCGAAGCAAAATTCTCTGGTAGTATGTTGCGTGCCATAAAAAAATTGGTTTTAGTTAGATAATTTAATAGCAGCAATATAAAACATATTTAGTAATACATATTATGTTGCATCATTTTTATTAAAAAAATATTTTTATAGGTAAATTTTACAAGCAGCAACCCTATCACAACCCACCTCTTACTGCCGATAGTAGTATTTTGATAGTTGTTGCATCACAAAAAGTTCGTTGCACTTATTTATCTGTTAGTTTTGAAGTATTGACTATGAAGAAGATCATCATCATTATGTTACTGTGTTTTGGTTGTAGCCAGTTATCTTTTGGTGCGCACTTAAAAGGCGGCTGGATACAATACGAATACATAGGCCCTGGCGCAGCAGCTGGCACTATTAAATATAAAATTACCGTTAGGCAATACTTATTGTGTTCTTCTTCTGGTGGTCAAATAGATCAAACTATTTACTTAGGTATTTTTGATGGCGTTACTAATGCCCTTGAGCAAAGTGTTTCTGTTCCTTTAAGTTCTGGTGGTACAGATGTATTAAATAAGTCTACTTACGATCCATGTATTAATAATCCGCCAACGGTTTGCTATCGTATTGATAGATACGAAACCACAATAGATTTAAGTGCAAATGCGTCTGGTCATATTTTAGCAGTGCAACGTTGCTGTCGTATACCTGGCATTGTAAACGTATCAAATTCTGGCTCAGTAGGTGTTAGCTATTACAATAAAATACCTGGTACTATTGGTGGTATTGATTATTCTAAAAACAGTAGCCCAGCCTTTGCACAAAAAGATACTGCTGTAATATGCTATGGCACACCTTTTAAGTTTGATTTTAGTGCTATAGATATTGACCCCACAGATTCTATTAGTTATGCTTTTTGCGATGGGTTAACTGGTGGCTCATCATCACCAACAGGTGCCCAACCTAACCCTGCTGCCAATCCACCCTATAGTAGTATACCTTATGCTGCTGGCTTTAGTGGTGGCGCGCCTTTGGGACCGAATGCATCTATCAATTCTAAAACTGGAATTATTTCTGGTATAGCACCATCGGTAACTGGCGATTATGTTGTTGCAGTGTGTGCGTACGAATATAGAGATGGTGTACTGATAGGCATTACTAAAAAAGAAATTCATATTACAGTAGCAAACTGTCAGCTAAGTGGCGCTTCATTACAACCTAGTTACCTTAACTGTAACGATTTAACATTCACTTTCACCAATTTATCATCTGCATCAAACATTGTTAGTTATTTATGGACTTTTGGCGAACCAACAAGAGGTAGTTTAGATAGTTCTACCTCACCTGTGGCAGTGCATACTTATAAAGACACTGGCGTGTTCGTAGCTAAATTAAAAGTAACAGCTTCTGGTGGTTGTGTAGATTCTACCACTACTACAGTGAGCGCTTTTCCAGGGTTTGTGGCTAATTTTAAAGTTGATGGTAGTTGCTTAATCAATCCTTATCAATTTACAGATCTTACAATAAGTAAATATGGCTTGGTAAATAGTTGGACCTGGGATTTTGGCGAAACGACTGTAACTACTGATACTTCTACTTTAAGAAATCCAACGTACAAATACCCTGCATTGGGTAGTAAAACAGCAACGCTTTTGGTAAAAGATAGCAAAGGTTGTTCCTCTACATTTACACAAACATTTAATGTGCCTGACAAACCAAGTATTACGCTACCATTTAAAGACACGCTTATTTGTAGCATAGATACGTTGCAATTATTTGCTACGAGCCCAGGTAGTACATTTTCATGGACATCTTTGGCCGCCATAATAAATCCTAATACCGCCAATCCATTTGTAGCACCAAAAGATACCGCAGTATATTATGTTACAGTTACTAATAAAGGCTGTATAAATAAAGATTCTGTAACCGTGAATGTGCTTGATTTTATTACGGTAAATGCTGGCCCTGATACAGCTATTTGTCAAACAGATATTATACAACTACACCCAATTAGTGATGCATTAAGTTATTCATGGACCTCTTCAACAGGTGTTGCTGTTACGCCTGTTAAAAATCCAAGTATTCAGCCTTTGGTAAATACCACTTATTATGTTACTGCTAATCTTGGTAAATGTCAAGATAAAGACACTTTAAACGTTGTAGTTAATCCATATCCTATTGCAGCGGCAGGTATCGATGCTATAGTATGTTTTGGAAATAGAACACAATTAAGTGCAAGCGTTGTGGCAGATATATTTTCTTGGTCACCAACAAACAGCCTAATTAATAGTAACACACTAACCCCTACTGCTGGACCTGTAAGAACCACAGAGTATATTCTGAGCGTTAATAATACCAGTGGCTGCCTAAAAACCGTCAGAGACACTATTAAGGTAACCGTAATACCGCCCGTAGCTGTATTTGCTGGTAATGATACTAGTGTGGTGGTAAACCAACCGCTGCAATTAACTGCATCAACAAATACCGATACTTTAACGACACGTTATTTATGGACGCCTTCAAGTTGGTTAAACAGTAACACTATTTACAACCCTATCGCTACCATTACTAGCCCTATAGATTCTATAAAGTATAAAGTAAGAGCTACTACTGCTGAAGGCTGCTTTGGTGAAGACGAAATATTTGTACGTGTATATAGAAATGCGCCAGATATTTTAGTGCCTAGCGGTTTTACACCAAACGGTGACGGCAAAAATGACATTATTAAAGCCATACCTATTGGCATTAAAACCTTTCAGTACTTTAATGTGTATAATAGATTTGGACAACTGATGTATTCAAGCCCAGAAATAGGCAAAGGATGGGATGGCAATTTTGCTGGTACGGCACAGCCTGCTGGCACTTATGTTTACAGTACACAAGGTGTAGATTATTTGGGCAATATTATTTTTAGAAAAGGTACAGTGGTGTTGATTAGATAAGTTCGCCTGAACGGGGATCCGATAGCTATCGGATTTGATGGATTTATTGGAATAATTTGATTTTAAAAATAAAGCTATGCGAAGTATCTGACTTCGTATAGCCTATGCTCTTTGGAAGTTTCTTAACTCTAAAAACGTAAAAATAAAAGCCAAGTGGCCTTGTGCCTATGTGGTAAAAAGAAAAAAATTATGAACAAAACGATATTAATTACAGGTGCAACATCTGGTTTTGGTAAAGCCATTGCAGAAAAATTTGCTGCGGCAAGCTACAACTGCATTATTACGGGTAGAAGACAAGATAAATTATATGCAATTGCAGATGATTTGCGCAAGCAATATGGTGTAGATGTATTGCCATTGGTATTTGATGTGCAAGATAGAGAGGCTGTTTTTACGGCCATCAACAGTATTTCTGATGCTTGGCAAAACATAGATGTTTTGGTAAACAATGCTGGGCTTGCACTTGGCAGAGATAGCTTTGAAAATGCTAGCCTTGATGATTGGGATACAATGATTGATAGCAATGTAAAAGGCTTACTGTATGTGAGCAAAGCCGTATTGCCATACATGACAAATCGTAAGCATGGACACATCTTTAATATGGGATCTGTGGCAGCCAAGCAAGTGTATAAAGATGGTAATGCTTATTGTGCTACCAAGCAAGCGGTAGATGCTATTAGCCAAAGTATGCGGATAGATTTATTGCAGTATGGCATTAAGGTTACGGCAATTCATCCTGGTGCTGCTGATACAGAGTTTTCTATGGTGCGCTTTAAAGGTGATGAAGGCAAAGCTGCACAAACCTATCAAGGTTACGAGCCATTACATGCTGTAGATATTGCAGACATTGTGTTTTACTGCGCTACTTTGCCAGCCCATGTTTGCATAAACGATTTGGTAGTTACTTGTACAGCGCAAGCCAATGGTATTTATTTTCACAAGTAAGCATTTTACCACATAGACACAATAGGCTCATAGAAATTGTATCAATAAGTAAACAATGACAAAATGAATGCTCTAGGAGAATTAATCGTTATGGTGATTTACTTAGTTCTAGCAATCAGCGCAGTATTGTGCGTACTAAAAATTATTATTTCAAAAAAGAATGTTGTAAAGTTGTTTTATGCTGGGGGATTCATCTTAAGTCTTTATCTTTTTATTTCTTTCCTTACCAATAATATAAAAAACCATCGCCAGTCAGAATTAGAGTATGTAGGAACGTATAATTTGTCAGATTATCCGAATTGTGATTCTTGCAAGCTAATATTAAAAGAAAACAATACTTACAAAGTGATAAAAGGTGAGAAAAATTTAGAATCTGGAAACTGGCATTATGAAAGTGGCGGTGATTATTGGATTGTTTATATAAATAACAAAGAAGAGCAATTAGGTACAGGACGTTTTAAATATGAAACTTATAAAAATGGATTCGAGCTTGTGAAATAAGATTTAACTTTCAATCATCGGTATCTATCTAAGAATCACAGAATATCATTCAATCAAATCTATCAGCGGTTAATAATGCTTCCAATAGTTAAATCATACATCAACAGTTTTAGCCACCTGCTTTACCCGCATAACTGCGAGGGCTGTGGTACCGATGTTTTGAATGATGATAGCTATTTATGTGCTAAATGTCTACATGATATGCCAGTAACAGGCTTTGTAGCTACCGCCAATAACCCAGTAGAACAAAGCTTTTATGGCCGACTAAAAGTAGAGGCTGCCGCTAGTGGCTTTTACTTTCATAAAGATGGTTTGGTGCAACATTTGGTAACGCAACTAAAGTACAAGAACCATCAAGAGATAGGCATTTTCTTGGGTAAATTAATAGGAAATCAATTAAGCGCTACCGATAGATTTGATGATGTAGATGTTCTTATACCATTGCCACTTAACGATCGAAAAGAAGCCAAAAGAGGCTACAATCAATCTTTACTTATTTGCGAAGGCATTAGTAAAACTTGGCCCAAACCAATTTGTACAGATGCAGTTGAGCGTACCATTTTTACACAATCGCAAACCAACAAAAAACGCATAGACCGTTGGCAAAATATGGAAGGCGTTTTTGCACTAGCTAATGAAGCTAGTATTGCTGGTAAGCATGTACTACTTGTAGATGATATTACCACAACAGGCGCAACGTTAGAAGCTTGTGGCTACGAAATATTACAGGCACCCAATACCAAGCTGAGTATTATCACTGTTGCATTTGCTATTTAATTACGCACTATTTTTACCACATGAGATGTTTTACCCTTGCAATTGCTACGATACTTATCTTGATTGCATCTTCATGTAAAAAAGAAAGCATTATTACGAGTGCCGATGCCTTGTTACGCTTATCAGAAGATACCATACATTTTGATACGGTATTTACAAGTACAGGCTCAACCACACAATATTTTCGCATTTACAATCCTAACAATCAAAGGCTTATTTTAAGTAGTGTGCAGTTAATGGGCGGCAGCAGTTCTTTCTTTAAAATGAATATTGACGGCTATTCTGGCACTAACTTGCCTAATATTGAAATTGCAGCCAATGATAGTATTTATGGTTTTGTAACCGTAAGTATC
The DNA here is from genome assembly GCF_056745525.1 of Parasediminibacterium sp. HNIBRBA5674. NCBI lineage: Bacteria > Pseudomonadati > Bacteroidota > Chitinophagia > Chitinophagales > Chitinophagaceae > Parasediminibacterium > Parasediminibacterium sp. HNIBRBA5674. The sequence goes on along the minus strand of NZ_JBQWIE010000001.1, from coordinate 267,161 downwards.
AATCCTAATGCAGCTAATCTACCTTTTATAGTAAGAGATAGTATTAAAATAAATTACAACGGCAATAATCGTTATTTGCAGCTTGAGACCTTTGGGCAAAATGCTCGTTTTTTACGCAACGCTTCTGTAACCAAAGACACCACTTGGACCAACACTTTACCTATTGTATTGCTTGGTGTATTTACGGTAAATGATGGCAAAACGCTTACCATTAACAAAGGCACAAAAGTGTACTTACATGCAGATGCACCGATGCTTGTAAATGGCACTTTAAAAGCCATTGGCGAAAAATACGACAGCACACGTATCAGTTTTCAAAGCGATAGAATTGATGCGCCTTACAAAGATTATCCTGGTGCTTGGCCGGGTATTTATTTTACCCAAAACAGTAGCAATAATGTAATGCAGTATTGTATTATTAAAAATGCGTATCAAGGTGCCATTGCTCAATCGCCTGCTGCTAGTACCAAACTTACTTTAAACGAATGTATTTTAGATAATATTTACGATGTAGCCATTGGCGGCAACAACAGTAGTATTGCAGCTCGCAACTGTTTGATAAGTAATTGTGGTTACAACCTGTACATTACTAGTGGCGGTACTTATAGCTTTAACCACTGCACATTTGTAACCATCGGTAATAGTTATATTGACCATAAAAATTCAGCAGTAACGCTTAGTAACACCAATAGTAGCAATCAGTTTAATCCGCTTTCAGTTAGCATTCAAAACAGCATTATTTATGGTGAAGGCGGTTTGGCAAATGATGAGATTACACTAGCAAAAAACACCTCAGCAGCTTTTAATGTTACACTTAGCAATGTACTGTACAAAACAAAAACAGATATTTCGGCCAATGCAACTATTGCCAATAGCTTGAAAAATGAATTACCAATTTTTGATAGTATTGATGTGGGCAAACGTTATTTTAATTTTCGCTTAAAAGCTACCTCGCCTTGTATTAATAAGGGTGTAGCTACAGGTGTACTTACCGATTTAGATGGTAATGCAAGAATACTAGGCAATTTGCCAGATTTAGGTTGCTACGAAAAGCAATAGTTTTTTCACCACATAGACACAAAGGCACAGTAGTTTATTTTCTATGAGTCTATACGCCTATGTGGTAAGAATGAACCATTTATCATTTTACCACGTAATTACAACTTTATTCACCCAATTTTGTTTACAATAAAAACTATTACCATGAAATATTTCTTAACACTAGTAGCAGTCGTTATGTTATCAGCATTTACAATGCCAGCAAATAATTCTATCCACAGCTTTAAAGTAAAAAGCATTGATGGCGGCATGATAGATTTTGCAAAATACAAAGGCAAAAAAATCTTAGTTGTTAATGTGGCTTCGCAATGTGGCTACACACGCCAGTACGAAGGCTTACAAAAATTGTACGATGCGCACAAAGACAAATTAGTTATTGTAGGTTTTCCTGCAAATAATTTTGGTAGCCAAGAACCTGGTAGCGATGGCGAAATTGCACAATTCTGTAAAGCACGTTTTGGGGTAACATTTCCTATGGCAAGCAAAATCAGTGTAAAAGGTAACGATGTTGCACCTATTTACAAATGGTTGACTAGTAAAGCTGAAAATGGTGTATTAGATGCGACTGTTGGCTGGAATTTTACCAAATTCTTATTAGACGAAAACGGCAAAATGATTGCAGCTTTTCCTAGTAAAGTAGAACCAGACAGCGAAGAAATTACTAAATGGTTGAAATAATTCGTCTGAACCAAGATTTATAGGATTTGAAGAATAGAAAAAGGATGACCAATTGGTTGTCCTTTTTTTATTTTAAAACTAGTTTGCCACAAATCCTAAATCACAAATCCTAAATCAACTATTATCTTCGCTGCAATGCAGTTTAAAGATGTCATTGGTCAGCATGAGGTAAAGCAACATTTGGTAGAAATGGTGCAGCAAAACCGTTTAAGCCATGCTTTGTTGTTTTTGGGTAAAGAAGGTAGCGGCGCTTTGCCACTTGCCTTAGCTTTTGCACAATTTGTAGTGTGCCAGCCCACAGCCTCGCCTGTAGTAGAAGATTTATTTGGCGGTTTTAGTGCCTTAGAGGCCAAACCAAGTTTTGTTTTACCAGAAGAATTACCAGCACAACCTGGTTTTCAAAGGGCAGAACAATTAATGCATCCAGATATACATTTTGCTTACCCAGTAATACCACGTAAAAGTGGTGACAAACCGAAAAGCACCGATTATATAGCAGAATGGCGAGAATTTATACAGCAATCGCCTTATAGCAATGTGTACGATTGGCTACAATTTTTAGGCGCAGATAATAAGCAAGGCAATATTACAGCTGAAGAATGTAATGACATTATGCGTCAACTAAGCCTTAAAAGCTTTGAAAGCGAATACAAAGTTTTGGTACTTTGGATGCCTGAATATTTGGGTAAAGAAGGTAACAAACTACTGAAGCTGATAGAAGAACCGCCACCGAATACCCTGTTTATTTTGGTGGCAGAAAATGAAGAGCAAATTATACAAACCATTCTTAGCCGCTGCCAGCTTGTAAAAGTGCCTAAGCTTGATGATAGAGAAGTAGAAGCTGCGCTAATAGAACGTGCAAATACCAGCCCTTCTGTGGCGGCACAAACAGCAGCTATTTGCGAAGGCAATTACAGAGAAGCCTTGCAACTACTACAACACAACGAAGAAGATTGGCTTAGCTTGCTTAAGGATTGGCTGAACAGTACCTTACGAGGTGGCCCTGTAGCACAAATAAAATTTACTGAAGACATCAGCAAACTTGGCCGTGAAAAACAGAAACAATTTCTACGTTTTTTTGGTCATTTAATAGAGCAAAGTGTACGCATCAAAGTGTTAGGCGCAGACAGTTTTGCCATTGCAGAAGCACAAAAAGAATTTGCCTTAAGACTCAATAAAATTGCGTCTGTAAGTCAACAACAAGCCATAGTAGAAGAACTAGATAAAGCGGCTTATTACATAGAGCGTAACGCCAATGGTAAAATGCTATTTCAAGCATTAACCATTAAGTTGTTTCATATTTTAAAGAATAGTGTAGTGGTAGATGTGTAAAATAAATGAGCCGCCCTTTTGGGCGGCTCATTTATTTTATCAAAAATATTTTCCTATTGATACAAACCATTAAATAATAACTTAAACGTGCCATAAGGCTGTGCCCTAAACGTAATTTCTGGGCCAAAAGCATACAAATTACCCTTGCCGACTTTGGCGGTAAATGCAGCTACACCACCGTTTAAATAAGATTGCCCCCAAGCCCAACCACTACGCAAACTTTGTGCACTTGCAAACCATGCCAATGGTTTAATTGTGCCTTTCGATTGACCTTCTGGCAAAATATTAAACACAGGGCTTGCATCAAAATACACATCAGCTTGCGATGGCATACCGTAAGCTGCTAACTGTGTGGTATCTACACTTACTTTTAAGATGCTACCAGGTATATAATATTTCTCGCCCGGTAAAGTTTTTTCTACACCGTTTACGGTTTCTACCAAGGCATTTTTTACTGGTAAATTTAAATGATACGCCAAATTGGTACTGCTACCAATGGTGATGATATTACCACCGTCTTCTAAAAATTGTTTCAGTTGAGGGATAGATTTTGCAGCAGTAATTCTACCTAAGCGGTTACGATATTCTTCTGGTATTGAATCTGCTTTTGGCTCGCCAAAACCAAAGCCTCTACCTGCATTAGCTGTCAATGAAGGAATAGCACCGCCCACAAATACAATCACATCGTACTTGGTTTTTAATTTGCCAGTATCAATATCTTTTGCATAAATCACGTCTGCTGCAAAATGGTATTGTTCCATTATCAAACGCAACCAACCAGATGGCATAGAACCACCGTAAGTATCCCAAATGGCAATACGTGCAGGATTTATTTTGGTAAGATTAGTAGGACGTTTTGCCAATGTTACCGCATCCACACCAAGGCTTACTATGGCTTGTTCTACAGCAGCTTTATTTTTACCAGAAGTAGGAATAAAGAATGACCCTTTATTGAAATTATTGTACACAGAATCATTGGTTCTAAATACTTCTATACCTGCTTTTAGCAAATCATTCGCAACTGCAAACGCATTATTGGCACGAGCATTTAATAAGTAACCAGCCGTTTTTGCCGAAGGCGTAATACTACCTTTTGCGGTTTGTAATTCGCCATAAGCAATCTTTTCAAATGGCCCATCAAAAGCATCAATTTGTCTATCAAACTGCACACCCATTTGGTAAGCAAGCGTCCAGCCAGCTGCATCGTATGGTGCTATTGGTGGCCCGCCCGGATATTGAAAATCATTAGGGTGATCTTGTGGTTCAAACATATCTAGTATATGTGGTCTAAAAGCTTGGTTGGTTTTTACAACAAACGAACCTTTAGGGTATGTTTTACCGCCAACGGTAAAATCGGCTGTGGCTTTATGCACTTGCATACCACTGGTAATTAAGGTATTTATAAAATGTGTAGCAGTGGCAAAATCTGGCTGATTAGCGGGAATAATATAACCACGAGCATCACGATACGCTGGCTTTTTTAATACAGAATCATACAGTTTTAATGGTATACTATTTCTGCCTCTACCTTCACCACCTGCTTCTTCTGTTCTTGGTGTAGTAGGCTGTGCTGCTTGTGCTAGTTTAGTTATTTCGGCAGAGAATTTTGGCGACAAGCCCCAATTATCTTTCTCGCCTTTTTGTATAGAGGCTTTGCCCATTTTGTAAATATTATACAGCAATTCATCTCTGTGTCTTACGGCATAATCTAGTACACCATAGTTAAGCGATACTGAATAATCTATTGACTGTCTAAAACGCCATTTTTGAGGCAAAATTGGATAAGGATTCGCACTACTAGGTATTAATCTATCTGGCACTACTGGTATTTCCATAGGTGTAGGGCTACCAATAATTTCGGTTAATAAACCTACCATATTGTGAAAATAAGTAGAGGTGCGCAAGCCGCCATTGTACCAAGTAGAATATACCGAGCCACCTAGTTTGGTATAGCCAGGTTTACCTTCTGCGTTTAAGCGATTAATCATAGATGCGCCAACTGCATCTAGTTCTGTCATCACCAAAGGGTCAAACACGTAGTTAAATGGATCTCTAAATGGTGGGCCAGCCACTACCGTACCAGCAGGGCCAGTTTGGTGGTGGTTGTACATAATTTGCGGTAGCCATTCTACAAACAACTGCCTACCCATATTTTGGCTTTCCTTTAAATTAAACATGTAGAAGTCACGGTTATTATCATGACCAGCATATTTCTCATACAATCTTGGTAAAAAGTTAGTAGTGCGTTTTTCTTGTTTTGCTTCACGCATGTACCAGTTGCTTACCAATTCTTGCCCATCAGGGTTGGCATGTGTCATTAATACAATGGCATTATTTAGCAGGTTTACCGTTTCTGCATCGGTGCGGCTGCTTAGTTGCCAAGCCGTTTCTATTAGTTGATGCGCACCAACCACTTCTGTTGCATGTAAACCACCATCTATCCACACAATGGCTTTGCCTTCACTGGCTAAGGTACGTGCTTGCTCGTCTGTAAGCCCGTCTGCGTGGGCTAGCTGCTGCGAAATGGCTTTGTATTTATCTAGGTTTTTCAAGCTTTCTGGCGAAGAAATAATGAGCATGTATTGCGTTCTACCTTCTTCGGTTTTACCAATATCTACCAGTTTTACACGAGGGCTTGTTTCGGCTAGTTTTTTAAAATAAGCGGCTGTTTGGGTGTACGTAGCTAGTTGGTAATCGTCACCAATAGCAAAGCCAAAATGTTGTTTGGGTGAAGGGATGGTTTGGGCAAATGTGCTGCTAGCGCTTAGCAACAACAGCAAAGCCCAACCGAAAAAGTGTTTTATACTCATAGCAAATAGTTTGTGCTACAAGTTTAAATCATTTGCAAAAGAAAAAGCAAGAACTTATGTGGGCGGTAAGGTTTTGGTTTAATAAACCTGTCAGGTCTTTAAGACCTGACAGGTTTGGTAATACCATTGGAAAACAACTGATTCATTTTTCCAATGCACAACCTTCTATTTGCTTATCAAAATAAATTCTAAATGTCTTAACACTATCTTTTTGTGTGGGTGATAAGAAATTAACGTTTGAACCAGACATATCATCTAAGCATAGTTTGAACAATCTGTACTTCTTGTATATCACTCTCAAACAATAGGAATTTAAGGCCTGCTTCTCTTTAAAACTGGTTTTATTATTGTGAATACAATCGCAGTAATCATTTGCAGCTTGGTTAGCCTCAGACTTAATGTTATTGTTACAAGTAGTTAGTAATAAGCAAATAGATATTCGGTATATGAATTTCATGGTTTAGGAATTATAGCATGATTTAGATGTCGTAAACAAGCTATTCCACAAAAATCCATAGTAATCTTTTATGCTTAAACGTTATTGCATGGAACGAAGCAATCTGGTAATAGCATTTAGGCTGCTTCGTTCCTCGCAGTGACGCTCTTTTTTTGGGAAATTTTTTTACACGCATAAAGCCTTTCCCCAACTTGGGAAATCATTTTTTGCGCTCATAAAGCCCTTCCCTAACTTGAGAGAGCATTTTTTATACGCATAAAGCCTTACCTCAACTTGGGAAACCATTTTTTACGCTCATAAAGCCTTTCCCCAACTTAGAAAACCGTTTTTTATACTCATAATGCGTTTCCTCAACTTGGGAAACTATTTTTTACGCTCATAAAGCCTTTCCCCAACTTAGGGAAGCATATTCTATCTGTATAAAATAATTTCCCCATAAAACTTGGGTGTTTGTGCAATTAATTAATATATTTGGCTAACTAAACAAGCATACTATGAAACTAGCAAACGTAAAAATTAAAGCACTCATTAACACCGAGTTTTTTGGCTTCTTAAAGCAAACCGTAGCCCTATTTACTAAGTACGATGTAGTAAAACTGAAAATTAAAAACAAGGTGGATGCCTTAATGGCTGTATTTGCCCTCTTGGCGGCGGCACTTGATAAGGAACAAGCTAGCCAACTTACCAAGCTATTGAACGAACTAGACAGAAAACGTGATATTTTGATTTCGGGCTTTATTAAATTTTTAGACGCCATGACAGATTACCCCGATGCAGCCATAGCTGCCGATGCGGTAAAACTGTTAGCTTTTGTAAAAGGCTTTGGCAGCAATATTGCACAGCAAAACCAACTATCTGAAACTACCATTCTTACCGCTATTGTAGAAGGCTTTACCAATAATGCAGAACGCAAAGCCGCACTTGCAGCCATGAATGGTACATTGTGGATTACGGCTTTGGGCGAGGTAAACAACGAATTTGCAAAACAATACAGCAACAGAATAAGCGATACCGCTACTAATAATACCATAGAAAGCTTTAGCGAGATACGCAAAAAAGCAACGGCACTTTACACCGAAACCACTGACTTACTAGTAAGCCGCTACACAAGCGACAGAGCCGATGGCCTTGACATTGCGCTATACGAAACTTGCATAGGCGACCTTAACGAACTAATAGCCAAAGCCAATGCACTAGCTGCTACACCAAAACCTAGTACACCACAGCAGGGTGGGTAGGATTGGGGGGAGATAATATTCGTGAGATATAGGTAATTGAAGGATGCGTAGAGTCTCACGACTGCTTTTCTTTATGAGACTTTGCGTGAATGAAAGGCACAAAATTAACTGTCATAAAGTTTGTAATAACTCAATGGACTTAATATGAAATTCAAAAGTATTTTGGTATCATCCCTTTTCTCAATAATTATTTATTCATGTAATTTTATTAGTCTTTGGGCTAGTGATTATGATTTTGAAACAACAGCAGTTTATAATGCACCGAAATCTCGTATAAAAGCTTTTGTAAGAACAACAGGATATGTTAGTATAGATGCTGATTTGGCTACTGAAGCTAATATAGCTGTAAAAATAGTTTTCGAAAAAAGCATAAAAGACACTTTTCAAATCATTTCGAACATATTCAATATTAGATCTTTAAAAATGAATGGTTACTTGAAGCCACTAAGCGATACCAGCAACTATACCGCCAATTTATTTAAATGTGCAGAATGGGCTTCAATCAAAAAAATTACATTAGACAGTATTGAAATTTCAGAACTATCCAATGTAATTTTAGCGACAGGATTAGGTCCAAGAGGCACTCGTTTTAAAGGTCAAACAAACCTAATTACCGTCGACACTGTTTTTCATAAAACGAAATTTAGATAGTCCCTCAAATTATCCACGTCATAAAATAATTAATTACCTATTTTTGAGTTTAGAGGTAAATGTGGTGGTGTTGTATGAGCTTTGTGATAGTTTGATGGAGAGACAGTTGTTTAAGTATCCCGAATGGTTGATGATATAATTGGTTTGATGGGTTTTGATAAAAGGATTTCGCAATTGGTAAACAGTACTATTGCTTGGGCGCATTCGGCATAATGATTCTCTTATTGGTCTATTCTACTGCTTCATTGGCACAATATCTACAAGGGTTTTACGTATCTGTATTACCTAGCCTCAACAAAGAACAAAGCGTACAAGTGTAGATGCTTCGTAAACTCAGCACAGGCTTCATTATGCTACATAGTAGTACTAGCGTTGGTTACAAAAGCATTACGCTACAATAAAATTTTAGTTTAACACAGAAAATGTAATATACAATGGCTTGTGGATCTTGTGGTACCAAACCGGGTGGCTGTAAAAGCAATGGCGGTTGCAGTACTGGTAGTTGTAACCGTATGAATGTGCATGACTGGCTAAATAACTTGCCGATAGCTGACGTAGAAAGCAGTTGTAAGGTGCTTGAAGTGAGTTTTAAACAAGGCAGCCGTAAAGAGTTTTTTAGAAATACATCATCGCACTATTTTGAAAAAGGTGACTATGTAACCATAGAAGGTGTGGGCGGTTTTGATGTGGGTGAAGTAAGTTTGAGTGGCGAGCTTGTGCGCCTGCAACTAAAGAAACGAGGTGTAGATGAGTTTAGTAGCGAAATGAAAAAAGTGCTAAGACCAAGTAACGATAGAGATATTGAAAGCTTTAAAATTAGCAAAGGTCGTGAAGCGAAGATTCAAGCACGTAGCCGCGAGATTGCGATAGAATTGAAGTTGCAAATGAAGTTGAGTGAAATTGACATTCAGGCAGATGGTAAAAAAGCAACATTTTTTTATACGGCCGATGATAGGGTTGACTTTAGAGAAATGATTAAAATGTTTGCCGCAGAGTTTAAGCTGAAGGTAGAAATGCGTCAAATAGGCATCAGACAAGAAGCTGCAAAAGTGGGTGGCATAGGTAGCTGTGGTAGAGAATTGTGCTGTAGTACTTGGTTAACTGAGTTTAAAAGTGTGAATACAACGGCAGCTCGTTATCAAAACTTGTCTATTAACCAAACCAAGTTAAGTGGCCAATGTGGGCGCTTGAAATGTTGCTTAAACTACGAATTAGATACTTATTTAGATGCATTGCAGCAATTTCCAGATAATGCAGACACCATAGAAACCGCTAAGGGTAATGCCTTTTTGATAAAGAAAGACATTTTTAAAAACTTGATGTGGTACATTGTTCAAGGTGGTAGCAAGCATTATCCTTTAACCATTCAGCGTGTAAAAGAAATAAAACGCCTAAATGCACAAGGGATAAGACCTGAAGATTTAGAACCTGTAGATGTAACTACTGGCAAGCCAAAAGAGGTAGAGCCTACGTTTGTAGATGTGGTGGGGCAAATAAGCCTGCAAAGCCTAGAAAAGAACGATAGACGTAGAAGAGACGACGATAGAAACGCTAGAAACCAAGATAGACGTGGCAATAATGAGCAACGTGGTGGCGGTAATGATAGAAGAAATGAGCGCCCTCAACAAGGTGGGCCTAGAGAAGCAAGACCGAACCAAACGTCTCAGCAACAACAAAAGCCACCGCAACAGCAACGTGGGCCACAACAGCCTAGAGAAGGTGGTAATAATAACCAAAGACCACCACAATCACCTAGAGAACAAAGACCTAATGTGCCACAGCGACCGCCACAACAACGTGGGCAGCAGCAGCCTAGAGAAGGTGGTAACAATAATCAAAGACCACAAGGACCAAGGCATAATCAGCGACCACCACAAAACCGTGATAGAGGACCAAGGCCACCTAGAGAAGAAGGTGGTAACAAACCTGATGAAAAGAAAGATTAATTTAAATACAAAAAAGGTGTTTGCCGTTGGCAAACACCTTTTTTGTATTTAAAAGAAATATTGAGTTAAGTCTATTGCAATTTTTTGTAGCTAGTAACTATACCTTTTATTAAAGATGAGCTAAAACCTTGGTGTTCCATTTCGTTTAAGCCAGCAATGGTACAGCCTTTAGGCGTGGTTACTTTATCAATCTCTTGCTCAGGATGCGTATTTTTTTGTAGCAACAATTCAGCCGCACCCTTTACCGTTTGCGCAGCAATTAAAGAAGCAACTGAAGCACTAAAACCAATTTCTATACCACCTTGAATATTAGCTCTTATATAACGCATAGCATAAGCAGTACCACAAGCACCTAGCACCGTAGCTGCATCCATTAGTTTTTCTTCAATAAAAACAGACTGACCAAGTTGGTTAAACAAATCTTTTACAAACTGACGTTGCTCGTTAGTGGTATTGCTATCGCTAATACAGGTCATACTTTCTTGAATGGCAATAGCAGTGTTTGGCATGGCTCTGAAAATGGCAAAATCATTACCCAAAACATCTTGCATATCTTTTACCCAAACACCACTTACCACGCTAATTAATACATGACGCTTGCTATCTAACTTTGGCTTTAGCTGCTCTAGTACTTCTTTAATTTGAAAAGGCTTAATAGCCAAAATGATATAATCTGCAAAGCCAGCAGCTTCTAAATTATTATTACTTACTAAAGCGCCTTTTTCTTCTAATGCACCTAAAGTGCTAATGTTACGCTTCGTAATAATAATATGCTGTGGCACAATAAAGCCACTATTAATAAGCCCTTCAGCTATAGAAGCACCTAAATTTCCGCCGCCGATAATGGCAATTTTTTTATTCATGATTTATAATTGAACCGATTTAGATTTTAAAAACTCTACAGCACCTTCAAAGTCTATTTGTGTGGTCGCAACGTTTATAACAAAGTCATAAGCCTCAGCTTCTGAAAGTGTAAATATTAGCTTATGTAAACGTAACATAGCATCACATGCAATTAACGCTGTACGCTTGTTACCATCAACAAAAGGATGATTCTTTAAAATACTTTCTAAAATTGCTACCGCTTTTTCGTAAGGTGTAGGATATAATTCCTCGCCTGCAAAAGTAGAAAATGGTCTTTCTATTGCACTTTGTAAATAGCCTTCATCTCGTATGCCTTGTGAACCTCCAAACTTTTGAATAGACAATTCGTGAAACCGTAAGACATCTTGTAGCGTTATCATTGTGCCAAACGCTTTAATGTATTCTCGAAACGAGAAACGGTAAAGTCAAATAGTTCTTCAGCCGTTAATCGAGGTTCATTTTCGGCAGCATTAATTAAGTCATTAATTCTATTTAACAAGATTTCGTCTTGCGTATTATCAATTTTTTCTTTGATAATCTCTTTCATCTCTAATACACTCATAACACAACATTTACCCCAAATTTAATAAATTTTATTGGCAGAGAGATAATTGCGTACATAATCGTCTACACCAGCTTCTAAAGTGTAGAAAGGTTCAGTATAGCCAGCGTTGTGTAGCTTTTGCATATTAGCTTCGGTAAAATATTGGTACTTATCTCGAATATCTAAAGGCATGTCTACAAATTCAATATTAGGCTCTAAATCAAGCCCTCTAAAAGTAGCAGAAGCTAATGCATAAAAACTACGAGCTGTGCCAGTACCTAAATTGTAAAGACCATTAGTGAATGGTGAATAGTGAATAGTGAAAGTTGCATCCTTTGACAATTCACCATTGACTATTGACTTTTCCATCATCCACAACATTACTTTTAATAAATCCTTTACATACACAAAATCACGCAGTTGCTCACCATCTTTAAAATTAAGATTATGACTTCTAAATAATTTAACCAAGCCGTTGGCTTTTATTTGCTTGAACGAATGCCAAATGACACTAGCCATTCTGCCTTTGTGGTATTCATTTGGCCCATAAATATTGAAGAACTTTAAGCCCGCCCAAAATGGTGGCGTTTCAGTTTGTTGGATTGCCCATTTATCAAACTCATTTTTACTTACACCATAAGGATTTAATGGCTGTAATTGAAAAGGCAATTCGTGGTTATCATCGTATCCAAACTCACCACCACCGTAGGTTGCAGCCGATGAAGCATAAATTAATGGCACTTTATTTTCTGTACAATACTGCCAAATATTTTGCGAATATTCTACGTTTAATGCTTGATGAATAGCATAGTTAAATTCAGTGGTATCGGTTCTTGCACCAAGATGAATAACTGTAGCTATTTTAGGATTATTTGCAGCTAGCCATTCAAATAAACTTTGTCTTTCAATCGCTTCGGCAAACTGTTTATTTTCCCAATTTCTTCGCTTTTCTTCTACACCAAAATCATCTACAATAATAATGTTGCGATAGCCATTTTCATTTAAAAACTGCACCATGCAAGAGCCAATAAAGCCGGCCGCACCAGTAACAATGATGCTGCCACTGTTGCCCCCAGCCCCTAAAGGTGAGTTTTTAAAACTCTCATTTATGACACTCTCTCTTTCCATTTTTTGTAAATATGATGTATAAAACCCCCTTTAGGGGTTAGGGGCTAGTTTAAATATTTTTCAATAGCTGTATCGTATTTCTCTTTCCAATCGTTGATGCTACCCCAGTTGTTATTGTTTACTACAATAGCACCACTAGTAACTGCACCCAATTCTACAACAGCAATATTACTTGCTTGCGCTGCTGCCTTTATATCTACTGCTTGCGCTGCTGTAGTACTTATCACCACTCTACCTTGTGCCTCACCTAGCCAGTAAGCGTCTGTTCTAATATCTTTATTGGTTGTTGCTACTGAAAAACCTAAGCCTTTCTGAAAACCACTTTCTAGCAGCGTAACAATCAAACCACCTTCACTAACATCATGTGCAGATTGGATAAACTTTTGAGCAATTATATCTTTAATAAATTGCTGTGTGTTAAACTCTTCGTCAATATCAAAATATGGTGCTGGCGAATATTCTACAGCTTTTAGTTTGTGTAAATACTCACTTGAACCAATATCATTTTTTTGATTGCCTACCAGCAAAATCACATCGCCTTCTTGTTTAAAGTACATGGTCATTTTGGTAGTAATATCTTCTAATACACCCACCATACCAATGGTTGGTGTTGGATATACAGGACCATCAGGATTTTGATTATAGAAGCTAACATTACCGCCTGTTACAGGTGTATTGAACTTTCTACAAGCATCACCCATACCTGTTACTGCTTTTACAAATTGGTAGTATAATTCTGGGTCGTAAGGATTACCAAAGTTTAAGCAATTGGTTACACCTAATGGCTCGCCACCGCTGCAAACGATATTACGAGCAGCCTCAGCAACGGCTATCATACCGCCAACATAAGGGTTTGCAAATACATATTTACTGTTGCAATCAACTGTCATAGCTAGTGCTTTACCAGTACCTTTTGCCAAAACAATAGCTGCATCGCTTGGGTCGTTGGTACTCATGTTTGCCGCACCTACCATACTATCGTATTGTGTGTACACCCAACGTTTGCTAGCGATATTTGGTATTTGTATTAATGCTTCAACAGTAGCCTTTAACTCAGCATTGTCTTTAATATCAGTAATACTTTCAAGTTTAAAATCGGCAATTTTTACAAAATATTTTGGCTCAGTATAGTCTCTTGTGTATTGAGGTGCACCACCACCAAGTACCAATTCTTCCGCTGGCAATTCGGCTTCTAAAACACCATTCATGTAAAATTTCAACAAGCCATCATCTGTTACCTCGCCTATGTTACTAGCTGATAAATCCCATTTTTCAAAAATATCTAGTACTTCTTTTTCTCTACCTTTTTCTACTACAATCAGCATACGTTCTTGGCTTTCACTCAATAGCAATTCCCAAGCTTTCATATCTTTTTGGCGAGTTGGTACTTTCTCTAAATCTATACGCATACCTACACCACCTTTTGCACTCATTTCGGCAGTAGAGCATATAATGCCGGCTGCACCCATATCTTGCATACCAACAATAGCATCAGTATCTATCAGTTCTAAACAAGCTTCTAATAACTTTTTCTCTTGAAATGGATCACCCACTTGCACCGCTGGTAGTTCTTGTACAGAATCTGCATTAATATCGGCACTAGCAAAACTTGCACCACCAATACCATCTTTACCCGTAGCACTGCCTACAAAAAATACAGGATTTCCAGTACCTTTTGCTGTGGCGCTAATCATTTTATCTGCCTTCATTATACCAACGCTCATGGCATTTACCAAAGGATTGGTATGGTAGCAATCTTCAAAATACACTTCACCACCTACAGTAGGCACACCAAAGCAGTTGCCATAATGGCCTATACCATGCACCACACCACGTAATAAGTGTTGTGTTTTTTTATCTTTTAGATTACCAAAGCGAAGGCTGTTTAGCGATGCAATTGGTCTTGCACCCATTGTAAAAATATCTCGTTGAATACCACCAACACCTGTAGCTGCGCCTTGAAACGGCTCTAAAGCACTTGGGTGATTGTGGCTTTCTATTTTAAATACTACACCAAAGCCATTACCCATATCCATTAACCCTGCATTTTCTTCACCTGCTGCAACTAAAAGTTTACCGCCTTCTCTTGGCAATGTTTTTAGCCATTTGATAGAGTTTTTATAACTACAGTGTTCGCTCCACATAGCACTAAAGCTACACAACTCAGTAAAGTTTGGTGTGCGACCAAGTTTTTGTTTTATTAACTCAAATTCTTCAGCGGTAAGACGTAATTGCTCGGCGGTTTTAACGGTAATTTCCATTATAAAAGAAAGTTCATTGATAATAGGTAATAGTTCATAGTTTCTACCACGACCTATTTGTCATGAACCATGAACCAATTCGCCGCAAATGTAAGAAACCATGCGTAGGCAGCAAGGCTAAGTTTAAACACAAAAAAGCCACACTTTAAAAAAGCATGGCTTACACAATTTCAAAAAAAGATGAGATTAGAATTTTATAACCTTACCACTACCTGCTATACTTTTAGAAATATTAGTAACCGCACCTGTATAATACACATCACCGCTACCAACTACAGATACTTTTAAACTGCTGCTAGCATTCACTTTTGCACTACCGCTACCAGCAATAGATACTTTTACGTCATCAGCAACTAAGTCTTTACAAATAGCATCACCGCTACCAGCAATACTTACACCAAGCGCTTCAGTTTTACCTTTTAAAACAACATTACCACTACCTGCAATTGAAATACCTACTTTTTCTATGCTTTTAAAATCGAGGTTAATATTGCCGCTACCAGCTACTGAAAAAGTGGTTTTATCATCGTTGGTAAAATTACCAATACCAGTAATATTGCCACTACCAGCTAGCGATATACCAGTAATTTTTGTAAGCGATACGTAGATTTTAATTTTGTTTTTTGACTTTAGATTGACGTAGTTCTCTGTCTTAATATTCAATTTATCGCCTTTAACTTCTGTAATAATATGAGGAATCAAATTCTCATCGGCCTCAATAGTTACGTCTTTATCCGTGCCATAACTAATAATAACATCCCAAGAACCACCTGAGCCAATTGACGTAAAATTGTCAAGTGTTCTTACATTTTTTGTGAGATTGCCATTGCCTTCTATTTTGCTCCATGGCTGGGCAAATGTGGTAAAACTGATAATAGCTAGTAATGCGGTAAAAACTGTTTTCATTGTTTGTTGCGTTTTTTATGATGAATGATGTTTGAACGCAGCAAATAGCAATTAGTTACAGGCAGAAGAAAAACTATTAACCCAAACGCATTAAAAGTTGATTACTACTAATTGTAAATAAGCTGAAAAGCGAACAAAGCGATGCAGTGAGTGACACAACAGGCGCTAAATAGTAGTACAAAAGTTGGTAAACAAAAAAGCCACTCGCTTGCAGACGAATGGCTTTTAAACTAGAATATTTTAGAAAATGGATTATTCGCTACCCGGTTTTACTAAACCTAGTTTAGCCTCAAGGCTAAGTGTAGCATGTGGTACGGCTCTTAAACGGGCTTTATCAATCAGTTTGCCAGTTACACGGCAAACACCATATGTTTTGTTTTCTATACGCATGATGGCTTTTTCAAGGTGGTCAATATAGCTAATTTGACGACCTGCCATTTGGCTCAGTTGTTCTCTTTCCATGCTCATGCTACCGTCTTCCATGGTCATGTAACGAGCTTCATCGTTACCACCACCTTCATCTTTACGTGTAATTAAACCTTGTAAATAAGCTAATTCTTTTTTAGCTGTATCCATTTTTTTATTAATTAAATCACGAAACTCGTTTAAGTCAGCGTCGCTGTATTTAACTAATGGACCGCTTGATTGCGCTGGGGTATTAGGTCTTTTTTCCATGGGTGTGTAAACAGGATTATATGGAACACTTGATTTTGTACTTATTTTACCAACTTTCACCTCTTTTATAGGTTCTAAAGCCTTTTTTATGGGCTTTCTAGGTGTTGCTGGCACTTCTGGTGCTTTTGACTTTGCCATTTTTTTTACCGGTGCAGCTACAGGTTTTTCTTCAACCTTAGCTACTGTTTTTGTTGTTGAAACTACTTTTTTTGCAGGTACTGCAACCACCTTAGCCACTGGCTTAGTAGGTTTTACTACTACTCTGGCCTCAGGCTTAGCTCGCGCTATTTTTTTAGCTATTGCTGGTTTTGCAGCTACTTTAGCCACTGCTTTTTTTACTTCAACCTTTTTAGCTACCACTTTTTTTGTTGATGCGGTTTCTTTTTTGGCTATTGGTTTTGCTACTACTTTTTTAGCAGGAGCTGCTTTTTTTACAGGAGCTTTAGAAACTGATTTTGCTACTTTTTTTGCTGCAACTACTGCTTTTTTCGCTGGTACTTTTGCTACCACCTTTTTAGCAGGCGCAGCTTTTTTTGCAGGAGCTTTTGCAACCACTTTCGCAGTTGGTTTAGCGGCAGGTTTTGCTGCTGGTTTAGATACCTTAGCAGCTTTTTTAGGAGCAGGTTTTTTAACAGCCATAGCTTTTATCCTTTTTTTGTTATGCGTATTTTTAGCATTTCGTCGTTCACTTCAATTTCGATGCCATCCTCAATATCGGCTACCCAAGTGATGTTTTCTGCCAAAATTTCGCGGCAAATGTAATCATTATAGTTTATAATACTTGACTTGAATACAGCATTGTCAAGCAGTTCTACGAATATACGGTCTGTTAATTCAAAACCATTATCTTTTCGAATATTTTGTACACGGTTTACTAACTCCCTAGCATTTCCTTCGTTTTGAAGGTCTTCCGTTATAGTAATATCTAATGCGACTGTTAAACTACCTTTGCTTGCAACGCTCCATCCTGGTATATCTTCTGCTGTAATTTCTACATCAGCAGTTAAAATTTCGAATTTGAGATTTGAAATCTCTAATTCTATAAAGCCATTTTGCTCTAATTCTGAAATTTGATGCTGGCTAAAACCTGCAATGGCGGCAGCAGCAGCTTTCATATTAGCGCCCAATTTAGCACCTAATGTTTTAAAATTGGCTTTTATCTTTTTCTTAATAATACCTTCTGTCTCGGTAATATACTCTAACTCTTTAACATTTACTTCGGCCTTAATTAAATCCTCAATTTTTTCTAATTGCTGCTTCATTGTTGGATTTAAAACAGGAATCAACACCTTTTGTAGCGGCTGACGTACTTTAATGTTCACTTTTTTGCGAAGCGACAATACTAAAGAACATACATCTTGTGCTAATTGCATGCGCTCTTCTAAAGCTGCATCTACTGCATCTGCATTATAAGTTGGGTACAAAGCATGGTGTACACTTTGCACACTAAACCTGCCAGAAACCGCATTTAAGTTGTTAAATACCGCATCACTAAAGAATGGCGAAATTGGCGCCATCAATCTTGTCAAGGTTTCTAAACACTCATATAAAGTTTGGCATGCAGAAATTTTATCGGCTTCGTAATCGCCTTTCCAGAAACGACGGCGACACAAACGCACATACCAATTACTCAAATGCTCGTCTACAAATTCTTCCATTAAACGACCAGCCTGTGTAGGCTCGTAATCGTTCATGGCATCTGTTACTTTTTTAATTAAGGTATTTAAAGACGATAAAATCCAACGGTCAATTTCTGGACGTTCTACCAAAGGCATGTAAGCTTCTTTAAATGCAAAGCCATCAACATTAGCATACAATACAAAAAACTGGTAGGTATTGTATAAAGTACCAAAAAACTTACGTTGTACTTCCTGAATACCGTTGATATCAAACTTTAAATTATCCCAAGGGCTAGCATTGGTAATTAAATACCAACGTGTGGCATCAGCACCAAACTTATCAATGGTTTCAAATGGGTTTACTACGTTACCCAAACGCTTACTCATTTTGTTGCCATTTTTATCTAGCACCAAACCGTTACTTACCACTGTTTTGTAAGCTCTACCATCTACTTTATCTGTAGGCAAACCAGCTTTCTCTAGCTCTTCTATTACACTTTCTTTAATTAAACTACCAATTGCATGTAAGGTATAAAACCAACCTCTAGTTTGGTCTACACCTTCAGCAATAAAGTCTGCCGGGTAGTTTTGTGCAAATAGTTCTTTATTCTCAAAAGGAAAATGCTGCTGTGCATAAGGCATGGCACCACTGTCAAACCATACGTCTACCAAGTCGCTTACACGTTTCATTGGTTTGCCGCTAGGCGATGTTAAAATCACTTCATCTACCTGTGGTTTGTGCAAGTCAGTTACATTTTGTACAGGGCTATCAGCATGTATTAATGATTGCAACTGTGCTATTGAACCAATACAAACTTCTTCGTCACCATCTTCAGTTCTCCATACTGGCAAAGGCGTGCCCCAATAACGGCTGCGGCTCAAATTCCAATCCACCATATTTTCTAGCCAATTACCAAAACGGCCCTCACCTGTGCTTTTTGGTTTCCAGTTGATGGTTTTGTTCAGCTCAACCATTCTATCTTTTAGAGCCGTGGTTTTTATAAACCAAGCATCCAAAGGATAATATAAAATAGGCTTATCAGTACGCCAGCAATGTGGGTAGCTGTGCTCGTATTTTTCTATTTTAAAGGCACGGTTTTTTAGTTTCAACTTCACGCAGATGTCTACGTTTACATCTACATAGTCTTTCTCGTCCTTATAATTCTTTACATATCTACCACTAAACTCACCAAGGCCATCTACAAATTTGCCTTGCTTATCTACCATGGTCAATATACCAATATTATTTTTCTGACCAACTTTAAAGTCATCTGCCCCAAAAGCAGGCGCTGTATGTACTATACCAGTACCATCTTCTGTGGTTACAAAATCACCTAGAATTACTTTAAATGGTTCTGCATTTGGTGTAATAGCTTGGATTGCTTCTAAAGAATTGGCTTCATAAGGCATTAACTGCTCGTAAGTGCAACCTTCAATATCTTTGCCCTTGAATTCTGATAATATTTTCCAAGGCAATAGTTTTACGCCTTCAGCATAATTGTCAAAATCACCGTTTTCACCTTCTGGTTTAAAGTATTTACCCAATAACGCTTTTGCCAAAATCACATTTACAGGTGTGTGTAAATACGGATTGAAGGTTTTCACCAACACATAATCAATATTTGGCCCAACGGTTAAGCCTAAATTTGAAGGAAGCGTCCAAGGTGTGGTGGTCCAAGCCATTAGGAAAGCCCCCTGCCCCTGAAGGGGTGCTTTTAAAAATTCGTTGAAGCCTTTATGGTTTTCATTTGTTCCCTTTAGGGCTAGGGCAAACATCGCCACCGCACTCGTATCCTTTACATCTTTATAAGTACCAGGTTGGTTTAATTCATGCGAACTTAAACCTGTACCAGCAGCAGGTGAGTAAGGTTGTATGCTCACACTTTCGTATAGCAAACCTTTATCGTATAGTTTACTTAAAATCCACCAAAGGCTCTCGATGTAATTATTTTCAAACGTGATGTATGGGCTATTTAAATCTACCCAATAACCCATTTTCTTGGTAATATTATCCCACTCGTTTTTGTAACGCAATACCGCTTCACGGCATTTTTGGTTATAATCTGCTACCGATATTTTTTTACCAATATCTTCTTTGGTAATGCCTAATTCTTTTTCTACACCTAATTCTACCGGCAAGCCGTGCGTATCCCAACCGCCTTTACGTTTTACCTGAAAACCTTGCATGGTTTTGTAGCGGCACACCAAGTCTTTCAATGTACGTGAAATTACGTGGTGAATACCCGGCATACCATTGGCACTTGGCGGCCCTTCGTAAAACACAAACGGCTCGTTACCCTCACGCAAAGCCACACTTTGTTCAAAAGCTTGGCTTTCATCCCACTTCGCTAATATTTCTTTTTCTATTGTTGGTAAATGTAACCCAGAAAATTCTTTGTACTTAACACTCATGATACACTACTGAAAGTTAATGCCTGCAAGGTTTTAGCAACAATGCATGGCTAATTTTTTGATGGCTGCGAAGTTAAGGAAATTGAAGGGGGAAATTTTCACACAAAGAAACAAAGCATAATAACTGACTATCGCTATTTGAAATATTATTTTTTGTTGACCAACTGTATTACTACTATGATGCTTTTGTGTAGCCTGTGCTGAGTGTACGAAGCATCTAACTACCGATAGCTATCGGTATGTACGTTCTGTTCGCTTTGCAGCATTGCAGAGCGCTATTTCTCAATATCAGGTAGCATTTACTGCTGCTTAGCAATCACATTGTCTTATATTTCATTACTTCCTAAAGAAATCAGGTTTTTCAAGTTTGTTTTGCCTTACTTCCAAGAGAAGTAACGCATTTATAACATTTTTTACCCTACTTCTTAAAGAAGTAATACCTAAAATCTATTTTTTGCTTCACTTCATTGTAAAGTGAGGCATTTAAACCATTTTTTGCCCTACTTTATTGTAAAGTGGGGTTTTACAAGTTTGTTTTGCGCTACTTTATTGTAAAGTGAAGCTTTGCAAGTTTGTTTTGCGCTACTTCATTGTGAAGTGAGGCTTTACAAGTTTGTTTTGCGCTACTTCATTGTGAAGTGAGGCTTTACAAGTTTGTTTTGCGTTACTTTATTGTGAAGTGAGGCTTTACAAGTTTGTTTTGCCTTACTTTATTGTAAAGTGCCCTTAACAATAATGGACCTACTTAAAAAAAGTGACCTCATTGCTGAGGCCACTATTCTAGATGTAACTGCAAGTATATTCTAGAATTTATATGATACAGTGGCTACAAACTGCGTAGGCGCAATAGGATTAACACTGTAATTTTCGTGTACATAATAATTAAAGGTGTTAGTAAGGTTAGACACTTTGGTCATAATTGAATATTTCTTGAAGTTATAACCTGCACTAATATCAACCGTTGTAAAACCAAGCACTTCAAAATTGCGAGCATAGGTTTGTGTTTGCCCTTTGGTATTATTAAAACCAGCAAAACGTGTACCTGTAAAAAATGCCGCTGCACCTAGTTTTAAGCCTTTTACCGCACCATTATTAAAGGTATAAAACACACTACCGTTAGCCGTACTTGCAGGATTATTAATCAATCTTTCGCCTTCTATAAAACTACCTTTTGTATCTGGCGTTTTTGTGTAACGAATAAAATTGTAGCTATAACCAGCCAATACATCTAGGCCTTTTAGTGCATGCACACCAAAATCTATCTCTACACCATCGCTTGTGGTTTGCCCAGTTAAGGCTCTCAAACTTGTGTTACTATTAGGCGTTACACCATCAGCAGCAAATAAGGCTGTTTGTGCTAAGTTGTTGTTCACAATTCGGTAAGCTGTCACATTTGCCGATAAGGCACCACCAAAGAAATTATTTTTTACACCTATCTCATATTGGTCAATAATAGAAGGTGCTAAAGCATTGCCATACACATCGGTACCAGAATTAACCGAGAAAGAATTGGCATAGCTTACAAAAGCCGAACTATAGTTGGTGATTTTATATACCAAACCTACTCGCGGCGAAAAAGCTTTGTCTACTTTATTGGTAGTAGCTTGCTTGCGAACACCTGTTGCAAAAGTTATAGTGTCTATAGGTCTTGCATCTTGGTAAGAAAAACGTACACCAGCCAGCAATTTCAATTTTCTAGTAATGCTGATTAAATCTTGCACATAAGCACCAAAACGAATAACAGGTGTGGTAATCATACGCAACTCATTGGCCACCGGTATATCTGTACGAGCGGTATATTTTTTTGCGTCGAAAATATTGATGGTATCGTAAGTGGTTGGGTTGGTATAAGATGTGGCTTTGGTTAAATACCTATCAGCATCTGCACCTACCAATACTGTATGCTGCATACCTGCAATGGTTAGTTTACCATTGGCACTTACTTGTGCTATATAATATTCTTCATGGTTTTTGGTTCTGCTCAATGGTCTTGCCCAGTCACCATTTGCGGCAGCTTGTATACGTTCGGTTGAATAATAATCTCTATCATATTGCTGATAAGATAATGAGCTATTTAACTGCCAAGTATCGCTTAGTTGGTGTTTTAAAGTAGCGGTGGTAGATGTTTGCTGCGTTTTAGCATATTGCCAAGGTGTACCAAAAAATGCAGATCTGCCTACGTTAGGAATTTTAGTATTGTCGTAAGTACCAATGCCAAAATCTGGTGTAAACTCATGGTTTAAGTAATCTGCTTGTAGCAATAATTCTGTGCGGTTGCTCAGCTTAAACAATAAAGATGGGTTTACATAATAGCGTTTAGAATTTGGAATATTACGATAGCTACCTGCACTTTCGTACACACCATTTACTCTGTAAGCTATTTTAGAAGTGATGGGGCCGTAAATATCTACGGCTGGTCGGTACAAATCGAAACTACCTGTACGGAAAGATACTTCGCCGCCTTGCTGAAATTTTGGTTGCTTAGTTACCATATTTAAAATACCGCCCGGCGATACATTGCCATACAAAATAGCCGCACTACCTTTTAATATTTCTACCTTTTCTAAAGAACTGGTTTCTGGCATAGCGCCAGAGTTAATACGAACACCATCTTTAAACATATTCGTACTTGAAAAACTATAGCCACGTGCAGAAAAGTTTTCTTGCGTAGCGCCTCGAGTGCTAGCCAAATACACACCATTTACATTTTTCAATACATCACTTAAACGTTGTGCTTGTTGGTCTTGCAGTACATTTTTACCCACTACTGTAATGCCTTGTGGCAAGTCTAAGGGGTTAATAGCTACACGACCAATAGAAACTGGTGTCGCATTTAAATTGCGTCTTGATTGCACAATTACTTCATCTAATTTTACTGCATTCTCTACCAGTGTTACATCTACCTGCAAAGTAGCATTGGCATTAATGGTAATTGACTTAGTAATAGTTTGCAAGCCTACTAGCGATACTGTCAATTGGTAGTTGCCTACGGGGATATTTTTAAGTTCGTACACACCAAATTCATCTGAAATGGTTGCTAGTTTAGTAGTGTTCAGTTGCACATTTACATAAGCTGCTTGCTTACCATCAGTAGTTACAATTTTACCTTTTAAAGTACCACTTTGCGCTATGGTACTAAGTGTTAGTAGTGCCACAATAGTTGTTAGTATTAGTTTCATTTGCATTGCTTATAATTATCGTGCAAAACAAAGCCACAACTAAAACTATATCATGCCGCATCGGGAAAACCGAATTATAAAATCGGGAAAAATGAATTTCCGCAAAACAAAAATCCCTCTGTAACCATTGCTACAGAGGGATTTTAGAATAATTACACTTATTGGTGTTACTTTTTATCGTCAATAATAATCGGTGTTTTACTACCACCCATTACTATTACTTTACTGTTAGGTGATGTTACCAAGCCCTTCATTACTTGTATTTGTTCGTATTGCAATTGCTTGTCGGTAAGGCCGCTGCTCATAATGCGTTGGTAATCGGCAATACCTTGTGCTTCTACCCTTTTACGTTTAGCTTCTTGCTTTTCTTTTTGCAGTACGAATTCCATTTTTTGTGCTTCTTGTTCAGCTTTTATTTTCTCTTCAATAGATGCTTTTACAGTAGCAGGTAAGGTAATATTACGCACTAATAATTGCTCAAGCACCAAGCCTCTTTTCTTAAAATCTTCTTCTATGGTTTTAAAAATTCTCGCCTGAAACTCGTCACGTTTTACACTGTATAAGTCTACGGCCGTGTAATAAACCGCATTGTCACGAATTTTGGTGCGTGTAATTGGGCGCACAATTTTGTCTTTATAATCTAAGCCCGTTTCTCGAATAATGTTTGGTGCATCTTTCGCCAACACACGATACAATACCGTTAAGTCCATCGTTACTTCAAGCCCATCGGCAGTTAAAGTTTTAATAGCATCATCACCTACTTTATCGCCTTCATCGTGCACACCACTCATGGTGTAATTTTGAGTTTTAATGTCAATTTTGCTTACATCTACTAATGGATTTACCAAGGTTAAACCACTGGTTATTACGTCGTTTTGTACTTTACCAAAAACAGATTTTACGCCTATTTGGCCCGCATCTATTTGTTTAATGCACGATGTAGAAAATCCTAGTAAAATAAGGATAATACCTAAAATTCTTACAGGTCTTACCAGTTGTGTAACGGCTTGATTTTGATTTTTTAAGGCTAAGGCAGCAAAGAATACAATGATGCCAATAATAATGAGTGTCATTTTTGTTAGTTTTTATTGATACACCAAAGGTAGCTAGTGTTTGTGCCTTGATTAGATTATTACACAAACGCCATTATTAACTATGCAAAAACTGAAAAAAATTCTTGGTTGGTATTAATTAGCTATTATCTTTGCTAAACTAACGTTAGTTAGTTTTATTGATTATTGACCTCTAACTATAAACTTGCTTACAGTTGTTTTAGTTGAACATTAAATTTTTAGTTTTGGTTGCTTGCTTAACAGACCCGCCTTTCCAGGCGAGTCTATTTTTTTAAAGTACAAAATGGCAATAAAAAAGGCCTTGCAAATATTTTGCAAAGCCCTTTAATCAAGTAAAATAGGTAAGCTTAGTTGCTACCAAAAATATTGTCAACCGCACCGCCTAACATAGGAAACTTCTCTTTTACAAAGCCTACAATAGTTTGAATTGCCTGTGCAGCTTGCTCGTCTGTTAAGCCAGCTTCTGATTTCAATTTTTCAATTAATTCGTTCATAATGTGTATTTTATAATATTGATGATTCCTTATTAATAGGTAATTACGCTACTTTCAGCATACTCATGTTGGTTTTGCTAAACATACTGTGTGCATATTCAAGCGTAATGTGTAGCTGGGTTTCACCTTTACCTGGCAATTCAAACATTGCATCGGTTAAAATACCTTCACAAATACTACGCAAACCTCTTGCACCTAATTTATACTCAAGTGCTTTTTCTACCATAAAGTCGTACACTGCGTCGTCAAATGTTAGGGCAATTCCTTCCATATCAAACAAGCGTACATACTGCTTTATCACAGAGTTTTTTGGTTCAGTTAAAATGCTACGCAAAGTTTCCGCGTCTAGTGGATTTAAGTGCGTAACTACAGGTAAACGACCCAATAATTCTGGTATTAAACCAAAGCTTTTTAAGTCTTGCGCTGTAATAAATTGAAGCAAGTTTTTACGTTGGTAATCTTGCACATCTTTATTTACATTAAAGCCAATGGCATTGGTATTTACTCTGCGAGCAATAACTTTATCAATACCATCAAAAGCACCGCCGCATATAAACAAGATATTCTTAGTATCTAGTTTTATCATTTTTTGGTCTGGGTGCTTTCTACCGCCCTGAGGTGGTACTAGCACTTCTGTACCTTCAAGCATTTTAAGTAGGCCTTGTTGTACACCTTCACCACTTACATCTCTAGTTATAGATGGATTATCGCCTTTACGTGCAATTTTATCAATTTCATCTACATATACAATACCACGTTCAGCTGCTTGTACATCGTAATTACAGTTTTGTAACAAGCGAGTCAGCATACTTTCTACGTCTTCACCTACATAACCTGCTTCTGTAAATACCGTTGCATCTACAATAGCAAATGGTACATTAAGCAAGCGAGCAATGGTTTTAGCAATTAAGGTTTTACCTGTACCTGTTTCACCCACCATTACAATATTGCTCTTTTCAATTTCTACGTCGTCTTGTAATTGCTTTTGGTTTACACGTTTAAAGTGATTGTAAACCGCCACTGTAATTACTTTCTTAGCGTCATCCTGACCAATAATATACTGATCTAAAAAACTTTTTATTTCTGCAGGCTTCCGTACATTTAGTTTCAAGCTGCTTGCAGGCTGTGCCGCTGCATTGCTACTAGATGCAGACTCACGATTTAACCCTAATTCTTGGGCAATAATATCCTCAGCATGTTCTACACAACTTTCACAAATATGGCCTTCTTGCCCCGCTATTAATATTTTAACCTCATCTCTGCCACGGCCACAGAAAGAACAATGCAGATGATTTTGCTTTGCCATTTATTGTTTTAATTTAAAAATTCACACATAGTACCTAGCACATTTGCGCCAAGCACTTAAACAAAAATACACTCTCTGCCTTGTATCAGAAAGTGTATTTCGGTATATCAGCTATTTTAACAAGCTTAATTACAATTTATCTAACACATGGTCTACTATGCCATAAGCTTTCGCTTCTTCAGCATCCATCCAGTAGTCACGGTCAAAGTCTTTCATAATTTGCTCTACAGTTTTACCACAATTTTCAGCCAAAATCTTCGCACCAATTTCTTTGGTCTTTCTTATTTGTTCTGCCTGAATTTCAATATCAGCCTGCGTTGCCTGAAAATAACCACCAATACTTGGTTGGTGAATCATCACTTCGCCATGCGGATAAATGTAGCGCTTGCCTTTAGTACCTACGCTCAATAAAATTGAACCCATACTTGCTGCCAAACCCATACAAATAGTGCTTACAGGGCTGCTAATCAATTTAATCGTATCGTACAAAACCATACCGCTTGTAACCACACCACCTGGGCTGTTGATATACAATTTAATTTCTTCACCCGGCTTATCAGCATCAAGCAACAATAGTTTCGATACGGCTTCTCTCACCGTTTTATCGTCTACAACACCCCAAAAATAGATGGCACGTTTTTCAAAAAACATTTTCTCCATCTTCTTCATCATCGTAGGGCCTATTTGCTCTTGCTTCTCATCTTTTGGCTTTTCGTCTTCTTCCTCTTCCATCAAAAATGGATTCATATATTTAGACTGTATCATGTTATATAATTTTTACCCAATTAAAGGCTTTAAAAATATTGTTGTTATCAGCTGTTGATTTTCAATGTAGCTGTTGTTGCGTCGCACACTTGTACGTTCTGTTCGCTTGTCAGCTTTTATCTAAGCGTATTTGTTTAACCACAAAGAACACAAAGTTTTTCGCAAAGCACACAAAGCTTGCAGCTTTTTACTTACTACTTGTTATCTACCCTTGTAAAGCCGCAGCTTTTCTAGGATTGGTAAATAATACCTCATCTACCAAACCAAATTCTTTGGCTTCGGTAGCTGTTAGCCAAAAGTCACGTTCGCTGTGTTTTGCTATTTCATCAAGTGTTTTACCAGTATGTAATGCAGTAATTTCATACAACTCATGTTTCAATTTCTTTATTTCACGAGCCGTAATTTCAATATCCGTAGCTTGACCACCAATTGCACCACTTGGTTGGTGCATCATTATGCGACTGTGTTTTAGTGCGGTACGTTTACCTTTTACACCAGCGCACAACAATATTTGACCCATACTTGCAGCAATACCTGTACAAATAGTGCTTACATCTGGGCTTATAAACTGCATTGTATCATAAACGCCTAAACCAGCATAAACGCTGCCTCCTGGGCTGTTAATGTACATTTGAATATCACGAGTTCTATCTACGCTTTCCATAAATAATAACTGCGCTGTGATGATGTTTGCCACATAATCGTTAATGCCTTCACCCAAAAAAATAATTCTATCCATCATCAATCGGCTGAATACATCCATTTGTGCAATGTTTAATGGACGTTCTTCAATAATGTATGGTGTAAGGTTGGTTGGGTTAAAATGCGATTGGTAATTGTGCAGTGTAGCACTGCTTATGCCCTGATCTTTCACGGCAAATTTTTCAAATTCTTTTCCAAAATTCATCTGATACTATTTATAGTTGTTAATCACAAGTGGTAAATTTTTATACAATATATCACCTGCTATTATTTTGCGTTGAAGTTATGAGATTTGATGTTTCAAATAGTATGCATTTATTTTTTTACAGACAACTTGGCGTAATAAATTCAACAGAACGCAGATTATCATGACTTTCAAGATAAATGTTTTGCAAAAACAAAAAAGCTCACAGACAATATTGCTGTGAGCTTTTTATTCTTAGTGTTCTTTGTGTGAACTACTTTACTAATGATGATGGTGGTGTAATTTTTTAGCAAAATCCTCAGCACTTATCGCTTCTTCTTTTGCAGATACCGCTGTTTCTAAGGCTACAAATAATTTCTCAGTACCTATACGTTGGTAGCTATCTTCTACAAATTTTTTGTCTTGCATCATGCGGTTAGCGTAATCATCTACCCATTGGTTATTTTCGCCTAGCATGTTCAATTGGCCACCCATGTATTGGAACAATTGCATTTTTGCAAATTCTCTAATATCATCTGGCAATACCTCAATTTTATTGTCTTCCATTAGTTTAGAGCTAATCAAAGTCCATTTTAATTGATTGGTAAATGTTGGATATTCAGCTTCAGCCTCTTCAGCAGTTTTTGGTTTTTCGCCACCAACTTGTAACCAACGTTTCAAGAATGGTTCTGGAAATTCCATGCTAGTATTGTCTAGCAACGCATGATAAATTTGATCGCTTACTTGGTTACGGCTTTGTGCATCGTAATAAGCAGCAATATCTTCTTTTACAGCAGCACGAAATTCTTCTTCAGTTTTTACTTCTTTAGAAGGATAAGCAGCCGCATAAAACTCATCGTTAAACTCAGCTTTTTCTACAAAGCCAATTTTAGTAATGGTTAATTTAAAATTTTTATCAGCACTTGCAGCTTCGTTTTTATCTAAGCCCAAATCTTCTAAAATAGCTGCACGTTCAGTATCGCCAAACGCTGTAGCAAGGTGTACATTTACTACATCATCTACTTTTAAACCCAAAATATTTTTCTTAAAATCTTCGGTAAAATATTTAACCAAAACGCTGTTAGCTTTATTAATACCGCCTTCAGGTACATTACCTTCAGCATCTGTTTCTGTAAACGTTACGTTTAAAACTTCCTCATCACGAGATACTGTTTCTGGTTCAGTCATTTTACCAAAACGAGTTTGTAAACGAGCCACTTCGTCGTTTATCATCTCTTCAGTAATATCAATTTTGTATTTGGTAACGTTGATGCCAGCAACGTTTACATCAAAAGTTGGCTTAAAACCTATTTCAAAAGTAAAAGCGTAATCTTTTGGATTATTACAATCTAATTGTCTAGCATCACTTTCTACTGGTAATGGCTGTGCAAAAATTTCTAGCTTTTCAACAAATAGGTAGCTGTTTATTTCTTTTTCTACGGTTTTCAATACTTCGTCTTGAAACACGCTAGCGCCATACATTTTACGAATTAAACCAGAAGGCACCATCCCTTTTCTAAAACCAGGAATATTTGCCGTTTTGGCGTATTGTTTTAAATTTTTGTCAAATGCTGGTAAATAATCTGCTGATGAAACTGTAACTGTTAGCTTATCGGTAAGCAAGCCTACATTTTCTCTTGTAACTGTCGCCATTTTAAAAAAGTACCTTGTAGAGAAGGATTTTTTTAATAGTTAATAAAAAAGCCCCTTTTGATGGGGCTTTTGAAGTGCGGATGATAGGGGTCGAACCTACATGCCTCGCGGCGCTAGATCCTAAGTCTAGTGCGTCTGCCAATTTCGCCACATCCGCAATCGGGGCTGCAAATGTATGAGATTGATTGCAAATTACGAATTTGTAGCAAAATATTTTTTTAGAAGCAATTTAAATTTACCACATAGACACAGAAGACATAATAGAAGTTTTACCTTTTAGTTGTTAATATTGCTCGTACACTTGGGTTAAAAAGCGTTCTACACCTCTTCTTATTGCAGTAGCAGATGTTTGGTGATTGTTTACTAATACAGAAAACACCAGAGTTTCACCTCGCTTGGTAATTAAATAGCCACTTAATGCCACCTGACCGCTAAGCGTGCCTGTTTTGGCAAAAATATTTCCAGCTAAGTTTTTATAGTAATTGTTTAATGTGCCTTCGTTACCTGTAGGCAAAATAGTGCTAATACGCTGCCAACTGAAATCGGCTTTCATTTTGCTAAGCACCCATACAAAATCTTGCGGAGTAATTAGATTGTAACGGCTTAAACCACTACCATCTACCCAACGTGGTTTTTGTGGCAAGCCTTTAAAATCTGTTTTTAATAAAGTGTCAATAATTCGCTCGTCATTCATTACACCTAATTTCTCGTTGCTCACCATCAGCAATGTTTGCTCTGCAAAAAAATTATCACTATTGTGCATCATGGGTTTTAAAAGCGAATCGGTGGGTTGAGAGTGGATGATAGATTTAAAAACTGGACGATCACGGGGATCTCTATCGCTATCAATAAATACCTTTTTCGAGAGTGTATCGTTTAACAAATCTGTTAGCGTTGAAGAATACTGATGATTTTCTTTAAAAGAAGTTTCATTAGTAAATGGTACATACTGAAACTTGAATTTGCCTACACTTTTGTGAGCTGAAAAGACATTCTTATCTCTTACTCTTTCAATATTGAAATAGAATTTATACGGTAGGTCATTTTTTTTAAGTGAGCCATTAAATAAAAGAAGAGGAATGCTATAAAATTTTTTTGGTGAAACGTTAATCGTATCGCCTGATAAAAAAAACTTAGCCACATTACCATAGATTGGCAATTCACTTCTTTCTGGCATATAATCACTTAAATAATCATCCCATGCCCATCCTTTACCTAATGGTGAGAATTCTTGTGCATATAAACTGTAGAAATAACCAATTTGAGCCTTGCTTTTTAAAAAATTGTACACAGGTTGGTTGGGAAAATCAGGATGCAAAAAAGTTGGGTCAGCATTTCCAATAATTGTAATGTCGTTATTTTTATCTTCAGAATATCTTAACCCCACTAAACTATCACCCAAATTTTTCATAGCAGCATAGCAGGTAAATAATTTCATATTGCTTGCAGGTACAAAATACTTATCGCTTTGGTAATTGTATAAATATTGCTGCGTTGCAGGATTGTAAATACTAATACCTACATGTGCGGTTGTAAAATTACTATCACTAAAAATGGTTGCTTGTGCAATATCTTGAAAAGTATTCTGCGATTTTACAGCAATATTTTCAGCATTTTTAAATGCCCTTTTTGTATTTACACAACCCATTAGAAAAACTAAGACGAACAAAAACAGATGCGATAACGTAGATTTCATGCCTTCAATATATTTAAAAAAAATCCCTGCATTAATGCATGGATTTATGAGCCTGTTTATTTTTTTTACAGCCGATATTTTAGTCATTTCTTCGGCTGATTCCATCAGCAGTTCATAGTTTCAACATAATCTTCTGTCATTGTCAAACCAAGCGAATGTTCTTTCCACAATCCATCTATTTACAACTGGTTTAAACGGCTGTTTCTTATTATCCTTTCTCAATACAATTGTCATCATAAAATTAAATACCCTTGATTTTCAAGGGCATTTATCGGATAAGGTGGCCATGCCAAGAATCGAACTTGGATCTGGAGCTTCGGAAACTCTTATACTATCCATTGTACTACACAGCCATTACTGCAAATGTAAAACGAACCTTACTTGCCAAATGCAGAAATATTAGTGCTAAATATTTTTACAGCTATTGCTAACAGTATTACGCCAAAAAATTTTCTTACAGCAAGCAAGCCAGCCTCACCTAGCACTCGCTCTATAAAATTTAAACTTCTTAAGCCAATATATATTACCACTAGGTTTAGTAGAATACCTATCACTATTACTAATTCATCATAGTTAGCCTTTAAACTCATTACGGTGGTAAGTGTACCGCTACCTGCTATTACAGGAAAAGCAATTGGTACCACAGTACCTGCTTTGCTATCTTTATCTGCCTTAAATATTTCGTGGCCTAGCACCATTTCTAAGCCAATTAAAAAGATTACGATAGAACCGCCTACGGCAAATGAACGCTTATCCAAACCCAAAATTCGTAAGAAACTTTCGCCGAAAAACAAAAACAATATCATTAATCCACCAGAAACCAAAGTGGCTTTTGCAGAATTAATACCACCCATTTTTTCACGTAACGTAATAAGTAGTGGTATCGATCCTACTATATCTATCACGGCAAATAAGGTAAAAGTTACCGTCAATAATTCGTTAATGGTAAAGTTCATAATGGCGAATTTTTATAAAGATAAACAAGCGAAACTACAATACTTATTGCTTACTGCTATACAGATGGCTTATGCTGTTCTGGTTGAGGCGGTACTATATTGTGTAATATTTGATAGGTAAGCTGTTCGTTGGTGTCAATAAAAAGCTTTACTACACAGCCATAATAGAGCTTAAATACATTAAAGGCTTCTATTAAAGGCGTATTGGTTATGTGCGATAAAATGCTTCTAATAACCCCACCGTGCGCAACAATAGCTATAGGCTTTGGCTGTTGTGTTACTTGCTCAAAACAAGCAATTACCCTGTTATAAAGATCAATATAACTTTCACCACTAGGCATGGCGATATTCACAAAATCTGCTAAGAACGGCTGTAAAGCTTGCTTGGGTATTTCATCCCAATGTTGCATTTCCCACTCACCACAATTTATTTCTTGTAAATGTTCGTGATAAGTAATGGCATGTGTAGGAAATAATGCTTTTGCCAACTTGCTGCAACGCTGCAATGGACTGCTATACACGGTGGTAATGGTGACTGGTAAGTGAGGCTTAATTTGTTCGGCTTCTTGCAAAAAAGTATCTATCACGTCAAGATCTGTTTGTCCGTAGCAAAGCCCCTTTACAATATCTGGTGTGGTATGCCTTATGAGGTATATTTCCATACAGCGAATTTGTAGCAATTGTACCAATAAACCTATGGTAGTTTATTTATCAAAAGGTAAAATATCGCAAAACCAAAAGCCCATGGTACTTGCAGTGCTGTGTTCATCATCTTTGGGCGCATTGTAAGCCCTCAATATAGTTTCACCAATGGTGTAAGAGATGGGATACTTGAAAATAGGACCATCTACTACAAACGTGTGAAACTCACCATTCTCGCCACAAGGGTCTACACCTTTTGGTAAGTCTTTTAGAAAGTCTTTGTCAATTATTCTACCTGCAAAGCTTTTATCAAGCAAATCACTTTTTACGCAGCAAACAATGGTAGTAAAGCCAAGATCAATAAACGCATGTATCAGTTCGGTTGTATTTTTTTGCCACAATGGAAAATATGCTTTAAGACCTACAGCAGCCAATTGAGATTCACGATACTGCCTTAAATCTTCTAAAAATATATCACCATAAACCGCATGGGTGAACCCTTGATTGTGCAGCCCTTGCAGCGTATTTGTCATAGCCTTATTGTATTCATCCATTGAAGGCTGATCGTTTAACCTTAGTTCTTGTAATGGCAGACCAATAGCTACAGCTTGCTGGTGTAATAACTCGGCTCTAACGCCATGCATGGCTACACGATTGTAAGTATTGTTAATGTTGGTCAATAATCGTTCTACGGTAAATTGATTATCTTGTAATAGATGGTACAATGCCAAAGCACTATCCTTGCCGCCGCTCCAATTAAATACTGTTTTATAAGCCATGTAGACAAATATAAAGAACCGCTTAATTCTAAAACAAAAGCTAACTAGATAGAATAATGGTTTGTATACATGAGTGAAGTAGCAGATAAGAAAATACCATGAAAATATTACAAAACAACACTTGCAACAATAAAAAAACATAGCCTAAGAATAGGCTACGCTGTGAATCAAACCAAAACAAACGATATATCAGTGTTCCATTACTGCCTTAATGTATTTGCCAAAACGCGAGTTACCTTACGTAACAACATAGAAGCATTGGCGGTGCATTATTTACATTATGCCTTATTTAATACTTACTACCTAATGCAATAAAAGCACCACCTAAAACTGCATACACCCAAATCTGCTATTGTATACATTTGTTTTTGCGTGTGCGCTTTTGCAAAATTGTGCAGCAATTTGTGGTGGTGTTAAGTAGCTCATACTTACCCGTTCTGGTTGTTTTTGATAGGGCAAAGCTACCTAGGTGCATGAGCCTAAAACATGATTTATATCACTAGAAAAGATATAATACAACAGGGTTTTAGACAATTTATTACCTTTTATTTGAGAGGTTGGGTGGGGAACAAAAACATTATTATTATCCTCTAATTACACCATAATTTCACTACTTACAGAGGGATTAACTAAAAAAAGCTGTTGGCATTCTTGCCAACAGCGGCGGAAAAATGATTTAAACAATATAAAAGTCTACTGTTTTATACACTTCAAAACTGCCATTAGCAAATGTGCGTACAAAGCGAAGTGTTTTGCCATCGCCAGTTCTTTCTACGCTACAAACAATGTTGTTGAACTTATGCTTGACATTCTAATCAGCTTTCACTTCAAATTCGTATTCATACGGCTTATCTAAAATAAAATAACCCCATCGATTTACAATATGAAAACCACTTACATAGTAAAAGTTGGGAATCGGTTCAGTTATTCTAATGCCCGAATCGTCGATTATTGTTCGTTCGCTTTCATCATCACTTTCAATAATGGTAACAACACGATTTTTTTTACTCATTTCAAAAACATACTCTAGTTCTTCACCATAAGTTTCAAACATACACCCATTAAATGATGCGTCAATATCAAAGTGATTTCTTAGAAGTTGGAATTTCTCATAAAATTCGTGTTCTGTCAAATTTGTAATTTCTATAGTGCTCATTAAATCGTTTTTTCAAAATTTTTGAACCAATCCTCGTCAACTTTGACAATTTCTTTCAATTCAACATTTAAACCGAGTTTTAGCTCTTTTAATTTTTCAGCTAGCTTATCACCGTCCATTAAATCAATTGTAGGTGCGCCATCTCTATTTGCCTCGGCAATTGCATCCCTTGTAAATGATGCAGTTGTTATAAATAAGCCTTTATCAGTTCTGCCAACCATTGCACCTCTAAAATCTCTAATGTCCTTTGCACCAACTTTTGAATTCCCTTTATATCTCTTACATTGAAAGATTATGTGAAAACTCAAAATACCATTAATTCTAGCAATACCCCTACCATCGATTCCGCCATCACCAGTTCTACCTGTAACCTCTACTTGTGTAAAACCTTTTTCTCTTAAAAGTCTCTGAATTAATCTTTCAAAAGCAGAAGGCGATAAATGTTCTGTAATTACATCTATAACTGTTTCCTTCCAGTTCTCTTCTTGATTCACCTCTTGGTTAATTTGGGATTCAAGGCTTTTATTTAATCGTAAATTAATTAAAGAAAAATCACCTGTTGAACTTATTGACCAAACCCCTCTTTGCGAATTTTCAAGAAGTCCTTGACTTTTGAGCATTGTTCTTACCCAAGCCATTTGATACTCAAATTCAGTCTGATTTGTATTCTTGTGCATCTCTGCCAATAAATCTTCTGAAATTTTTAATATCTCAATAACCTTATTGTTAATTTCTTCGTTGGTACCAGAACCACCAAGTTCTTGAATAGCTTGAAGCACAGGTTTTAGGAAAAATTCTCTTTTGGGAAACTCTTTAGGCATAATACAAAAATATAGTTAATTGTCTTTAAAAAATAGTTATTGAGGTAATGAAATCAGTAGCGTAACTGAAAATTTATTTTATGAAATGTGACTCAAATACTCAGTTTTTATAAGTATGAAAATAACCTTCTTCTTTCAATCAATAAAAATTATCTCTACTGTTCTTTTATTCTTTATAAAACAAAAAAGCCGTTCCCTAAACTAGAGAACGGCTTTTGTAAATGCTAAGACTTACGATAAATTACCCGTAACGGTTACTATTAATTCGTTACTTTCTTGCCCTATTTCTACATCATCTTCTATATAGTAGGCTTTGTATTTCCAAATGGCGGTTTGCCCTGCGGCAGGTAGTGGGTAGTCGTCTAAAAAGTCTGGTTTGGTATCGGTATATGGCATAGCACCATAGCCTTTACCATCACCTCTATCTACATAAATATGTACCCCTTGGCGGCCGTTCTTTTTCCAAATAATATTGGGCTTGCCAGCTTGTAATACCACATCAATGGTGGGTTTTACGGTATTCATATCTACCTCAGCCGCTTCTGCACCAAATACGCCTAAGTCTTTTAAAATGGTTTCGGTAGCCTTAGGGTTGCTTTTTATACCACGCACTTGCAATATCAATCTACCAAAAATATCGCCTATTACAGGCCTGGTAAAAGTGGGTAATGCTGGCAGGGCAGGTAAGCTAGCAGCAATGGTTTCGCTACCATCACATAACTGGTTTTTGTAAGCCGTTACAGATTGCGAATACTTCTTAAAATTTTCTACACTGTTTACGGCTGCTTCGTAGTTGGCAGCATCTGCTTTGGCTTGGGTTACTACAGCGACAGGTATGCCCAACTCGGCTGCGTGTTTTTCTAGGTTAGCTGCATAATTTTTAAGAAATACCAATTTACTCAAATCGTCGGGTGGCAAATAATACCGTTTCATGTTTTTTAGATTTTAGATGACTAAAATAAAAAATATTATTTTATGTACTTTAGCAATGCTTATTAAAAAATTGTTAATTGATGCTACGCCAATTTGTAGCTTTTTGTAACCATCTACTAAGCCTGTTTTGGGTAATACAAGCACTCAAAAAGCTTTTTTAGCCAGTAATAATGCCCAAATAATGGGTATTTGCTATGCTAAAAGCTGTTTTTTGCCCCGAGTAGTGATTAATTGTGCCCTAGCAATCATTGCTTGGCTTGAGGCAATGGTTAAATATTCCTAGCAAGGGTTGC
Organism: Parasediminibacterium sp. HNIBRBA5674; assembly: GCF_056745525.1. Classification (NCBI taxonomy): domain Bacteria; kingdom Pseudomonadati; phylum Bacteroidota; class Chitinophagia; order Chitinophagales; family Chitinophagaceae; genus Parasediminibacterium; species Parasediminibacterium sp. HNIBRBA5674. Next base: position 229,949 of record NZ_JBQWIE010000001.1, on the reverse strand, counting down.
TCGGGTTGAAGCAGTGATTGCTCGGTGTGGTGGAATCGTTAAATGTATCCAAGCAATGATTAATTGTGTCCTAGCATTGATTGCTCGGCTTGGTGCAATGGTTAATTATTCCTAGCAATGGTTGCTCGGGCTGAAGCAGGCGTTGCTAGGCTTGAAGTAATGGTTAAATATTTTCTGCTAATGATTGCTGGTGCAGGGGCAGTCATTGCTTGGCTAGCCCCGTCAGGTTTTTAAAGCTGACGGGGCTTCGCTTTAGGTTTATTATTCAGTAGACAGCTAGGCTTGGGAAATAGCACCCAAAAATCATTTACGGCATAAAAAACATAGAAACGTTTCACCATTTACTACACAGCCTGCGCCAAATACAACTGCTCAAATGCGTTTAGCGTTGCATTAATATCATGCTTCTGAATGAGTTCTAAACTTCTATTGCGCATTTGCAAGTAAGCATCTTGGTTAGTACAAATGTTTGCTATGGCATTTACAATGGCAGGTATATCTCCCTCGTTGTACAAATAGCCATTGCCATCTATTAATTCTACCAAAGCACCTGCATTTACAGCAATAATAGGCAAGCCCGATGCCATGGCTTGTAGTGTTACTAGACTTAGTAATTCGGCTATGCTTGCAATAATAAAGCAGCGACTTAACTTGTATATAAACGGTAAATCTTCATCTGGCACAAAACCTGTGAAAATAACATGCTGTGCAATACCAAGCCTTACCGCCATTTGTTCTAGTTCGGCTTTTTTAGTGCCTTTGCCTACTACTACAAATGTGACATCAACCGTTTTAATAGCTACAGCAACCGCTTCTAAAATTTCGTCTATGCGTTTTTCAGGGTCAAGTCTGCCCACGTAAAGCAATACGGGTTTATCTGCGGGAATATCGTATTTCTCTAAAATGGGTTTTATATCACCATCGGGGTTAAACAAGCTTAAATCTATACCGCTAGAAATAGCAAGGGTTTTTACCTCAGGTTTAAGATGTGGTCGCATAATGCTTACGCCAGTTTCGGTAGGTGTGGTTACTAGTGGTACTTGGTTATACGCTTTAGAAAATTCACTCCACAACCATTTCTCTGTACGCTTTTTCAATGTATCACTTTTTACAAGCACCGATACATTTTCGGGCATAAAATGGTTAGTAGCAACTATAGGAACGCCTAAACTTTTATTCACTTCAATCACCGCTTTACTAATGGCAAAATGGTCTTGCAAGTGAATCACATCAGGCTTAAAATCTTCTATAATTTTTTTAATTCGAGCTTTCATTAATACAGGAAATGGCACACGAATTAATGGGTACAATACGGTAGATACTGATGGTAGGCCATACACATCTAGCTCATCTATCTTTTGCAAAGTAGGTGCTGTACTTGGCGAGGGGGCTATCACCGCTATTTGATGCCCTTTGTTTTGCAACATAGGCCCTACACGACAAACAAAATAATACACACCATTAATGTGAGGATAATACGTATCTGATACAAATAAAATTCTCATAGCTTATTTTTTAGAGAAATACCACCACCACTTTAAGGCATAGTAGCAGCATTTTTTTTAAGTTTAGATTTTGCAAACAGGAATAATATAATGGCCAATACACTTAAAATAATAATAGTGGCAGCAACATTGAGATAGCGACTGATTTGTAAATAAGCACTACCAAATAAAAAGCCGATAGTGAGATAAAAGATGTATTGTAAGGCTGATGTAGCAAGGCATACCACAATAAATTTCTTATACGGAATTCTTGCATTACCTGCTAAATAAATACCAGCCACACCTACACCTAAAGCAATTTTAGATAGAGATATGGTTTTAATAGGATTGGTATCGAAATAAGTTCTTACAACAGCAATTTTCTCTGGTTTAATGCCAAGTTTAATGGCAATAGTTTTTATAAATTTTGGCACTCCAAATCTGCCCAATAAATAACATAACGAATCGCCAGTAATATCTCCAGCTACAATAATGGGGTAAACAAATAAAATATTGAGTATTTGATTAGAACATAGCAATCCTGCTATTACGGCCACAATAGGCCCTTCTACTATTGCTAGCGGATATAGAATGAGGTATTTGTAATGCGACAGTAGATCTAAAATATTTTCCAAGCTAAAAAAAGTAATTGTATATCTCTAACTAGTTCTCAAGAAAAACAAACTGGTAGGCAGTGAAATAAACACATTGATATTACCTTACTGTTAACTTACGGTAAAGTACAGCCCTAAAATACTTCACCTAGATTACCAACATACCCTTTAGAACCACCAATACCTACACCATAATCGAAGGCGATATTAGTTTTAGAAAACTTGTTAAACTTTACGCGTAAGCCAATACCAAAACCAGGTATAAGCTTCTCAAATTGGTGACTTTCCATTTCTGAAACGGTAGTAGTATTGGCAAAAACAACCCCACCAAACAACCCATTTTTAGATAAACTAAAACGCCATTCTGCCTCTAGAGCTAGCATATTTTTACCAATAAAGCGCCCTTGTTGATAACCCCTACTCGTATTATTATAGCTATCTAGGCCAGCACCTGTAAGGTCTAAATAAGGTGGCTTGCCATCTAATGTAAATACACCAAAGCCCCACAGGGCAAGTAAACTATGCCATGGCATTTTAAGGTAGCGTCTTGCATCTAACGTAAGCGTTGTGTAATGGCTATTTGCGCCCAGCCAAGTAGCATTTTGTAGCAACTGTATACTTGCAAAACTGTTACCTGCTTCTGGGCTAATAGGATTTTTTCTATTATCGTACAATATGGTTGCTGTAATACCAGACGATGTAGATGTATTGGCAAAGCCATATTTCTGATAATCTGATACTGCACCAACTGCCAATCCTTTTTCTGTAATGTTCCAATGATAATCTAACTGATAACCAAGACCAGCATATAAGTTGGGGGCAGCTTGCCGTAATACTGTTTCGTAAAAACGAAAGTGTTTATAGTCAATAATATACTTGTTAGATAATTGCGTATAACCACCATACCCAAAAGCATCTTGCGGAAAGTCTAAATAGCGCCAATCGCCAATAATTACCCATTTGTTTGCGGCAAGCCAAATGGTAGATTGCAACGGTAGTAATAATTGCTTTTTGCTGGTATATTTTATGGCGCCTAAAAATGTAGACGTATTTGTTGGTAAACTTATGCTGGTATTAAAAGCAGCATTTGCATCTATGCCTAATACAAAGCTAGTTGCTTCTGCAAATTCTATTATTGGCGCTGGCGAAATATACAGTTTGTTGCTTTGCTTAGTGCTTGTATCGGTTCTATTAGTTGGATGCTTATGCAGTACATGGTTTACAATATCTATCAAATCTTTTTGAGGTACTGTAGAGGGTAACGTTGACTGTTTGAGACTATCTTGTGATGATGCTGTAATACAGGTGAATAGCGTGTAAATGATTAAAAGAATGATTGGGCTATGTAACGCTTTTTTTAAAAACATCGGGTTAGGTGTTTATATAAACTGCGTTAATGTATTATTAACAGCATTTACAACACTACTGCCTTTGTGTTACCTAATTATTATGCTTTCAATAGTATGCAAGTTTTAAACTTAAAAATGAATGAGAAGTATATTAAAGAAAAGGGTTTATGAGTATTGTTAGTACTCATAAACCCTTCGTTATTTTTTTTAATTAAAATAGTTACCAGTTTACTGTAACACCTACGTTAAACAATGCAGGTAAGGCATTGTAACCACGTACATCAAAAAACTGCTTGTTGGTAACATTCTGTGCATCGGCAAATACCTTTACAAGCTTATTTATTTCATATGATGCTGTTGCTGCCATTATAAAATAACCATCCAAGCCTACATCAGCTTTTGCGTAGCCACCAACATCTTTTCGGTCGCTTACATATTTACCCATAAGGCTTACATACAGCTTGGTTAAAGGTTGTACACCTACTGTTAAGTTGGCTACATGCTTTGGTCTACGTAGTAAATAATCATAAGTAACAGTGTCTTTATTGGTCACACGGTTTTGTGATGTTTCTTCACCTATTAGCAATGTGTAATTACCAGTAATAGTCAATTTTTCAACTGGCTTTACGGTTAGTTCGTACTCTAAACCATTTACTTGCTGCTTAATGTAATTAAAGTACTTAAACGTAATGTAGTTGTAGTCTATACCATTATCTATTTTACGATTAAAGTACACCAAACGTGTGTTTACATGTTTATTTTGGTATTGTACACCTGCCTCATAGTTGATAGATTCTTCAGGTAATAATTTAGCATTAATACTTAACTGATACAACCCTGGCGCTTTAAACCCAGTAGCCACACTACCAAAAACTCGCCAATGATCATTAAAGTTATAAGCTGGGTTAAAAGTGTACGTGTAGTTAAAATTATAGCGGCTATGCGTGTTCAATCTACCACCAAGTTCTACCGATAAATGCTTTTTAGCATCAATAAAACTTAACGATGCATACATACTTGTTTGGCTTACTGAAGTATCTCTAAAATTACTGTTGTAAGGACCAAATGATGATACACTTTTGTACTCATTGTTATAGCTACCATATCTATAATCTGCACCACTAAGTAAGTTAAAACCTGCACCTAGTTTTACATTGGTATACAACTCAGCAAATTGACTAGCGGCGTTATAATCGTTTAACGTAAACAAAGGTGCACCAGCCGTGTAGTTATCGTCGTACAAGCGTTTCAGCTTAGTATATTGATAATTACCTACAAGCGTTACCACATCATTTTTAAAGTTAAAACCTGCACCACTAATCGCACTTTTGTTATTAATAAAGTAGGCAGATTTATCAGCAAATACACCAGCATCAATATCAGATTTGTATTGGCTAAACATGGTAAATGCCTTAAAGCTTAGCTGCTTATTCGCTTGAAATTGGACTGTTGCATTAGCCACATTACCATCATAACCATCTTTATCAAAATTACCAGTACCAGTAGCATCATTAGCACTGCTAATACCGCTTGTTGTTAACTTGGCATAGCGAGCTGTATAGGTAAATTTATCTAGTTTACCATACACTTGCACATTGGCTTTGTAAGTATTAAAGCTACCAGCAGTTAATGTTGCTTTACCTTCAAAAGGCTTGGTAATATTGCTTTTCACAGTAATGATGTTTACCACACCAGCCACCGCATCGCTACCGTACAAGGTACTCTGTGCACCTTTACAAATTTCTATACGCTCTACATCGTTTATAGAAAACAAGTTCAAGTCATAGTCATTCGTAATAGTACTTGGTTCATTTACAGGTATACCATCTATGAGTATCAAGGTTCTACCAGCACTCGCACCACGCATGTACAAGGTTTGTACGCTACCAGTGTTGTTAAAAGCGCCATTAATTACTACGCCAGCTTGTTCGTTTAGCACTTGCGCTACCGATTTACCAGTGTTTTTTTCAATTTGTGCTTTGGTAATTACAGTTACTACTTTACCTGTAGTATTTTGTTTTTGCGCCACTTTGTTGGCGGTTACAATTACATCGTCTAGCTGTTTGGTAGCCAGCGTGTCTTGCTGTGCAAGCAATACCGTTGCACTTAGCAATGTTGTTGAAAGGAGCGTTAATTTTTTGCTCATTGTCTTTTAATTTTTAAAAGTGTAACAATGAGCTTTCAGGACAATAAAAAAACGGAGAAACATAAACGGCCATCTGCAGCTAGCCTTTTACATTCCATGCTTTTCACCCGAAAGCCGTGAATGATTTTGTAAAAGGCAGGTCTTCTGACTCAGCATTTCAACTTCACCTTCCCGTTATTAACAGTGGTTTTAATAGAAGTTGCCTCTTTCTAAGCCCCTCCTTTGGATGGGTTTGGGGAGGCTGCTTTACAGCTACGGGGATAGTTTTGGATTTTCACCAAATTCCCTTTTAATCTTTCAGTAAAATTTTTATGTAATCAGCAGTAGTATTACTATTTAGCTTTAGTTGTGTCACTCACTTGTACGGTTTGTACTTTTTGCAACTTTTATCAAAGCGTAGTAATTATTACCGGTCTCATTCTTTTACTTTCAAGAACCAAATACACTGCAAATGTGTAGGCTACTTACCTAATATACAAATAAGGTTTTCAACAAAGTGCTTTACTTTTTTAGAACGCTATATTTATCAGGCTCAAGTCTTTTATGCGAAAGCTGTTTATACCCAATAAAAAAGCCCCAAATCGGGGCTAATATTTTCAAATTATCTCATTTCATTACCAGTTATTCATATGTTCTTTTACCACACGTTCAGCATCTTTTGGCTTAGAGTTTTGCCAGTTAGCATCGTATTTTACAAACCAACTTAGCCACATACTTCTAGATAAGCGCATCAGCAAAGGCTGCATGGCTAGCATAATAAAAGAATTAATACCAAGCCACCAAAACAACCTATTATCATCAATAGAAACACCAATAAATACCCACCAAGCGATAAAGCTAGCAACAGAAAACGCAACAGTCAATGCATAACTTACATAAGCAGTACCGTAGTAAAAGCCCACTTCTATCTCGGTCAATTGCCCACAAGTAGGGCAATGCTCGTTCATCTTAGTATTGTTCTTAAAGTCATACGCGTTTTTTGTAGTAAACAAGTAGCCTTCTCTACAACGTGGACACTTGTTTTGTAAAACGCTTAAAATGTAGTTGGGGGTATTTTTCAGTTGGTCTGCCATGGTGCTTATATTGGGCGCAAGGTAGCTACATTTAGGTTTTGTATTTGTAACATTAGTTGCTTAACTACTGTTACTTATTGCAAAATCTTTTCCATGGCCATACTTCTAGAGCCTTTAATTAATAGATAAACATCCTTAAAGCCTTGCTCAATAAACCAAATTTTCGCCTCAGAAGAATTATTAAAGAATGTAAAAGGATGCTCAATTTTACTAAAATCACCACCAACCAATACTACATTCGCCCATTTGTGTTGCTTAATAAGTTCAATAATAGCGGTATGTTCTGTAATGCTTTCTTCACCTAATTCCATCATACCACCAAGCATTAATACTTTGTTTGTTGATGGAAATTTTGCAAAGTTTTCTATTGCAGCCTTCATGCTAGTTGGGTTAGCGTTATAAGCATCTAGTATTATATGGTTACCATCTTTTTCTATCATCTGTGAGCGACTATTACTTGGTGCATAATTTTCTATTGCAGCTATAATCTTTTCGTCTGGCACGTTAAAATATTTACCAATAGCAACCGCACATAGCACATTTGGCAAATTATAATCACCTACAAGCTGAGTACTTATTGTAGCTTGCAAACCTTTAGTTACTGCAACTTTCAAGTAAGGTTCGCTTTGCAATGTAGTACCTATAATATCACCGTTACTAGTGCTGTAAGTATAACATTTGGCAATGCCTTTACTCATATCAAGCAAGTAATCGTAATCGTTAAATACAAACGCAAGACCATCATTTTCACGTATAAAATCGTACAGTTCACCTTTGCCCTTTCTTACACCTTCTACACCACCAAAGCCTTCAAGGTGTGCTTTACCACAATTGGTTATAAGACCATAGTTAGGCAAGGTATAAGTGCAATAGCCGGCTATTTCTTTTTGGTGATTTGCGCCCATTTCTATCACAGCCATTTCTGCATCTTTACCAATGCTTAATATAGTTAATGGCACACCAATATGATTGTTTAAGTTGCCTTGTGTAGTGTAGGTTTTATAATGCGTTGCTAACACTGTACTTACCAACTCTTTAGTAGTGGTTTTACCATTACTACCAGTAATAGCTATAAACGGTATGGTAAACTGTTGCCTATGGTATTTAGCCAAAGCCTGTAACGTAGTTAGTACATCTTCTACTAGTATTAATCTATCATTGGCATTATCTCCTACCTTTTCATTTATTACTGCATAAGCTGCACCAAGTTCTAAAGCTTTTTCTGCAAATAAGTTACCATTGAAATTAGGCCCTTTTAATGCGAAAAAAATGTCACCATCTTTAAGTTTTCTAGTGTCTGTTTGTATTGATGGATGCTGAAGATATACCTGATATAATTGTTCGATTGTCATACATAAAAATTAATAGTACAAAGTAAAGAATTGCAGCAATTACATGGATATAAAAAAACCACTCAAACTAAATTGAGTGGCTTTCTTTTTTCTCGAATAAATCGAGATTACGCTCTATATACCTAAACCTTATCTTCTTGGTTTTCTTTCTGGAAAGCTATTACCAGTTTTAATTTTAGCTTTTGTGCCTTCTGGTGCACCTGCATGGCTCATAGCACAACGAAAACCAATAGTGCTACTACTCTGATCTTCTTCTAAGAAACGTCTTGTACCAGGACTCAACCAATATGGTCTATCATTCCAGCTACCACCTTTAATTACTCTCGATTTATCGGAAATTAAAGTAGTAATACCATAACCGTAATTTACACCACTCAAACTATCACCATCTAAATAGTTTAGAGCGTAAGCTTTTTGGTAGTTTCTACGGTTCTGCAACACAGAATCACTTTCCAATTTCATTTTTATTCTACCTAAACTGTCTCTCATGTTGCCTTCACCACCGCTCTTATCTACAGTTTTAAATACGTTACCACGAAATGGGTTAAAATCATCACCTTCTAGGCTAGTTAATGGTCTAAATACATCTGCCACCCACTCACTTACGTTGCCACTCATATTATAGATACCAAATGCATTAGGCAAAAAAGTATTTACATCACCTGGAATTGCTGCGTTATCATTTAAGCCACCTGCAACACCCATATTATCGCCGCTACCACGTTTAAAGTTAGCTAAAAAAGCACCTTGATAGCCACCTGCTTTTGTAGAACGCAGATTATCGAAACCATCGTTTTTCCAAGAATAGATTTGCTTGTTAGCTACCACTTCTTCGCCACGTGTTTTAGCGCTTGCTTTCTTTTGTGGATTTTCCATTACATAGCCATAAGCTGCGTATTCCCATTCTGCCTCTGTAGGTAATCGATATTCACCAAATAAAATACCATCTTCAAAGCGTACAGTAGTTCTTGGCCTTCCCTGTGCATCTCTTAGTGGATTGCTTTTAGATGTGGCAGTTTTACCAGGCTGAGCTTGGTACTCACCCATTAAATAGGCTTTTGTATTAAAGTTTTCTTGACCACCACCATTCTCTTCTGTTTTGATAGAATTCACATTTAAGTAACCTTTGTTTATCAGTTCTAATTGATTTACACGGTCAGTTCTCCAAGTACAATAGTCATTAGCTTGCTTCCAGCTTACACCAACTACAGGGTAGTAATTGTATGATGGGTGGCGGAAATAATATTCAACGTAAGGCTCGTTGTAAGCTAATTCGCTACGCCAAACCAATGTATCTGGTAATGCACCTTCAAGCACTTTTTTATATTGCTCATCGCTAAAGGTATTTTCTAACCAATACAAATATTCACGGTAGTGAACGTTTGCAACCTCTGTCCTGTCAATAAAAAAAGAGTTAACAGTTACACGTTTAGGCGTATTATTAAATTCTGCCATCACATCTTCTTGCGTAGCGCCCATTGTAAATGTACCGCCTTGTACAAATACAAGACCCGGTGCAGTTTTTACATCTTTTGGTTTAGGTACCGAGAAGCTACCTTGCTTTTTGTCATTATAATTCCAACCAGTAGCTGTTGATTTTTCTTGCTTTGGTTTGCATGATGCAAAAGCACCTACAGTTGCTGCCAATAAAACACAACTTCTTACTCCTGTTAGCATATTCATGAGTGATAATTTAGATTCTGTCAATAAAAAATTTGGGGTAGAATTAATGTTCTATGCGAATATAGGAGATTTTAGATAAAATGTAAATTTACGACCTTTCATATAATTGTTATCAAATCCCTAATTTTAGGGTTGTTAGTTTCTTTTCGTGATAAAAGAACATCATTTTTGGCAAAATGCGCACTCTAATCTTATTTTTTTTCATTTTTAACATTTTTTCTGCTGTAAAAACGGCTGCGCAACGCACATATTCTACAAATTCAGTATTACAAACGGGCAATTTTTTAAAAATTGGCGTCACACAGGCAGGCATTTACAAAGTAGATGTTACTTTTTTAACAAACAACGGATTGTCTGGTACTAATATTTCTTCGACCGCCATAAGACTATTTGGTAACGGTGGGCAAATGCTAAGTGAGCAAAATAACGGCTATTACAATGATGACTTAATTGAGAATGCCATTGAGGTAGTTGATGGTGGTGATGGTACGTTTAATAACAACGATTATTTTCTCTTTTACGCACCTGGGCCAAATAGGTGGCTAGCTGATACCACCAATAAAACATTTACTTACCAAAAAAATATTTACAGCGATACGGCTTTTTATTTCATCACTATCGTTGGTAACGGTAAGCGCATTAATACCAATAATTTTTCAGGCACAGCCACACAAACCGTCAGCATTTACAACGACCATTACCATTACGAAAACGACCTAGTAAATTTTTTAAACAGCGGCAAAGAATGGTATGGTGAAGAATTTAGCAATATCAGTGCTAATAATTTGTCTAGAAGTTTTACCGTTGATTTAAATGGCCTGTTACAATCAGAACCAGTTAATATCAAAACTAGTTTTGCTGGCAGAAGTGTGAATAGCAGTAGCACCTTAACCTTAAAAGCTAATGGTAACAGCCTTTCAACCATAACCATACCAGCAAATTCAGGTAATTTTTTAGATGTATTTGCTGCAAATGTTTCTTCGCAAAATAGTTTTTTATCGGCTACGCCAAATATCAATCTCAATGTCAGTTTTACCCCTGCCAATGCATCGGCACAAGCTTGGCTCAATTGGATTGAAGTGCATAGCAGAAGAGGCATCATTATTCTATCAACAGGGCAATTGCTCTTTAGAGATTGGCAAAGTGTAGGCACAGGTAATGTGGCTAATTTTATCATCAGTAATGCAACAAATAACACTAGCGTTTGGGATGTTTCTAACATTTACCAACCACAAAAAATGGCTACAGTTTATGCCAATAATCAAGCAACATTTACGAATAGTAGTAATACTTTAAGAGAGTATGTAGCATTTAACAATAGTAGTCTTTTTACACCAGTAGCTATTGGTAAAATTGATAATCAAAATCTACATAGTAGCAGCCCTGTTGACTATTTAATTGTTACACATCCTACACTTATTAATGAAGCAAAAAGGCTAGCACTTTTTCATACACAGCAGCATGGCTACAAAGTGATGGTAGCAAGTACTGCACAAATTTTTAACGAGTTTGCAAGCGGTGCAAGTGACCCAACAGCCATTCGTGATTTTGTAAAAATGTATTACGATAAAGCCGGTGGTGATTCTACCAAACGACCGAAGTATTTACTACTATTTGGCAGCGCTTCATTTGACTATAAAAATAGAATAGCCAATAATAACAACTTAGTACCTTGTTACGAAAATAATAATGCCATTGACCCGCTTTCTACTTACACATCAGATGACTTTTTTGGCCTGCTTGATGATGCAGATGACATTACAAACACAAACCCTGTAAGCCTTCTAGATATTGGTATTGGCAGAATACCAGCAAGCACTATTGGCGAAGCCAAAATAATGGTCGACAAAATCATCAATTATCATAGCAAGCAGTCGCTGGGTGCATGGCGCAATGCTACCACATTTGTAGCTGATGATAAAGACAATAACACGCACATAAATGATGCTGAATTAATTTCTGCAAATGCAAGCACAGTAGATGCAAACATCAATAAAAACAAAATTTACCTAGATGCTTTTAATGTAGTAAGCAGTAGCAGTGGCGCTAGATATCCTGATGTAAACACTGTCATTATCAATCAACTTTTCAATGGTACATTATTGTTTAATTATACTGGCCATGGTGGTTACCAACGCTTAGCAGATGAAGCCATATTTGACCAAGATGTTTTAAGTAAAATATCTAACGCGAACAAGTTGCCTTTATTCATCACGGCAACCTGCGATTTTGCCCCTTATGATGACCCTACAAAAACATCTATTGGCGGCCAATTATTAACCCAAACAAACAATGGCGCTATTGCTTTAATGACCACAACAAGAATTGTATTTGCCTTTAGTAACAGAATTATCAATAATAATTACTTAACTATTGCGCTGCAGCCAGATGCAACTGGTAAATATTTAACATTGGGTGAAGCCATAAAAAGAGCTAAAAACTATACCTACCAAACATTTGCAGATATTACAAACAATAGAAAATTCACGCTGCTTGGCGACCCTGCGATGCGTTTGGCTTTTCCTGAAAATAAGTTGCAAATTACAACTATTAATAACCAACCAATTTCTAGCACCGATACATTAAAAGCCCTCAATAAATATACATTTGGTGGCTTGGTTACCGATGCAAGTGGTAATGCTTTAAGCAATTTTAATGGTACCGTAAATGCTATCATATTTGATAAGCCACAAACCATCACTACAAAAGGTAACGATGCGGCTAGCCCGGTTACTAGTTTTAGCCAACAGACCAACTTTTTATACAAAGGCAAGGCAACTGTTAGTAATGGTAATTTTAGTTTTTCATGCATCATACCTAAAGACATTAATTATCAGGTAGGGCAAGGCAAAATAAGCTTGTATGCAGATGATGGTAATGATAAAGATGCAGCAGGCTATAACGCTAATTTTTACATTGGCGGTAGCAGCAATACTACTTTTAGCGATAAAGATGGCCCTAATATAAAAGCCTACTTAAACGACGATAAATTTGTAAATGGTGGCTTGACAAACGAAACGCCAATTTTAATACTTAAACTAAAAGATTCTTCTGGCATTAATACTGTAGGCACAGGCATTGGCCATGATATAACAGCTGTTTTAGATGGTGATGAAAAAAATATTATCAAGCTAAATGACTACTACGAAGCTGCTTTGAATAATTTTCAAGAAGGCCAAATTAGGTATCAACTTGCTACGTTGAGCGAAGGCTTACACACTTTAAAAGTTAAAGCATGGGACGTTTTTAATAACTCCAGCGAAATAATGATAGAATTTACTGTGGCTAAAAAACAACAATTACAGATTAGTCACGTTTATAATTATCCAAATCCTTTTACCAGTAAAACCACTTTTTGGTTTGAGCATAACCAACCGGGTGAGAATTTGAATGTTTTAATTAACATTTTTAGTGTTACAGGTAAATTGGTGTATCAAATAAAAAGAACCATAAATACAGCAGGAAATAGAAGTGCAGAAATAGAATGGGATGGAAAAGATAATTTTAGCAGCGAAAAAATTGGTAGAGGTGTCTATATCTATCGTATTATTGTAACTTCAAACAGTGGAAAAGCTGAATCAACCCAAAAATTATATCTTCTTTAAACAGTTTAAATGGCGTAATTTCTACCTAATTTGATTACATTGTCAAGCAATACTGCTAGTATGTAATTATTTCTTTTATTTTCTATAATATAAAATTAATCAATTAGATGAAAACTTCATCATTATCAAAAATGCTACTTGTTTTAGTAGCATCGAGCGTAGCTATTATAGCCAAAGCTCAAACAAGCGATTTAAACGTTGTTACCTCTGCTGTGCCTTTTCTTCGCATTTCACCAGATGCTCGTGCAGGTGGTATGGGTGATGTGGGTATTGCAACCACACCTGATGCGAATTCAGCCTTTTGGAATTTGGCGAAAACACCATTTAACAAAGCAAAATCTGGTGTAAGTTTTACGTACACACCTTGGTTAAAAGACTTGGGGCTAAATGATGTGTATCTAGCAAGTGGTACAGGTTATTATAAACTTAGCGATGACGAAGCGCTATCTTCGACATTGAGATATTTTAGCCTTGGTAATATTGAGTTTACAGACTTTGCAGGTAACAGTTTAAACAGCTTTCGCCCAAGAGAACTAGGTATAGATGTTGGCTATTCTAGAAAGTTGAAAGAGAATTTGAGTTTAGGTGTTGCGCTGAGATACGTTAGTAGTAGCCTTGCAAATGGTACTTACAGTGGTGTTACTTATAAAACCGGTACTGCTGTATCTGGAGATATTTCTTTGTATCACGATGGTACTACGAAAGAAGGTGCTGGATTTAATTATGGTATCGTACTATCAAACCTTGGTTCAAAAATTGGCTATACAAACGATGCAAATAATAAAGATTACATACCTGCAAATTTAGGCATTGGTTTAGCGTACACAACTGTATTTGACGAAACCAATAAACTAACTTTTGCGCTTGATGCAAACAGATTATTGGTACCAACACCACCACTCGCTACAGGCAATACAAGTACTGACTCTGCATCGCTAGCCGGATACAGAAACAAAAGTGTTATTAGTAGTTATTTTTCATCTTTTGGTGATGCTGGCGGCTTTGGCAATGAGTTAAAAAAGTTTCAGGTATCGCTAGGAGCTGAATATGTTTATAATGATCAATTTGCGGTACGAGCAGGTTATTTTTACGAAAATGTAAGCCAAGGTAACCGTAAATATTTCACCTTTGGTGCAGGTTTAAAGTACAATGTAATTGGCATTAATTTCTCTTATTTAGTTCCTTCGGGTCAAGGTATTACACGTAACCCATTGTCAAATACATTACGTTTTGGTATCACATTCGATTTAGATGGTAATTCTGAGAACTAATTAGCAATAAAAATATTTCGCCATTAAACCAATTGGCTGTTCCATGCTCAAAAGCTGGTAACAGCCAATTTTATTAAAACCAACATTATGAGAATAGGATTTGGCGTAGACTTTCATCAACTAGTAGAAGGTAGAGATTTATGGATTGGCGGTGTTAAAATTCCTCATACAAAAGGTGCACTTGGCCACAGCGATGCAGATGTATTGCTACATGCTATATGTGATGCCATGTTAGGTGCAGCATGCTTGGGTGATATTGGTGTTCATTTTCCAGATACATCGTCTGAATTTAAAGACATTGACAGTAAAATTTTATTGAAAAAAAGCTACGATTTAATAACAGCAGAGGGTTATGCAATAGAAAATATTGATGCATCTCTTTGCTTGGAAGCTCCAAAAATAAAACCTTATGTAGCAGATATGCAGGCAACGATTGCCCAAATTCTGAATCTTACTATAAAAGATGTATCAATTAAAGCAACAACCACCGAGAAAATGGGGTTTGTAGGTAGAGAGGAAGGTCTAGTTGCTTATGCGAATATCTTGCTTAAAAATTTGTAAAATATGTAACAATGCAAGATATTTCATCTTTAAAATATACATTTGAGCCTTTAAAATAGATGATTAAGCACTTTAAGTATTTTTCCTATTAATAGTTTCTATGAATAAAAATCAATTTTTTGTATTAAATTTCAGTTAAACCATAAATTTCGACTATCTTAATTGATTTTTTTTCGTACATTTGAAAATATTGTTACTATTACTAGTAATTAATCTAAAATTAAAGTATATGCTAGCAAGAATTCTACCAAGTAAAATAGCTGAACGACAAATTATCAGAATTACGGGGGCTACGTTCGAAGCTCCTGTAGATGTAGATTTTCTGAGAGAGAGAGCGGACGAAATCAATAACAATTTTGCCAAACGAGTTTTTGATTTAGCTGTTACATCTATTGCTGTAGTAACAATTTTCAGCTGGTTGTTCCCTCTAATTGCATGCATTATAAAATTAACTTCTAAAGGTCCCGTTTTCTTCTTACAAGATAGGCACGGTGTAGGTAATGAAGTTTTTAAATGCATTAAGTTTCGCACAATGAAGCCTGATAGTGAGCATTTGGATGAAAATGGAAAGTTTAAGCAAGCTTCAATAAATGATAACCGTATTACAAAAATTGGTGCTTTTCTACGAAAAACCAGTTTAGATGAACTGCCACAGTTCATTAATGTGCTAAAGGGTGAAATGTCAATTGTAGGACCAAGACCTCATGCAGTTTTAATGAATGAAGAAGTAGAACAGCATATTGAAGAATATAACCTTAGACACCTAGTTAAACCAGGCATTACTGGCTTAGCGCAAGTTAATGGACATAGGGGTGAAACTAAAGAAATAGAGATGTTGCAAACAAGAGTTGACAACGATCTTAGATACATTGAAGTTTGGAATAACGCACTTGACTTCCACATTGTAGTTAAGACAGCGAAAAATATGATAGTTGGAGAAGAGAACGCTTTTTAAGCGTTCTTTTTTTTTGTCACCTTTGTATAAATTATCAATAGTAATACATAGATAATTGGGCTAAAAAGCATCTGCTTTACAGACATAAATCTTAACTGTCCCTTGTAACTATATCTGTATATAAAAGCCTCAACAAAGGTTGCTATCGACAAAAAAGCAATGCTTAAAATGTATGTAGCTTTCCAAATAGTTAACGGCCATTTTTGTTGTAGATTTCTCAAGCCATAATACCCTAAAAGACCAACACTTATCACTAGACCTACCTCAAAAGAATTTTTAAAATCTGTAGTGTTAGCTTTATAAGATGGTTTATCAAAATACATTTGATTAACTATTGCAGGAACAGCTATTATAAGCACTAATGCAATCCATTGAGGCTGCAATAGAAAAGGTTTATTCTGTTTCATTGTTCATACTCTTGTTTATATAAAGTGCCCAGCCTGCAAAAATGGCTATATACACCACCATTGTAAATAAGTAGTGATGGGCAAAATCGACGTACAAACTTCTATTCATATTAAGCATTGCCAATACAACGCAACGTGCAATATTCAATACATAAATACCAAGTATACCCAGACCACTAAACACTAGCATTCTTTTCCAGTTACTAGGTAGGCAAATGATAAACAATACATACAGGATGTATAGTTCTAGCGCATTGCATGGATCTAGCACAGAAATAATTCTTTTAGCATTTGCCCAAATGGTAATGCCATAGAAATCTGCCCCAGACTGTATCACAACTTCTGTACTTGTAAAATGTGTTTGCGGATAAATAAGCTGCAGCATTTGTTGCGTATTAGTAGCCGTTTGCTGCGTTAATGGTACATCGAAAAGACGATGCGGTTTTATGTACAAATGATAGGTAACTTTCCAAATAAGAAAGCAAAGCAAGGCTTTTAAAAGAAAACTTCTCACAGTACTCGGTATCTCTTGCCAATACTTCTTTAAATCGCTAATAGTTGATGCCATGCTATATTAATGTTGTTCAAATATAGTGTGTAATAGATTTCGAACTTACTTTTGCCCAATGCAACTAAAAGTACCTATTATCAATACCTCTAGCAATGACCTGCCAGCATATGCTACAACTGGTTCATCTGGCATGGATATAAGAGCATTTATTACAGCTCCTATACAACTTGCACCTTTAGAAAGAAACTTAGTAGCTACTGGCTTATTTTTAGAAATTCCTGAAGGCTATGAAGCGCAAATAAGGCCTAGAAGTGGCCTTGCTATAAAACAAGGTATTACTTGCTTGAATACACCTGGCACAATTGATGCTGACTATAGAGGCGAAATAAAAGTAATACTCATAAATCTATCTAACGAAATACAAATCATTAATAATGGAGATAGAATTGCTCAAATGGTATTTCAAAAAGTAGAACAGGTAGAACTAGTATTGGTTGAAAATATTAACGAAACGGTAAGAGGTGCTGGCGGTTTTGGTAGCACTGGAAAACAATAACTTCGCATCATGAAATATTTACTAGCAATAGCAACTATTGCCACACTTGCATTTGCTTGCAAACCTGTAAAAAAAGTACAGACTATAAATGCTGCAATTAGCAAAAAAGATACCGTACAAACAATTGTAATAAAAGAAGCTGAAAAAGTAGATTCATCTGCAATTGTAAAAGATATTATGGGTAAAGTAATAAAAAAGAAAATTGACTTTACCACGTTTAATGCAAAAATAAAAGTTGACTACGAAGGGCAAGAAACAAGCCAAAAAGTAACTTGTCACTTAAGCATGAAAAAAGATAGCGCAATATTTGCAACAATATCAGTACCGCCAATTGGTGTGGTAATGAAGGTTCTTGTAACAAAGGACAGTGTTTTTCTCATAAATACTAGAAAAAATACGATTCAGAAACGTTCGTTTACTTATTTACAAGAATCTACACAAATACCTTTTGACTTTTATACCCTACAAGATGTGTTAGTTGGTAATCCTATTTTTATAACTTCAAATATTGTTTCGTACAAAGCCACAGATAAACAGCTTTTAGTAAATATGGTGGGTAAAGTATTTAAACATCTAATCACATTGGATACTGATGATTTTAAGCCAACACATAGCAAGTTAGACGACATAGACCCTCTACAAAATAGAACCTGCGATATCACATTTAGTGAGTATGAGTTTAAAGATGGATTACATTTTGCCACTTATAGAAGCATTTCAGTTTCGCAAAAATCTAAATTGGATATTTACTTAGATTTTAAAGACTATAAGTTTAATGAACCGTTAAACTATATGTTTTCAGTACCTAAAAATTACAAGCGTCTATAATTTATTTGCATCTTTATCGTTATAGAAATTTACCCTTGTTTTACGCTTTAAATTTTTAGTTGAATGTTACAAAAACTGTTGTTGGTTTTGGGCTGTATTGTTTTCTCATTTAGTCAGCTGAGTGCGCAGTCACGTGATGAATTACAAAAGCAACAACAACAGATTCAGCGTGAAATTAATGACCTGAATAATGAGCTAGCATCTATAAAAGGCAATAAAAAAGCAGCTTTACGTGCCTATCAAGCAGTGCAGAACAAAATAAAAGCTCGTGAAAACCTCATTAATAATATTAGAAAAGATGTTAAAATACTAGAAGAAACGCTTTTCTTAAACGAAAGAGAGATTTATAGGCTTAACAAAGAGCTAGATACTTTAAAAATAAATTATGCTAAGAGTCTTGTTTTTGCTTACAAAAACCGTGGCAGCAATGAGTATCTAAACTTCTTGTTTTCGGCTGATAATTTTAACGATGCTATTAAACGTATGGCTTATTTAAAAAGCTATCGCCAAAATAGAGAAACACAAGCACAAACCATTACCAAAACGCAAGATTTATTAAAGCAGACCACCATTACACTTGCTAATAACAAAAAAGAAAAAGCGGGTGCATTACAAAGCGAAAGCAGCCAATTACAAGTATTAGAGGTAGATAAAAAAGAAAAAGACCAAGTTGTAACACAACTAAAAGACCAAGAAAAAGATATTACTGCGCAAATAGCCAAACGTCAAAAAGAAAACCAAAAATTGGCTGCCGCTGTAAAAGCTGCTATTAAAAGAGAAATTGATGAAGCTCTGCGCAAAGAAAAAGAGCGTCAAGCAAAATTAAAAGCGGCTACTCTAGAAGAACAAAAAAGAGAGAAGGAGCAAAAAGAACGAGAACGTCAAGAGATTTTAATAAAAAGCAATGCTAAAAATAATGCCAATAAACCCAAACCTGCTGATGTTACTACGGGTGTAACAGCCCCTAAACCTATTGAAAGAACTGAAAGTGTGTTTGAATCTACCAAGGAAGGTTTAACCATGAGTTTAAACTTTGAAAGCAATAGGGGTAAATTACCTTGGCCAATTGACGGTGGTAGTGTAACTGGTGAATTTGGTATTCATCAAATACCAGGCTCACCTCTTAAAGTAAATAATGAGGGAATAATTATTATCAGTAATGTTGGTGCATCAATAAAGTGTGTTGCAGATGGAGAAGTGATTTCAGTTCAAGATGTTGAAGAGTATCAAGCAGTGTTGGTAAAACATGGTAAATACTTTACCTTATACAATAGACTTGGCTCGGTAAATGTAAGTAGAGGACAAAATGTAAAAGCTGGAACACTTTTAGGAAAAGTTAGTGCGAACTTTCAAAACGAAGGCGAATTTGAATTTCAAGTTATTACAGAGAAACAGCAATATCAAGATCCGAGAAACTGGTTAAAAAGAAAGTAGTAGTGATAGTTTATAAACAAAAGGGTTTCAATTATTGAAACCCTTTCTGTTTTATGATAAGTACACTAAATCATTAACCCCAAAGGCTAGTAGGATATTCACCAGCATTAACCAATGCATGTACACTTGCTTTTACACCTTCTGCATCTTCTTTGTAAGTAACGCCAAACCATTTAGCATCTGTACCAATGACTTCAATTTTACCTCTGCCGCTTTTTATAAATTCATCGGCTATTTTAGGTATGTAAAACTCAGATTTTGGCACTGCAATTTGTGTATCAAGAAATACTTCAAACAACTCCTCTGATAAGGCCACAAAGCTTTTACCAAAACAAAAAAAGTTCATACTCACTTTTGTATCTGGCGATAAAGTTTTAGTACCACCTTCAATATCTGCTACTATTTCGGCATCTTTTTTATAGATGGATGTTGTTTCATCAATACCTACCAAATTACCATCAGCATCTATTTCACATACACCTCTACTTACGCTACCGTTATCGCTTAACGTATTTACTAAGCTATAACCAATTACTGCATAAAAGTCATCTGCGCATTTGGTGTTTAAAAACGCTGCGGCTTTTACAAAACCATCTTTGCCATAAAAATCATCTGCATTAATTACTGCAAAAGGACCGTCAATAACTTCTTTACAGCAAAGCAATGCATGACCAGTGCCCCAGGGCTTAGTTCTATCAGCAGGTATTGTTCTACCACCAATATTGCTATCTAGTTTTTGGTACACATACACTGTTTCTATTTTGCCTGCTAGTTTTGGTTCAAAAGTGGCTTTAAAAGCGTCTGCAAAATCTTCTCTGATAATAAAAATCACCTTGCCAAAGCCTGCTGCAATAGCATCGTATATTGAATAATCCATAATGGTTTCACCACTTGGACCAAAAGCTTCTACTTGTTTCATGCCGCCATATCTACTTGCCATGCCGGCAGCTAAAATCACTAAAGTTGGTTTCATGTGTATACTTTTATTTTTAATTAATTAGTAAACTTTATCTTCTTTGCGAGTACAAATTAGCTTGCAAAGGCTTCTTGGTATTTAATAAAATCAATTTAATATTTGCGAATTTAATGGTTATAACAGTAGATGCCAATATAACTTCATTAATTTTATATCACCATGCAGCCTATTTTTTACGATAACGTTTACGTACAGCCCATTTTACATACATCTACCCAAAACAATATAATACTTGATGTACTTAGATTAGACAGATTGCATGATGTAGTAAGCGGTAACAAATGGTTTAAACTGCAACTGCAAATACAAGCTTGTAAGCAAACTAATAAAACCACTATTGCCACTTTTGGTGGTGCTTACTCTAACCATATTGTAGCTTCAGCTTATGCTTGTAAACTAGAAGGTTTAAACAGTGTAGGCATTATAAGAGGTGATGAACCAAAACAACTCAATCATACATTAAAGCAGGCACAAAGCTTAGGTATGCAATTACAGTTTGTAAGTAGAACAAATTATAGCAATAAAGACGTACTTAAACAAAGTTTACATCAGGATAATTGGTATTGGGTAAATGAAGGTGGCTATGCAACGCTTGGCGCTGAAGGTGTAACAGATATATACCAATGGATTGACGAGAGCTACACGCACATTGCTTGCGCCACAGGCACTGGCACTATGATGGCAGGTTTGATAAAAGGTGCAGCACCACACCAACACATAATAGGTATTACAGCACTAAAAGGGCATGATAGTTTGCAGCAAGAAATTACCAATTTGCTCACCACAAAAGAAGCTGAAAAACCTTTTACAATTTTTAATGAGTATCATTTTGGTGGCTATGCCAAACATCCAAAAGCTTTACTAGATTGGATGAATCATTTGTATAAAACTTACGATTTACCCACAGATATTGTGTACACTTCTAAAATGCTATATGGCATTTTTAGCTTGATAGAAAGTGGCTATTTTGCCGAAGGCAGTAAAATAATGGCCATACACAGTGGTGGCTTGCAGGGCAATTTATCGCTGCCAAAAGGTAGTTTAGTATTTGATTAATGGCTGCAAACTTTATATTTGACCAATGAAATTGTTTACCCCTCTATTTCTAATTGGTTTGTGGTGCTGCACGGCAGCAAGTGCACAGGATACTTTACCTAAGTTTAGTGTAAGAGATATTGGCAGAGAGAAGATATTAATTAGCTGGACCAATCCTTTTTCTAATTGTATACAACTAGCTGTACAGCGCTCTTTTGATAGTACCAAGTACTTTACAACTATCTATTCAGCCGTATCGCCAGAACTGCAACAAAATGGTTTTACAGATGCTAAAATGCCTGCTGGTGTAAAAGTGTACTACCGCATATTTTATGTACTAGAAGGTGGTGCTTATTTCTTCTCTGTTTCTAAACCAATCGGTACCAGTAATAAGCCCGGTGCAGCAACAGAGCCTGTAAAAGATATACCTAAAGTAAAAGACAATAAACGCTACATAAAAATTTACAACAGAGATAAACCTAGCGATGTAATTGAGCTAGACATAAACCAGTACAAAAAGTACAAGGACTCTATAGTAAACAAAACCAAAGACACTATTTTTAATGTAAGTGAAGATGCTATTATGCTTAAGCCTTACATACCTAAACCTGCTTGGAAGCCTTCGGTGTACATTTATACCAATGCAAAAGGTAGTGTAGATATGCATTTCCCACAGGTGAAGCTACACAAGTATAAAGTTGTGTTTTACGAAGAAGATGGTACAGAACTATACACTGTAAAGCAAGTAAAAGAGGCTGACCTTACCATAGACCATGGTAACTTTCCTTATGCTGGCTGGTACCACTTTGAAATTTATGAAGACGATAAACTAAAAGAGAAGAATAAGTTTCAACTACAAAAGTTGTTTTAAACGTTGCTCGCAGATAGCGCCGATTTACGCTGATCGTAATCTATTATTAAACGCTATCTGCGAGCACTAACTTATTTATTTGTTACCTCTACTATTAAGAACTTTAAGTAGTTGGTATTTTCCATACCCCAAATAATAGGATGGTCACTTGCTTGTGCTTTAAAGGTTACTTGACGAATACGCTTTTTAGCATCTTTTGCAGCAGACTCGATGGTATGTAAAAACAAATCTGGATTTACCAAATTGGTACAACTACTTGTAACTAAAAAGCCACCATCTTTTATTAGCTTCATGCCACGCAGGTTAATTTCTTTATAGCCTGTTACAGCTTTGTCTATACTTTCTCTGCTTTTGGTAAATGCTGGTGGGTCTAGCATTACTACATCGTACAGCTTCTCTTCTTTATCCCATTGTTTTAGGGCGTCAAAGGCATTCATGGCTTCAAACTTACAAATATTGTCAAGGCCATTTAAAGCTGCATTTCTATTGGCTTGCGCTACCGCTTGCTCGCTAATATCTATACCCAATACACTTTTAGCACCATAGTGTGCCGCATGAATTTCAAACGTACCAGTATAGGTAAATGCACCCAATACATCCGCACCTTTTACAACATTTTTAATGGCTCTGCGATTGTCTTGCTGATCTAAAAAATACCCTGTTTTTTGGCCATTTTCTATATCTACATGAAACTGTAAACCATTCTCGTTAATGGTGATATTGGTATCGAATGGTGAAGATAAAAAGCCCTTTTGTTGTTGCAAACCTTCTAGTTCTCGTACAGGTACATCGTTACGCTCATAAATACCTTTTGGGTTAAATATGGTTTGCAAAGCCGCTACAATAGCAGGTTTCCATTGTTCTATACCGTAAGATAAGGTTTGGATAACGAAGTAATCGTTGAACTTATCAATAATTAAAGCAGGTAAATAATCAGCTTCGCCAAATATTAAGCGGCAGTTTTCAGTATAGCCTATTTTTTGGCGGTACTGCCAAGCTTTTAGTATACGGTTGTAAAAAAACTGGTCGTTAATATCCTCACGGTCACGCTTGCGACTAAGTATACGCACTGCTATTTGCGATTGCTGATTAATATAGCCTCTGCCTGCATATTTGTTATCGAAAAAATGTACATCTACAATAGTACCTGGTGCAACAGGTGTTTCTAACACTTTACCATCCTCACCCACTATTTTCTCTATCTCATTGCCATATACCCACGGGTGACCATTAGCTATGCGTGGCGCAATCTTGCGCTTTAAAAACACTTTTATCATTGGGCAAATATAGAACCGAAACCATGGATAATGCAGTACTTTGCTTTAAAGGAAACTTAGAGCACCAATGCACCTATTAATACCTTTTGCTCAATATACCATCATTTTTAAGCAAATGCAACGCTAAATACAACCACTTACCGCAATCTTTTTACGCTATTGTAACAATGCAAAGGCATATCATAGCCATAAATAATGGCATTTACTTGAAAAAATAGCGTTTCATAAGTTTTTAGCACCTCGTTCAAGGAGTTGAATAGCTTCCTACAATTCTACGGCGCTACACACAATCAATTTTATTTATACCACAGTAGTAAACCAAAACACATAAACCAATTTGCCACTTACTGCCATCGTTAGTACTTACCTAGCAAGCCGTAGTAAAAACAGTGGTGCTAAACCTGCCGTTATTGTACATTCTACCAACAATAAATCAACTTCCCCCCAATTCACCCCTCAAAATCCACCTACCCTACTATGCACGCAACCCTTACCTTTGCGGCTCATTTAAAAAAGTGACATGAACACGGATAAGAATACGGTAATTGGGATGGTGTTGTTGGTAGCACTATTCGCTGGCTTTTTTTACTTTACCAACAAACAGCAGCAAGCCGCTGAAGATTTTCAAAAACACATTAAAGACTCAACCGATAGAGTAAACGCAGCCAAAGTAAAACCTGTAGATACTGTAGCACTTAAACATCTTGATTCGGCTAATAAAGTTGCTGCGGCTGGCTCTTTTACCACAGCAGCTATAGGTACTGAGCAATTGGTAACTGTAGAAAACGAAGTGATTAAAGCCACATTTTCTAATAAAGGTGGTGCTGTAAAACAAGTAGAACTTAAAAACTATAAATCATCTTATAACGATAAACCAGTAGTACTTGGTGGCTCGGCTAAAGACAATATTAGCTACACTATTAATACTGGTAACAATGCTACTAGCCTAGTATCTAACCTATACTTTACTCCTTCGGCTGTGGTAAAAAATGCTGATGGTAGCCAAACCCTAAGCTTTACAATTGCTGGTGGTAATGGCCAAGCAGTAACGCATGTGTACACCATTAAGCCTAATAATTACTTAATAGACTGGAACGTTAATCTTACTCGTGCTGACCAATTGCTTACGAATGGCAACCTTAATATGACTTGGAACTGGCAAACGAAACAGGCAGAAAAAACAGCCTTGTACGAGCGCCAAATGAGCAATATTTGCTTTAGTGAGGGTGGCGATTTTGACTATATTTCTCAGAAAAAAGAACACAAGTTTGAAAAGCAAGGTCAGTGGATAGGTGTGGTACAACAGTTTTTTAATACCACCGTTATTGCTAAAAATGGCTTTAACAATGGTAATATTAACTGGAGCCGCAGTTTAGATACTGATACTACCAATACACTTGCTACGTTAGACAATACTAGCTTTAGCGTAACAGTGCCAGCAGCCGCTACAGCTACTGTGCCATTTGCCTTATACTTTGGCCCTAACGACTATAAAATTTTACAGTCTGCCGCGCCTAATATGGATAAGATTGTAAACCTTGGTAGAGATATGTATGCGTTTGTACGTCCTATCAACGTGTACATTATTAAAAACGTGTTTAACTTTTTTATCAGCTTTATCTCTAATTATGGCTGGGCTATTTTAATGCTTACCTTATTCATTCGCTTGTTTACTGCGCCATTAATGTACGGTAGCTATTTAAGCGGTGCAAAAATGAAGGCGCTTCGCCCTGAATTAGATGGCCTGAAGAAGAAATTTGGTGATGACCAACAAGGTTTTGCCATGGAGCAAATGAAATTGTTTAGAGAAGCTGGCGTAAATCCACTTGGTGGCTGTATACCTGCTTTGTTGCAAATTCCTATCTTCTTTGCGTTGTATAGTTTCTTTAACTCTAACATCTCACTACGTGGTCAAAGCTTCTTATGGAGTCACGATTTATCGGCTTATGATGTTATTGCTAAATTACCTTTTTCTATTCCTTTAGGTTTTGGCGATCACATTAGCTTGTTTACCATTACAGCGGTGCTTACAAGTTTCGCCATTTCGTTGTACAATATGGGTAACACACCTACACAGGATAATCCGGCCATGAAATACATGCCTTATATTTTTCCGTTCATGATGTTGTTCTTCTTCAACCGTTTGCCTTCGGCCTTAACTTGGTACTATACGGTATCTAACACTATTACCTTACTGTTACAGTTTGTAATTCAAACCTACATTATAGACCATAATAAAATCTTGGCTAAAATGCAAGATGCACGTAGCAAACCCAAAGTAAAAACCAAAAGCAAATGGCAAGAACGTTACGAGCAAGTAATGGAAAGCCAAAAGAAAGTACAAGAACTAAAAGATAAAACTCAAAAGAAAAAATAAACTTTAGAGGCTGTCATAAAAGGGCGGCCTCTTTTATTTTAAGCCTAGCATAAAACAAAGGCTAAACTACAGTACGTACAACCTTTTACTGTGTGGTATATCTTCGCAGCCTAAATAATGCAATTTGAGCGCTTCGGTTTTTCTTATTACGCCACCATTTACACAGTTAAATACGCCCTACCCTGCTACGGCCTATTTAAAAGGGTTTTTAAATACCAAAGATGTTAGCGCCTTTCAGGCTGATTTGGGTATTGAAGTTACCTTAGCGCTATTTAGTAAAAATGGGCTGCGCCAATTATTTGCAAGCATAACAATTACAGAAGAAACATCTGAAAATGCTAAACGCATTATCGCCTTGCAGGAAGATTATATCAGCACCATAGACGATGTTATTTTGTTTTTACAAGGTAAAAACCCCACACTATCTCACCTTATTTGCAAGCGTGACTTTTTACCCGAAGCAAGCAGATTTAAACAGCTTGACGATTTAAACTGGGCTTTCGGTAGCATGGGTCATCAAGATAGGGCGAAGCACCTAGCTACCATGTATCTGGAAGACCTCAGCGACCTAATTACCGAATGTGTAGACGGTCATTTTGGCTTTAGCCGTTATGCCGAAAGGCTTGGTAGAAGCGCCAATAGCTTTGATGAATTATACGAATCGCTACAACAACCATACACCTATATTGATAGTATCTTAATAGCTATTCTAGCTGAAAGAATGCAAATGGTTAACCCAAAAATGGTCTGTATATCTGTACCTTTTCCTGGTAACTTATATACTAGCTTACGTTGTGGGCAATGGATTAAACAGAATTATCCAAACGTAAAAGTGGCCATGGGTGGCGGCTTTGCCAATACAGAGTTACGCTCACTAAAAGACAAGCGTGTATTTGAGTTTTACGACTTCATCACGCTAGATGATGGTGAAGCACCAATAGAAAACTTAATTGCTTTTGTAGAAGGTAATGCAACCATTGACCAATTAAAACGCACTTTTACTTTTGTTAATGGCGAAGTAACTTATCTAAATAACAAAGCTGTTAAAGATTACAAACAAGGTGAAGTAGGCACACCAGATTACAGCGATTTTTGGTTAGACAAATATATATCGGCCATAGAAGTGGTAAACCCAATGCATAGCTTATGGAGCGATGGCAGATGGAATAAGTTAACAATGGCACATGGTTGTTATTGGGGCAAATGTACTTTCTGCGATATTAGCCTTGACTATATAAAACTCTACGAGCCAGTATCAGCAAGCCTTTTGTGCGATAGAATGGAAGAAATAACCGCACAAACAGGGCAAAATGGTTTTCACTTTGTAGATGAAGCGGCACCACCTGCACTCATGCGTGCCTTAGCACTTGAAATTATTAAACGTAAGCTTACCGTAAGTTGGTGGACCAATGTACGCTTTGAAAAAAGCTTTACAAGAGACCTTTGTTTACTACTAAAAGCCTCTGGCTGCATTGCAGTGTCTGGTGGTTTAGAAGTAGCAAGCGATAGACTTTTAGCCCTGATACAAAAAGGTATTACAGTAGCACAAGTAGCTAAGGTAAATCGCAATTTTACTGAAGCAGGTATTATGGTACATGCGTACTTAATGTATGGCTTTCCTACGCAAACAGCTCAAGAAACTATTGATAGTCTTGAGATGGTGAGACAGCTGTTTAAAGCAGGCATTTTACAATCAGCTTTTTGGCATCAATTTGCCATGACAGCGCACAGCCCTGTAGGCTTAAACCCTGAGAAATTTGGTGTAAAAAAAGCCAAAGAAGTAGCCATCACATTTGCCGATAACGATGTAGAACACATAGATGAAATAGGTACAAAACACGACAAGTTTAGCTACGGCTTAAAGAAGTCATTACTCAACTACATGCATGGGCTTTGTTTTGATGAACCGCTATCTACTTGGTTTGATGCTGAAGAGATGGGCTTTAAAGTACCCAAAACAAAAGTAGCTACAGACTTTATTGTAAACGCTTTATTGGAAGAAGAAACTAGCACGCACAAGCCTACGAGTAAAGTAGTATTTATAGGTACACAGCCACAGCTAGAAATAGTAACTAAAACTAAAAAAGGCAATAGCTGGCAAGTAGCATCGCTTACATTTTATACCAAAAAAGAAACTGTAAACATACGGGTAGATGAGGCACAAGGTGTGTGGCTAGCGCAAATATTGCAAGACCTATCTGTACAAAATCCCAAGCCTTATACACTGCAAGATGTAGCCAATAGTTACGAAGCAGCGGGCCTTAAAGATTTTGAATTATTTTGGGATAATAAACCCATTAATACACTACATAAAGTGGGATTATTGCGATTGTAAAGACTCAATCTTCCCCTTGCTTTACTAATGAAACGGTAAAATGATTGCGACAATAGTTATTGCAACCTACATAAAGCTATAAGCAAGGCCTAGCAATAAACAACCCAATACAATAAATGGTGCACGCATTTTGGTAAATTGCAACAACGAAAATGTTGTAATCACTACGGCAACATCTAGCCAACCAATTAATTGATTGTTCCAAACTTCTTTAAGCAAAGTAGCTTTTATTAAAAACAAAGTAGCACCAAGCATAATGCCTACTACGGCTGCATTTATACCCTCAAGTGAGCGATAAATAACCGCATATTTTTTAAGATTGTGCCAAACGGGAAAGAAGAATAATACCAACAAAGCACTTGGCAAAAAGATACCAATACCACCTAAAAAACAACCTAGCGCTTGTGAGAAAAATGTATTATCGCCACGTAGTACCATACCGCCTGTAAATGCACCAATAGAAAACACAGGACCAGGAATAGCACGTACAATACCTGAACCAGTTAAAAATTCATGCTGTTCCATTTTTAATACATCTCGCTTGCTAGCTAAAATATGTTCAGTATTTGGACGCACTACATATTGCTCGTACATTAATGGCATTAATACATCACCACCACCAAATACTAAGCTGCCAAAACGATAATGACTTTCAAATACGTTGAATGCTTTGTGGTTAGGCCAATTATTTTTTGTAGAGGTTTCACTGAAATAAGCAGCTACACCAAATAGTGCTAAAAATATCAACAAGTTGCCCCACTTAATTTCCTTTGGTGGTACTTCTCTTTGTGGTATACGCTTATCGCTAAAATTAGTGGCAATACCAGCCGCTACTAGCAATGCAGGAAATACCCACGGTGTTTTAAAATATAAAAAAGTAGCTACTGCAGCCACTACCATCACTACCCTTGTAATGGTATTGTTTACTGCAATTTTAAAAATTCTAAAAGCAGAAAAAGCAATGAAAGCAATAGCCATTGGCTGTATAAAATGGAATACTTTGGTGTTGATGGATTGGTCGCTAAAATAATCTAGCAAAAATGATAATGCACCCATGAGTAAACAGGCAGGCGTTATCCAAATTATTAAGGTTAAAATGGCTAAAGGAATACCACCACGTTTGTAGCCAATTAAAGTTAAGGTTTGTGTTGAAGAAGCGCCAGGCAGCATATTGCAAAAGCTTACAAAATCTACCAACTCATTTTCAGTAATGTCTTTACGTTGCTGTACAAATGTTTTTAGCATCATCCCATAATGCCCATTAGGCCCACCAAAGGCCGTGAGGCTGTGCCATAGCACTGCTTTTAAAAATTGGGTATGACGTATTAGATGCATTGTTTTGAATGTAACAAACCTAACTTTTTTTAAGGGTATTTTAATCTCACAAACATAGGCATAATTTAAAACACAGGGCAAAGAAGCAATGAAGGCTTTTTGCATTTTAATACAAACGTTCGTACATATCAATCATCTAAATCATTACCATCATTTTCATCAGTGGTATATCTTTACCACATGAGCAAAATAAAAAGCGCTTTTTTCTGTAGCAATTGTGGTTACGAAAGCATGAAGTGGATAGGCAAATGCCCTAGTTGTAGCCAATGGAACACTTTTGTAGAAGAAGTGCTAGATAAAGGCAATGCAAAAGAGCAGAACTGGAAAGAATTTAAGGGTGAAAAAAGAGCTACTAAAGCTGTGGCTTTGCAAGATGTAACGGTTACAGAAGAAAGACGCATTGTAACAAAAGATGGTGAACTAAACCGTGTGCTTGGCGGTGGTGTAGTGCCTGGTAGTATTATATTGGTAGGTGGCGAACCTGGCATTGGTAAAAGCACGTTGTTTTTACAACATGGCTTAATGATGAATGAGATTGTGGTGCTGTACATTAGTGGTGAAGAAAGCGAGTCGCAAATAAAAATGCGTGCAGATAGGTTGAAAATTAAAAACGATAATTTCTATTTACTAACTGAAACTAGCGTACAGTCTATCTTTCAAGAGATAAAAAAACTACAGCCACAGTTGGTAATTGTAGATTCTATACAAACCATTCAATCCAATCTCATTGATTCTTCTGCTGGTAGTGTGAGCCAAATACGTGAGTGTGCAGCAGAGTTTCAGCGCTTTGCAAAAGAAACCAATACGCCTGTGTTTTTAATAGGCCATATTACCAAAGATGGCAGTATTGCTGGGCCTAAAATTCTTGAGCACATGGTAGATACGGTGCTGCAATTTGAAGGTGACAGACACTATGCTTACCGCATTTTACGCACCCTTAAAAACCGCTTTGGTAGCACATCAGAACTAGGTATTTACGAAATGACAGGTGATGGTATGCGAGAGGTAAGCAATCCATCTGAAATACTAATTACACAACGTGAAGAGCAACTTAGTGGTAGTGCTATTGCCGCTTCGCTTGAAGGTATGCGACCATTGCTAATAGAAGTGCAAGCCTTAGTAACACAATCTGTTTATGGCACACCACAGCGAACTGTTAGTGGTTTTGATTTAAGGCGCTTGCAACTATTATTAGCGGTACTTGAAAAACGTGGTGGCTTTTTGTTTGGCACTAAAGATGTATTTGTAAATATTGCTGGTGGCTTAAAAGTAGAAGACCCATCTATAGACCTTGCCGTTATTTGTGCCTTGCTTAGTAGTTATGAAGATGTGCCTCTACCGCCTCATGTATGCTTTGCTGGCGAGGTAGGTTTAAATGGCGAGATACGTGCTGTAAACCGCATAGAACAGCGCATTGCAGAAGCAGAAAAACTAGGCTTTGAGAAAATAATTGTAAGTAAATACAACAAAAAAAGCTTTGACCCTAAGGCATACAAAATACAAGTGGTGCCAGCAGGGCAAGTGCATGAGGTGTATCAATTATTGTTTTAGGCACATCTACTCACAAGTGGCAATTGTTTTACCTAGCTTTAGATATACGTACTCACAACTGTGAGTAACTATCCCTAAACTTAGATATAGCTATTCACTCGTGCTACTACCAATAACTAATTTTAGATACGTGCACTCACAAGTGCGAGTTACTATACCTAAGCCTAGTTATATTTATTACAAATAGGCAATTGACTAAAAAAAGTTGTAGAGTAATTGAATACGATGCATTATCTTAGTATTTTAAAAAACTATATACTATGGTAGCAGCATTTATCAACAACCCCTTTACGGGTTTACGTGTAGGTCACGGTAAATTTTTTAAGTACGCAAGTACACATTTGGCAGCTCTACAATCTGCCAATAACACTAGTGCTATTGCGCCTCTGGCAAATTCGTTGGCTTTATTAATAGCACCCTACAAACAATGGTTAAGCTCGCAAGACCAAAGTACCATAGATAGAACTGGCGATACCGATGAACTAGATATAATACTAGATGCATTTGAAGATTTTGTTACTGATGAATTGTTTAAAGATGTGTCGTATCATTTTGCAAAAGAACCTGCTATTATTCACGAGGCGTACCCTAATGGTAAAAGTGAATACAATAAAATTACCCGAATTAATGCCCCTGTATTGCTACAACGTATAGCTGACTTTTGTGCAAAATACAAAACCAGATTAGATGCAGGGCGAGATACAACAAGCAAGCAATTTTTAGATAATTACAATACACAGCGAGATACGCAACTTGATAGTAAAACAACCGTATTGCATGGTAGTGATACTGGTACAGCATTGCGTGAAGCTATTGCTGATTATATGTTTGATGTGTTGTTGAATTTATTGCTGATACACAAAACAGATAGAGAAGCTGTTTTAAACTATTACGATGAAAGTATAGTAAGTAGAAGTACTAAGAAAGCTGCGCCACCAATAGCCAAATAATAAACTGGAATATTACTTGTGAAAAGCTACCCAAAGGGTGGCTTTTTTAATTACACTAACACATAGCTGCACAATGGTAAGAACGTACAAGTGTGCGACGCAACAAATGCTATATAGTACTACTAGTGCTGGTTACATAAAAAAATCCCAGCACTGTAAATAGTACTGGGATGATTATCGTAGTAAGTAAGTAAAAGGTTTACTTCATGGTAAAACCTTCTAAGAACTTGGTGGTGAAATTGCCTGAACGGAAATCTTCGTTTTGCATTAATTGCAAGTGAAAAGGGATGGTAGTTTTTACACCTTCAATTACGTACTCGCTTAGTGCACGATACATTTTGTCGATGGCTTCTTCACGTGTTTGTGCCACGGTGATTAATTTACCAATCATACTATCGTAAAATGGAGGGATGGTGTAGCCTGCATATACATGGCTATCTACCCTTACACCATGACCACCTGGTGTGTTTAGGTTGGTAATTTTTCCTGGTGATGGACGAAAATCGTTGTATGGATCTTCGGCATTAATACGACACTCGATAGCATGTAATTGTGGCTCGTAATTAGCACCAGAAATTTTTTCGCCCATGGCGATTTTAATCTGCTCTTTTATTAAATCGAAATTGACAACTTCTTCTGTTACGCAATGCTCTACCTGAATACGGGTATTCATTTCCATAAAGTAGAAATTACGATGTTTATCTACCAAGAACTCAATGGTACCAACACTTTCGTAGTTAATAGCGCTAGCAGCTTTAATAGCAGCTTCACCCATTGCTTTACGCAATTCTGGTGTCATAAACGGTGAAGGACTTTCTTCCACCAATTTTTGGTGACGACGTTGAATAGAGCAATCTCTTTCGCTAAGATGACACACAGTACCGTATTGGTCACCCGCTACTTGAATTTCTATATGGCGAGGTTCTTCTACGAATTTCTCCATATAAATACCGTCGTTTTTAAACGATGCAGCAGCTTCAATTTTAGCAGTTGTATAGGCTTTTTCTAGCTCCTCTTCTTTCCATACCACACGCATACCTTTACCACCACCACCGGCAGTAGCTTTTAAAATAACAGGATAGCCAACTACATTTTTAGCCAAGTCTTTCGCTTGTTCTACACTTTCTAGCAAACCACCACTACCTGGTACAACAGGTACACCTGCTTTAATCATGGTTTCTTTGGCCGTGATTTTATCGCCCATGGCGTTAATCATTTCTGGTGTAGGACCAATGAATTTAATACCATGATCGGCACAGATTTGAGAGAATTTACTGTTCTCAGCCAAGAAACCATAACCTGGGTGAATGGCATCGGCATTGGTAATTTCTGCCGCCGCCATAATGTGTGGGATATTTAAATAAGACTCGCTACTTGCTGGCTTACCAATACAAACAGCTTCATCGGCAAAACGTACGTGCAGGCTGTCTTTATCTGCAGTGCTGTACACTGCAACAGTTTTAATGCCCATTTCTCTACAAGTTCTGATAACACGAAGGGCAATCTCGCCACGATTGGCTATTAATATTTTTTTGAACATTGGGATAATTTGATAATGTGATAATTTGATGATGTGATAATTAAATCATAAGAAACATCAAAAAATGAAAAAACTTAGTAAATAACTAATGGGTGATTTCTTTTTAGCACTCTATAAAATAGCACTTAACACTTTAGCCACTTCCTCTAATTTTAGAATGAGATGCTGACAATTAGGATAATTTTGAGAATAGTCACATAGCAACAACCAATATTGCGCTTCTTCAGCTTCCTTAGCTGCAATTTTCATTTTATGTATAAAATCAGGTTTGCTTTCGGCATTTTGAGCTTCCATTGCATTTGCTCCAATTGAAGTTCCTGATTTTAATAGTTGATTACTAATTACAAACTTTTTGTTTTGCTCCAATACTTCCGTGTATTCAATAATCAATAAAGAAAAATCAAAAGATAAATTCAAGATTGGGTTATTATCAATTAACTCTTTCTTCATATAGTGACACTTTGGTAATAGAGAACTTTTTAGACAAGCATTATCAAATTATCCAATTATCAAATCATCACATTAATTAGGTTCAACCAAGAATAGCGGCTGATCGTATTCTACTGGGCTATTATCTTCTACAAGTATTTTAACAACTGTACCGCTAATTTCAGCTTCAATCTCGTTAAATAACTTCATGGCTTCGATGATACAGATGGTTTTACCTGGTGTAATTTCTGTACCAACTTCTGCGAAGTTTGGTTTGTCTGGTGATGGTCTGCGATAGAAAGTACCAATCATTGGACTTTTAATCGTTACAAGGTTATCAGCCTTTGGTGCTGCTGGTGCAGGCTCAGCGGCTGGCTGAGGGGCGGCTGCGGCAACTGGTGCTGGTGCAGCGGCTGGTGCAACATTATACACTTGTTGCGGTGCAGCTGCAACGGTTACTACTGGCTCTTCTTTTTGTTTTATGGTTACTTTACCATCTTTGTCTTCTATGCTAATTTCGCCAATATTACTCTTGTTGATGATCTTGATAAGATCGTGAATTTGTTTTAAATCCATAAGAAGCTTTTTTGTTAAAGAAAAATCGTTTTCGTAGATAATTTTAGTGTTCTAATTCAAAATCTGTATGGGGCGGCAAAATAGCCATAATTTGACAGAATGAACCATTTTTTTGTAAAAACGGCTCATTTTGAGCATTTTTTAATGCAAAAAAGCTTGTTTTACGTAAAAATAGCACTGTCTTAAAAAAGCAAATGGAGCAATTGTAGTTGCTCCATTTGCTAATAATATTTAATAAAATTATGCTTTTACTCTTTCTACATAATCACCAGTTTTGGTGTTAATGCGAATTAATTCACCTTCTTCTACAAATAAAGGTACGTTTACAATAGCACCAGTATCTATAGTAGCAGGCTTGGTCGCACGTGTAGCAGTATCACCACGTAAACCTGGCTCACAATAAGTAATCAATACAACAATTTTTTCTGGTAACTCAGCACCAATTGGTTGTTCTGTTTCTGTGTTTATGAATACTGATACCTCAGCACCATCTTTTAAAAATTGTGGTGAATCAATCATTTCTTCAGCTAATACAATTTGCTCGAAGGTTTCATTGTTCATTAAATTATAACCACTCTCGTCTTTATACAAAAACTGATAAGCTTTCTTTTCTACACGAATAGGATACACCGTTTCACCGCTATTCCAAGTTTTTTCAATACTGCGTTTGTTATCAACGCCTTTTAATTTAGCCCAAACTTTAGCAGCTGCACGAGCCGTTTTGTTTTCGCCAAATTCTACTACACTGTATAAGCTGCCATCTAATTTTAAAATCATGCCGCGGCTTATGTCTGAAGTTGATGCCATTTTGTATTTAATTTAGGTTGGCAAAAGTAGGGATTGCGTAGAGAAAAAAATCATTCTGCTTTTTTTAACGCACAGGCAGCAGCCAAAATAAATATTGCATCTTCTGTAACAAAAAAGTGTTTACCTCGTTAATTATGGTATCCACCGAAAAAAATTGGGTTATATTTAAGAAATAATACTACTTTTGCATAAGTGAAACAAAATAGACACATAAAAAAACTAATTGTTGCTGCCACACTTGCTTTAAGTGTTCAGGTAGCATTAGCATCTATTACTTTCTCTGGTATTGCAGACGAAAAAAATAAAGGCAGTAAATATTCTCTTAAAAATTTAAGCCTTTTATCTCACCGCACGTTATCACTTTCTTCTATTAAATTAAATCTGCAGTTTAAAGGTAGCGATGTACTTACGCAAAAAACAACCCCTACTGGCTTAGAAGTAAATTCTTTGCTTTATTACAATAGTGGTAATACAACTTACATTATGCCTTATAAGTTTAAGGTAAAAGTGCCTAAGTTTAAAACACCTACTGCGCCTGTTAATTAATTTTTTACTTATTAAGTATTCTGTAACCGCTTGAAGGCACATCAAATTTTGATGCTGGTACTGGGCTAAGGTTAAATTTTGTAGCTGTATAATTTATTTTCTTACCATCTGCTGCTGCTACCTGATAAGCAAGCACTAAACCAGGAATATCTTTAAACTCATAATCTACCTCTTTTACCGAAGGTGATAAAGTTGGTGTAAAATACACCGTATAAACTTTACCGTTTTTAAGTTGTAACTGCGCCTTCTTGCAATCGTAGCCCAATATTTTTTTAGTGTCTTTGGTAATGGTGGTAACCATACTATCAAATTCTTGCTTTTCTTGCAACCACTGTGTACTATCTAGCTTTGTAATAAACTTATTAGTTCCCAGTTCTCTTAAAACTATGGCGCTGCCTTTGGCTTTATCGTAAAAAATAGATTGTGTAAAAGCAGCACTAGCCAAGTCGATTCGAGAATTGTTGCCTTTAATAAAAATAGTTTTAGTGGC
Organism: Parasediminibacterium sp. HNIBRBA5674; assembly: GCF_056745525.1. Classification (NCBI taxonomy): domain Bacteria; kingdom Pseudomonadati; phylum Bacteroidota; class Chitinophagia; order Chitinophagales; family Chitinophagaceae; genus Parasediminibacterium; species Parasediminibacterium sp. HNIBRBA5674. The sequence continues at coordinate 193,025 of NZ_JBQWIE010000001.1, read as the reverse complement.
GGCTTTTAAATTGTCGGTTAAAGACTTGTCAGTTGAAGTAGAATCAACAGAAATAGAATACACAATGGTACATTCAGCTATTACACGTTGCTGCTGAGCAATCGCCTTTACATTTACCAACAATGCTATTATAACAACAAACATTAAACGCATACTAGTACTTATTGCCACAAGATTAACGAATAAAATTCAAGCTATTTGTATTACCGCCGATACATAACAAAACCTTATGACTGTTGTGCAACTTGCTTATGCCTTGGTGCATACCATAAATAATAATAGCCTAAAACTAGCAAGCCTAAAGCAAATGGTATAATGGCTAAATGTTTGTAGGTATAGCTATCAAATAATGGTTTGGCATCAATACCTGCAAATTCGCTCAGCATCCAATACGAGTTAGCAGAAATCCAAATAGTAATAGCAAGGTTATGACATAGTTCTGCAACAATATGTCTGGTGCGCCAAGCAATTACTATAGATATCAACAAGGTTGGTACAATCATCACAATACCCAAAGGCTTCCATACCATACACCAAGCCACATCTTTAAACAACCAAAATACAATGTGCAAATTTTCCATTTGCCTAAATCGCTTTGGTATGTGGTACATATCTTCTTGCTGCGAAGCTATTTCACTCATGTTGCATTCAGTTTTGGTTACAAAAATGAAAGATAACAAACTGATAATTATCTACTCAAGATTTTTGTAAAACGCTTCACGTCTGCTAGTGGATTGATAGGTGTTTGATGCACCAAGGCATCAGCAAATTGCTTAGCAAAGTAGGGTGATAACGAACAACCTTTTGTACCCATACCATTAAACACACCAATATTTGTATGCACAGGATGCATGCCTACAAACGGCCTGCGCTCTAAGTTGGCCGGCCTTTCAGATGCTATATGATCTACGATTTTATAGGGCAACTTTAACCAATGCTGTAATTGCATTTCTACTTTATTTCTAAAATCTACCGAAGGTTCAAGATCTTTAAAATCCCACTCGTAGGTAGAACCAATCCACCACAAATTATCTCGCCAAGGCACCAAAGTAATACCTTGTTTGTAGATATTGGTTCGTGGCAAATCTGGTATTTCTGCTATGATAGCTTGCCCTTTGTTTTTAGCATAAGGCAATAAAGAGAAGTAAGGATTATCTGAGCCTGCAGCACCATCGGCAAAAATGATAGATTTAGCAGTGTAACCGTTAAAGGTTACAAGTTCTGTGTTCTGTGTTTTAAGTTCATTGATGTTGAATGTAGCTTCAAGTAAAGCATTTTGTGCTTTCAAATAGTTACGCCACGTTTCAATCATAGTTCTTAAATCTACCAAGTAACATGGGTTAATTTCACCAATACCAAATGTTACATTAAAGTACTGCTGATATGCTGCTTCGTTTGTAGGCACTCGTAAATAATCGCTTTCTATTGGCAATCGTTCTTTAAAAGCCAGCATCATTTGTGGTGTGGGGTGAAAGTCTAGAATGTTTGTTTGTTCTATTAAATTAACCCCAAGTTGCTTACCCAAGGTAGTATACGCATCTAATGCAAATGGTAATAAGGTTTCAATCATCCAAGTGCGTACAATACGCCTACCAGTAACCGGATTAATCACGCCGCTAGCTACTTTAGAGGCCGTAAAAGGCTTTGCTTCATCTATTACCAATACCGTTTTGCGAGCCTGCAATAGTTGCCAACTTAAAAAAGTACCTGCAACACCTTGGCCAACAATTATATAGTCGTACGTCATTGTAAAATTTTCACACAAAGAAACAAAGGATACAAAGAACACGAAGTAATAATTACGTAATACCTTGTACAACTTACCACATAGGCACAATAGGTACATAGACTTTAAAAGAATATGAAATCATACATAAGATTGGCACTAACTAAACATCTTGGTTAATATTAAATTGGTACAACAAAAGCATCAAAGTAGTAATGCTGCTGGTAAACAAAATAACTACACTCTAAGCATCAGTTAGTATTTCATTTTTCATGGGTTTTGAAAACTACGCACCAAAAACTATCCTTGACAGTAAGCCACCGTTCAGCGGGAAACAAAAAAATATCTCTGACAGTTAGCAACCGTTCAGCAGGAAACAAAAAAATATCTCTGACAGTAAGTCACCGTTCAGCGGGAAACAAAAAACTATCTCTGACAGCAAGCCGCTGTTCAGCGGCAAACAAAAAACTATCTTTGACAGTAAGCCGCTGTTCAGTAGCAACCAAAAAACTATCTATGACAGTAAATACTTTTTTAAAAACTAGGAAAATTATAGTTCAGGCTTCACCTGTACTTTCATGGCATTACTGTGGCTGGTAAATTCTGGTGCATACATACATTGCAGATTAGCAATACCAATGCTAAATGTACCTACATGCGTAATAAACACAGGATATTCAAACACATAAGTGCCTTTGCGAATGCTACTAAAAAAGAAATTAGTGCTTGCATCTTTGGTAGCTTCATAATAGCCTAAACCATCTTGGTATTTGTATTCGCTCAATACATTTATTGGTTCCATGGTGGCTGCACGTGTATCTTTTAAGTGTACATAATCCATGTCTCTATCGGTTTTAAGTACCAATTGTACCACTACTTTATCACCTACTTTTAATTCGTCGTTGTCGTTTACAGGGGTTAATATTTTGCCTGCGGCGCTATTTTTTTCTACAAATAATTTTTTGGTAATTGACAAAGGCGATGCCGATGCAGTGATTTTATCAAAGTCTTCAAAGTATTGCCAATACAAGCTGCCATAAGAAATGCCCCCAGCAGCCCCCTTTTGTTCCCCCAAAGGAGGAAGATTAGCCCCTTCTAACTTCCCCGAAGGGGAAGAACTAGAAACGACTTGAGAGGTAGTGATTGTTACATTGCCCATCTGTTGCACCACTTTACTGCCTTCAATGGTAGATTTTATATAGCCTGTACCTGCTTGTGATGCGTTTATTTTTACAGGTATATTGCCTAATTGAATACGTACCTGTTTATCATTCACCAACGCACTGTTGTTGTTTAATAAGGCATAGCAAGCATCGGCTGTAGCAACGGTAGTTTGCCAATGATTGGTTTGTTTATTTAATAACAACCAGTTTTTTGCCCCTTGAATAGTAGCTGATAAACCTACAAAATTTTCTTGCTTGGCTACTTCTTCTAGCAATTGTAGCATCATGCTTTGGTGCTCAATAGGTGAGGCGTACCAAAAACAAGTGCTTCTATCTTTCCAATACACGCTAGCTTTAGCAGTATCTTCTACTGCATTTTGTGTAATGGCTGGCAGTATGTTCACATTTACAAAACGCCTCTCGTTGTTGCGATACAAAGCCAAACCAATCATGGCCGTGTTATAAGTGTTCTGAACATTCCAAAACTGCTTCGCTTGATTGTAATAATAGCTGTAGGCTTCTTTAGGTGCAATGTCATTGGTAAAAAAGCTGCGTATGTATAAATACTGAATTTGCGTTGTGGTGATTTGTTGTTTTTGCAAATTGACTTTACTGCGTTGTAAGGTTTCGTAATCGTTTTTTATCTCATTATCTAAATACACCAAAGCCTTACTAATCATGGTTTCTAGCTTCGCCGTATTGGTAATAGTAATGGCATCTATTTTTTTCAATTTGCCAATACCAGCCAAAATATAGTTGGTGATATATCTATCTTCTCTACCACCTTTAAACCAAGTAAAACCACCACTAGGTAATTGTAGTTGTTTCAGTTTATCAATAGCCTCTGTACCGCTGTTACTCATCTTTACAACATCAAACAACAAGGCAATATTTTTTTGTTGCTGCGTTTCATTTTCTGCTTGCAATACCCAAGGCGTTTCTTGCAAAAGCACTTGCTTTAAAGCCTCCCCTAAATCCCCTCCAAGGTTGGGGACTTTTGACGTTCCCTTTAATAAACCAATATTGTTGGTACTATCCTTTAACCATGTTTCAAATACCGATTTTATACGTGGATGTTTGGCAATAATATTAGCTGCCAAAGCATTGGCAAAATACCTATTGAAGGTTTGTTCGGCACATTCGTACGGATATTCTATTAAGTAAGGCAAAGCCTGCACAGCCGTCCACACAGGGTTGGCTGTGTACTCAACTGTTAACGATTGATTGGTGAGTGTTTCGCTTTGGTTATTTACTAATTTATCTAACACAAAATGCTGTGTCGTATCACCTTTTATCAGCATTGGCAAGCTTTCAGTTACTAGCATTCGGTTGCTTAAAACAGGCAATGTATTTTCTTCGCCATCGGCCCCCGCCCAGCCTCCCCCAGTAGGGGTGGTGTGTCCCTCAGCAATCACTCGCCAAGTGAGTGGTTTATTGAACGTAAACGGTATTTGAATAGGAAACTTTACAGCGCTACTTTGCCCTGCACCCACTGTAAAATATTGTGTAGGAAACATGTTTTGAAACCAACCATCAACCGATACATTGGTACTTGCATCTACAAGCTCTAACCTCACCTGACCAGTTAATTCTTTATCGCTTAAGTTAGCTAGTTTGGCTATAAATTCAAGGTTATCACCTTCACGTACAAAGCGTGGTGCATTGGCTTGTACCATCAATGTTTTTTGTGTGGTAACTGTAGTTGTATTATTGCCAAAAGCAAGGTCTTTGGTATGGGCAAATGTTTGCCATTTCCATTGCGTTAAAGCTTCAGGCATGGTAAAGCTAAAACTGTAATTACCACTTGTATCTGCATATAGCTGCGGGAAAAAGAAAGCTGTTTCGTTAAAGTTTTTGCGAGGTTTTGCAGCTTGTTGTTCTTTTTGCTTTTTTAAACTAGCTTTTGTAGTAATTACTACCACACCATTTTTTGCCCTATCACCGTATAAGGCCCTTTCAGCATTATTGTTTAATACCTCAATACTTTCTATATCATTTGGGTTAATTACAACTGTTGCAGCACCAACTGGTACACCATCTATAACGTACAAAGGTTGATTAGCGGATGAAATATCATTATTTCCACGAATAGATACAACAGTTGCAGAGCCAAGTTTAGTCATTCTGTGAGATACGCTATTTAAAATTGTATTTTTAAAATTAGCCCTTTGCGGTACATTAATACCAGCTACAGTACCTTGTAAAACTTCACCAAATACTTGCATTTTCTTAATAAAATCGGCTTTAAAAAGTTTATCATAGATGGGTATAACTGTTTGGTTGTCGTCATTATAAAAATAATTTTCACTAGAACTAGAAATAATAAATCCTTGACCGCCTCCAAATTCAATATGAGGGTAGTTACCTATTCTAATATTAGGCTGCCCCCATTCATGTTTTTTAAATTGGTCTAAGCTAGCATCGTACATACTTGTAAGTAATTCAGCCGCTACTTTTTCACCTTTGCTACCAGTAATATTTACCGTCCATGTTTCTTTACTACCTGGCTCAGTTTTCTTTCTAAAAGTGGTATAATTTACATTCAGCGTTTTATTGCTAAATGGCACAATAATGTTGTATTGATTAGTATAAACACGATTGTTAATTACAAATGCTTCACTAATGGCAACATTGCCTCTATCAGTTTCATCGGCCTTGTAGGTGATATTGTGTAGCCCTTTTTTGTAACTGTTGAAACTGTAAGTGGCTCTTTCTTTACCAGCTAATTTTGGTCTAGTGATTTTACTAATAACAAATGTTTTTTCGGCCATGCTACCACTTAAAAAAACAGCAGTTTCAGTTGGCTGTGCATAGTTATTAAGCGTATAGTTAAAGGTGTATTGAGGATAAGGTGTGGCAGTTCTATTAAATAATTGCACATAGCGTACATCCTTTATAGTATTGCCATCTTTATCTGTTGTAGTAGCTTCTATTTTGTAAAAACCAGCGGTTAATTTGGCATTTGGAATTTGAAATTTATTTGTTGTTGCTGTTGTAATATTTCCCTCAAGAACAAGACTATTTACTGGCCATAATTTCTCATTCAGTTCATCATCATAATCATCATTAGGAAAGCTTTGTAGGTAGCTATTTTTATCCATTACAAACATATCTGCTCGCTGCCACAAACGCTTACGTATTAAACGTTGTGGTGTTTGTATTGAGCAAATTTTTACACTCACATTAGCAGGTTCATTTTCACCATTCATATTTTTACTGCTAATGGTTATTTGTTTAAGGCTATCAGCTTCTGCCAATTTTGGTAATGCAATAGTTAGTTGTAAACGTTTGTACCCAACAGATACTTGCTTATTGGCACTTCTAGTTTCGCCATTAATATCAGTCACATCAGCAGAAACCGTAAAATCAAAAATGGGCTCAGTGTTAGCCTCTACTTTTTCATCTGGCAAAGCTTTAAATGTAATGGTGAATTTACCTTCAACATTGGTTACAATATCACCATTAGTAATCTGCGTGTTACCGCTGTAAGGTCTGCTACCATTACGCCAAAGCCAATCGTACACAAATCTTGCATTGCGCTGTACATTAAATTTTACGCTAGCACCATCTACCACATTGCCTGCATAGGCTTTGGCGAAGCCAGTAATAGTGATAGAATCATTCACACGATACGTGCCTTTTATGGATTCAAATTCTACATAAAATTTTGGTCGCTTGTATTCTTCTACTGAGAAGCTTGTATTACTATTATCAAAGTCATCGGCTTCAATTCTAAATCTACCAGTTAGTACATTTTGCGGTAGTATAAACTTACCAGCAAATGAACCATAAGCATTGGTTTTTAGATACAGCGAATCGATGTTTTTATTATTGGCATCTTGCAAATACAATAACACAGAATCTTTATTAGCTAGTACTTTAGGCTGCTTAGTTTTAAAATCTTTAGTAATGGCAATGCCTTTAAAATATACCGTTTGCCCGGGGCGATAAATACTTCTATCAGTAAAAAAATACACTTTGGCTTTATCGTGTTCGTAGTCTGCAATCTCATCTTTATCGTAATCATCATCATCATCGCTACTACTTCTTGATCGATAAATATATTCGCTAGATGAAAGTTTTAAGTAATCACTTTTGGTCGCAAATGCAAACTCGTAATTGCCATAGTTATCATCTTTTGGTACAAAACTGAAATACCCATTCTTATTAGTGATTTTAGCGGCTACAGTTGTGGTTTCAGTTTTCTTACTGGCATTGTTCCATTCGCTTTTAGTAATGATCACTTTTACGTTTGCTAATGGCGCACCATTATCTCTATGCAGTACAAAATAATCGTTACCGTTTTTAATATAGCTGATGTTAGACACATGCAGCAACTGCTTGCTCATTTTATGTAACGTATCTATAAAACCTGCCCCACTACTTGTAAGTAGCACATAGTCACCTGCTGGCAAGGCATCTATTTTAATTTCTACACTATGCTGTTGGTAATCGCTTGTAGCAGGTAATGGCTGCGCAAATGTTATAAGAAAAGGCATTGCTGCTAGCTCATCATAATCTTGATGCTGCCAGTTACCAATTATTTCAGATTTGCTAGGCACCTTGATAACACGTACAAATAGTGTATCAATATTTTTAAAACTTACCAAAGTTCTAAAGGGCTTGTTGGGTACATTTACCTCTTCTACCTGTGTAGTGATTGATTTCTTTAAAATTTCTTGTTGTAGATTTTTTAAGTTGTTAACGCCTTCATCATCCTGTTGGTATTTTGCCAAACCTTCTTTGATAATTTGCATGGCTTTTACTTTGCCAAAACGTTGTGTAGTATCACCAAAGGGTTGGTAATTATTGGCTGCTTGTGCAAAATGATTAGCCAATAAATAGTAGGCTTGCGCTGTTCTTTCAGAAGGGATTGCTGTAACGCTTGTCAACGCTTTTACATAGGCTTTTTCTTTATCACCGATTAAGTTTTGATTTACCCATTCTATTCTTTCTAAATCCACATCTACTAAAGCGTTTTTATCTACATCCTTACTATGAAACTGCAATAACTGCTGAAATAGTTGTAGGCTTTTCAATAAGTGAGAAGCACTATCTTTTGAGGTAAATGTGGTTGTTATAAATGTGCTAGCCTTACTTAAAGCAAGTATATCTTTCAGCTCAAAAGCGTAGGTAGGTTTGGTTAAATAATAATCACCAGTTTTAAAATAATCTAGTGCTTCGTGTGCTAATAAATCATACAATGTAGGCCTAAGCAGCCTAGCATTTCCTTTAGAAATAAGTACATCGTAAGCAGCAATTGATACGCCTTGTAGCAATGGCGCATTGACGATACTTTTAGAAAAATTATCACTAATAGCTGCACCAAAATCATCAGCATTCCATGTTTCTATATCTAGTTTATTTACGGCTGTTGTTTTGCTTCTATTGTACACTTGCCATCTATTAGTATTGTAGTATTGTAAATATCTATTTGCTAATAGGCTGTATAGAATGCTTTTGGCAATTTCATTGTTGCTAGTCGCTATTTCTGATTCTAATAGATGTATGGCATTATTTAGCTTATTATTAAATACAGCGTCTTCTAAGCTAATGCGATAAATTAAGCACTTAATTAGCTCTATATCGTCTTGGTTAGCTTTAGCGATAACGTACAACTTATTTACCTTTTCTAAAGCTGTTTTTGGTTGATTTTTAGCTAAAATCAAAGTATCTATCTCTATCCATTCTTTTGTAAAATTTAAAGAGGCTTGCTGCGCAAATGAAGTTTCAGAAATAATAATAGCCAATAAAAAGCCAAGTAGAATACGTAATTGCATGAATAACCAATTTTGGGGTAAAATAAACTGTTTACACCAAAGAAGATGCGAGCTAACAAAGAATTACATATTATTTACAAAGAAAAGAGGAAGTAGGAAAGTCTATAAAACAAAAAAGGGCCAGGATAAAAATCCAGCCCCGTTTTAAAATCCAATATCCTATGAAAAACCGATGCGAATATCGGGTTTATTTAACGATAAAAAAATATTCTAGTGATTATTTTTCAATTATTTTTCGTTACCCATTATTTCTATAAAATTTTCAGCAAAGGGTTACGCTAAGTATTAGTGAAAATTAAAATGGTGATGCTATTTAGCATCACCATTTTAATTAAATATTATTTTATAAACATTTAATAAGCCCACAAATCTTGCTCGTAATTAAATATTTTTTCTTTAATAGCTTCACCTTCAAGAAGCATGAACAATTTATTTTTGCCGTGTTTATCAGCTAATGTTTGATTATATGGATTGTCCATAGTAGATTTTATAATGTAACTACTGTAAAATCTTTGTTCAAACAAATCCTCCCAAGTCATTCTATTACCAAAATTCTTAGGGTTATACACTTCAAATTTTGCCAGTGTTGCTCTTATATCTGGGTAGTAAATCCAAAAATAAGTAATTGGTGGGCCTTCTAACACTTTACCATTAGGCAAAATTTGTGGCCCCATTGGTGCTACACCTAAAATTCGTGTAACTAATTTTGAAGCTTCTTTATCAAATAACACTTCTTCCTTTAACTGAAAACGATATACTGAATCGATAGGAAATTCTCTCGTACGAACTTCACGTCTAATTACCGTTTGACCATCCAAATCAAGCACTTCACTAGTATCTGTACCACCAGAAAAACGTTCTTTGAATTTTTCTTTTGTGAATGGTGTTGTAAAGCGCTCATCTTCAAAAGCAACTATACCACCATCAGCTACAGCTTTAAATAATATAGCAAAAAACAATTGACTACCATTATCAGTTTCCATTGTATTCTTAAATGGTAGATTCATTTTTTCACGTGCATCAATTACTCGCCAAATTCTTTGTTTAAAAATAGCGTCATCTTCACGAATATAATCGTAAGGTAGTGGTGCTCTATCTTTAATTAAATTGGCTTCTACTGCGTTATCGTTTCGCAAAGACACTTTATTTGAATCTGTTAAAGGATTACCAGATCCGGAAGATTTAACGATTTCTAGTGGTACATTTTTTCTTACAGAAGGGCGCTTTGTTGTATCTGCTTTAATGCCTTTTGCAGCACTATTATTCTCAAAAGGATTGGCACTTGCACCACTATTGTTTGATTCAAACGGATTTGTATTTGTAGCCGGTTTAGTATTACTAGATGCAGGCGTTGGATTACCAAACGGATTAGCATTTCCAGCTGGCTTTTTTGAAGCAGGCTTTTTGGTCTTTTGCGCAAAAGCACCAGTGTTTGTCAATGCAATTAACGCAACTGATAAACAAAATCCTTTGACAAATAAATTTCGCATAAAACAATTTTTTAATTAGAAAGATTGAATACAGCCGAACTAGCTAATTTTCTATTCCCATCAGGCCCATTAACATATATATCTGTAATAGCAACAGTAGAACCAGCCTTACACTTTTCAATAATTGATTTGGCCTCAGAACTAAAATAAGCACCTTTATTTTGAGTAAAACCAGCACCATTTTCAAAACCTTTACCTTGGGCAACTAGCAAAAATCCACTTACCTCATATTTGATACCTTCGAACACAAAGTCTTTTAAATCTGCTCTTACACCCACGTTAGCTTTAAAAGCATTTACAGGTATTGTACCACCACCACTATTACCTACCATTGGCATTGGGTCTGGAATTCGTTTTACTTTAAAATCAAATGGTGTAGACTTACCATCTACAGATACTGTGATAGTTGCTTTACCAGGTGTTTCTACGTTAGCTTCAAATTTACCGCCACCTTTATTATTTAAAGAACCATTATCGATTGTGGCATTTATTTTTTCTGCACCTGCGCTACCGCCAGAAACGGATATAGGATTTGGCACACCAATGTATAAGACCTTAACCGCATCTGCACTTACTGTAACGCCTGTAGGTGAGCCCACAGTATATTTAATTTCTTTATCTAAAGTTCCAATGGTTCCATCTGGCTTTTTAAAAGAGATAGTCACTTTTTTGCTGTAAGTCCCTGGCCCGCCAACTGTAGTTTTGTATTCTGCAACACCTTCTGCGTTTAAAGGTATTGACGAACCATCGATTGTAACGTTAGGTTTTGCAGCATTACTAAAAGCGCCAACACCACCTGTAATTCTTAACTCTTGCCCTGGCATTAAATATTCTGAACTTTGACTAGCAATGGCCTGAAAAGCATCGTATCGAATTTGTACTTCACCAACTTTTTTGTGGCAGAATTCTACAATTTGTGCTTCACTATTTTTAACGTCATTTTGGAATTTACTCAAAATGGTAATGGCAGCAATAGTTGGGGTCATGTGGAAATATGAAAAAGCCCAATCATTTTTTCCAACTTTATTATCAGATGATTGTGGAATTCTTAAATCTAATGGTAACGTACTCCCAAATTCTTTACCGATTTCAGAATCAATACCTAAGATTTTAGTTTTAAACTCTTCTAGTTTCTGTCTTAATTCTTCGCCTTTGGCTTTACCTGGTTCTACAAAAAGTCTAGTGGCAGCATCTAAATTATCTTCATTATATTTTTCTTTTCCATCAATCATTTCTAATTTAGACTCTTGCTTTAATTTCAATGCTAAGCCATTTAGATAAGTAATGACCTCATCAGCATAGGCTTTTGCTTGCTCAGCTTTTGGCAACCACTTTGCAGCTAATTCCTTTTTTTCTACTTGATTTAATTCTTGTTTGAATGAATTGAAAATAGTTTGATTTTTCTCATCAATCGCTTTATTCGAATTTATTAAACTCTCATTAACCGTTTTAAAAGCATTCAAGATTTCTGATGATACGTTTAGCGCTAACAATGCTGTTAGTACTAAGTACATCACATTAATCATCTTCTGCCTCGGTTCTTTAGGTAAAGACATAATTTTTAATTACTTTAAATTCACAAATTAGGTTAAATTCTCAAATACAACAATTATCTGCCTTGCATTGCAGTAAGCATATTGCCGTATACTTGATTTAACTTACTTAAATTAGTTGCTAAAGCAGCAATTTGCTCTTTAGCTCTTACAGCGTCTTCAGCACTTGTTTGCATTGCAGAAGATGCTTGTGCCAATTTACCATAAAATTGGTTAAGCGCTTTTAAGTGATTGTTACTTTCTTGTAATTCTAATTCGTAAATGGTATTAATAGAAGCTAAGTTTTTAGTTAACACTTGTACTTGACCATGAAATTGTTTTGCTGATTCAGACGCACCACTGAACGCATTTAAAGAATCAGTAGCTTTTGTAACGGCAATAGAAACATTACCAAATGCTGCTGCTGCATCTTTTGATTTTGCTGCAAAATCGGTAGTAGATTTAACAACATCACCTATTTCACCCATTTTATCTACTGTGCTACCTAATTTTTGAAAACCCGTACTTAATTTACCCAAATTAGCTGGTGTAATATCTGCCTCCGCTAACATTTTTTCCATACTTTTTAATGCTGGATTACCACCTGCAACTTCTACAACTGCTGGTGCATGAGCGTCTTCTGGTGGTGGTAAAAATGCATATACCAAGAATATACCTGCCTCAGTAATAAGGCCAATTGGCAATAAATATTCAGAACCTGGATAGTGCATAATTTTAAATAACGCACCAACAATTACAATTGCTGCACCAATACAAACTACAAAATTCAATAATTTATTTTGACCTTTGCTTAATCCTGCTGACATGATTTCTATTTTTTATTTTTAAAATTTGGTTATTGGTATTGCCTTTCCATAAATATGATATTTATGGATTCACGATTATAAGTTTAAGTAAATGTTGGTTAGAAATAATTTAAATACGCTGGCTAATTGATACTATTTATTTTCTCATTCTTGGTGCCAAATCTATCACACATCTAAATCCAATGTAAGATTTTGCAGAGTCTTGATACTCGAAAGCACGTGTACTAGTTTGTAAAAAGTAACCTACATCTTTCCAGCTACCACCACGAATTACCTTACGCTTCATTCTTGGAGGATCAGAATCTTTGGCATCCCATCTTACATCTGGACTCATTTCAGACATAAAGTTGTATGAACTTTCGTTGAAATAAGAGTTTGTCCACTCTGCTACATTGCCTGCCATATTATACAAACCGTAGTCATTTGGCCAATAAGCATCGGCGCGAACAGTATAGAAACCACCATCTTCTGCATAGTTACCACGACCAGGTTTGAAGTTTGCAAGCAAGCAGCCTTTTTTATTTCTTAAATAGTAGTTACCCCAAGGAAACATAGAGTTTGTTCTACCACCTCTAGCTGCGTATTCCCATTCAGCCTCGCTTGGCAAGCGATAATCACTTTCAACCGCCATTTTCTTTCTTTCAAGAAAATCATTTTGAATATGCGTTCTCCAATGGCAGAAGGCAATTGCTTGTTTCCAAGTTATGCCAATAACAGGATAATTTCCAAAAGAAGGGTGTGCAAAATATCTCTTAGTCATTGGTTCATTATATGAGTATGAGAAATCCCTCATCCAAACCAATGTATCAGGATAGATTTTGGTATCTTTTCTTGTGATAAAGTTTTTACGAGCAATACCAGCATTTTCTCTTTTAGCAGCTTCTGCTAATTCAAAAGTTTCAGAATGGTATATTAACTTATCTGGGTCAATATCAGCCTTACCATTTAATCTGTTATCAGGTGCTAATATCAATTTATTACCTAGTTTTTCTAAATTAGAGGCATCGTACTTAATGTTTCTTGCCTTTACCCAATCGATAGCTATAGATGAATCACCATTGCTACCATTTGTGGGTTTATAGAAACCCAATTCTTTTGCAGCAAGAGAATCTCTTACCCAAATTACAAACTGACGATATTTATTATTGGTAATTTCAGTTGCATCCATCCAAAAACCAGGAATAGAAACCTGACGGTTTCTTGCAGTAAACGTGTAGTTAATATCCTCGTCACTTGGCCCCATGTGAAATGTACCAGGCGGTACATACACCATACCAAACGGCGGATTCATACTTTGCTTAGCAGACGGTGCTACACCTCTTACTTGGCCATCATCAGGACCACCTTTTGATTTGCTCTTTGACTTAGAACAACTTGCAGACACAAGCAGCAAAACAGCAACTGATAAAAGATTGTTTCGGTTTATCATCATAAAAAACTATTAACAGGTAATAACAAATATATAGGTAAAAACCGTTCGAAAATTCAGTTTACGTTTTGTTCTCAATATTTTTACACTACAAAGTAGAAATCAGTCAGTACGCTTGTTTTAAAGGTTATTTACCAGTTATGTTTTTTATGGTAACTCTAAAAAATACTCTTTAGGACTGCCAAAATAGTAAATATTTCAATAGCGCACTTATTTCTATGTTATAATTTTGGTAAAAAGTTGATAAAATTATTGACCGGCTCTTTACATGTATAATTTTCGCATACATAAAACATTGTTTCTTTTACAAATTCTTTCCCCTCTAGCAATGGAAAGCCATTCTCGAAAAAAATAGCAGTTTGCATAATTTTATTCGGCAAAAAAACTTCTAACAGAGGCTTTACATAAATTCTAGCATCTGAGCCTGTAACCACAATTTCCTTAATGCCATTTGTTTGCATTTGTACCAAACTTGCCCACACACCAAACGAAGTTGGATATCTAATTATTGCAGTTCCTAAGTTCTGTGTAATATCTATTGCATGTTCACGCCAGTTTGATTGATTAAAAAGAGTACCTATATACAATAAATTACCAGCCATTACTGCATTACCAGATGGCACTGCACCATCATACACTTCTTTCTTTCTTACAATTACATCCTGTTGGTGCTGGTGTGTATAATAAAAAAAGCCTGTATCAACTTCTGCAAAATTTTCAACTACATATTCAGTCAAATCTCTCGCATTTATTAAATACATTGTTTCACCAGTTACTTCTTGCAAGTGAATACATGCTTGAATGAAGTAAGCATAATCATCCAAAAAAGCAGGAATTTTAGCTTGGCTATTTTTATACGTATGATACAATGACCCATCACCTGCTTCAAAAGCTTTAACAAGAAAATGATAATTATTTAGTGCCAACTCTTTATAGCGGTCTACACCAGTTGCTGCATAAGCTTTGCACAAAGCAGTAATCGTTAAAGCATTCCAGCCAAGTAATATTTTGTCATCTAGTTGTGGGCGAATTCTAGTACTGCGCTGCACAAATAGTATAGCATTACAACGTTCAATTATTGCCCTTAGGTCTTGAGCTTCTATCGCTTTGCGCTCTGCAAAATCTTGTAACGGCTCTTGTACCCATAAAATATTTGAATGTTCCCAATTTCCTTCTTCTACAACATTATAATATTCACAATACAAGGCGCTATCATTACCCAATAATGCGTCCACTTCATCTTTAGACCACGTATAAAACTTACCTTCAACACCTTCACTGTCTGCATCTAATGCACTATAAAAACCGCCGCTAGCATCAAGCATTTCTCTTTCAATAAATCCTATAGTTTGTTCAATTACTTCAGCGTAGAGCTTATTATGTGTTATTTGATAAGCTTCAGATAAAACACCAATTAAAAGCGCATTATCGTATAACATTTTCTCAAAGTGCGGCGCAAGCCATTTTACATCAGTACTGTATCTAGCAAAGCCGCCACCAAGCTGATCGTAAATACCACCATAAATCATTTTATTTAAGCTTAGCAAAGCTTGTTGCAAAGCAGATTC
This sequence comes from Parasediminibacterium sp. HNIBRBA5674, assembly GCF_056745525.1. NCBI lineage: Bacteria > Pseudomonadati > Bacteroidota > Chitinophagia > Chitinophagales > Chitinophagaceae > Parasediminibacterium > Parasediminibacterium sp. HNIBRBA5674. Next base: position 177,510 of record NZ_JBQWIE010000001.1, on the reverse strand, counting down.
GTCTTTTGTAAAGTGATAATGCCTTAGCAAATATTGTATAGAAAATGTTTGAGGAAATTTTGGTGCATTGCCAAAACCACCCCATTCTGTATCTGCTTGCTTCAAAATATTATCAGCAATTAAAGCCAAGTTTTCTTGTGTAAAAATGGATGGCTTTTGTGCTTCGCCAACTTTACTTATACCAAAAGCATTAGCATTAAGTAAATGGTTCATTAAGTTATCAGCTTGCGCTTCAATTTCATGCTTTTTTTCTTGATAAGACTGATGAATAGCATGCAAAGTTTCTTTCCAACTCATTCTATTGTAAGCCCTAACTGGAGGAAAATAAGTGCCACCGTAAAACGGCTTGCAATCTGGTGTTAAAAATACATTCAATGGCCAGCCACCACTACCTGTCATAGCTTGAACAGCATCCATATAAATATGGTCTAAATCTGGTCGCTCCTCTCTATCTATTTTAATATTTACGAAGTGCTCATTCATAATTTGCGCCGTGCCTTCATCTTCAAAACTTTCTCTTTCCATCACATGGCACCAATGACAAGCTGCATAGCCAATACTCACCAGAATCGGCTTATTTTCTTCCTTAGCTTTTTGCAAAGCAGCTTCACCCCAAGGCATCCAGTTAACAGGATTATGGGCATGTTGCAATAAGTATGGGCTCGTTTCGTGTATCAGCTGATTGGTATGTTGGTGCGCCATTATGCAGTTGTGTTATATATTACGTTGGTTGCAAAGATGCAACGTAACACTTTAACAAGATACCTTGGTATTTGTTATTGTGTATTGTAGCAAAATAATTTATTGTTAACATCATGCAAAAGCGAGAAACTAACTTGTACAACGTATTGTTTAACTTACAAGTTGCTTCGGTAATTTTAATAAAAAGTAGCTTGGGTATAAAAGTAAAAAGGTTCCAACCGGATAGATTGGAACCTTTTAGATGGCGAAAGATTTTATGCTTCTTCACTAGCCTGAGGTACTTCAGTAGCAACTGGAGCAGCTTCTACTTTACGTACTACAGGAACGTTTCTGCGGTCTTTTTGCGATTTTTTGTGAGCATCGCTACGACGCAAAATGTTGGCCTCGTGTTCGTCGTGCCAAGCTTGGAATTTAATCATCGCTTGTGCATCATCAAACAAACCAAGTTTTACACCACGAAGTAAGTGCTTCAAGAACAATACGCCTTTGAAAGACAAGATACGACGAACAGTATCAGTAGGTTGAGCACCTTTGTGCAACCATTCTAATGCTTTTTGACGATCTAATTGAATTGTAGCAGGTACTGTAAGTGGATTGTAAGTACCAATTTTTTGGATGAATTTACCATCTCTCGGTGCACGACCATCAGCAACTACTATAAAGTAGAATGGGCGTTTTTTGCTACCGTGTCTTTGTAGTCTCATTTTTACTGCCATGTTAAATAGAAATTTAGTGGCGTTAACAAATATTGTTTATTCGATTATAAAATCGAGCAGCGAAAATAAATACGAAATCTTTATCTACCAAGTTTAAAAACTGCTTTTTTGTTAAATATCAGCTAATGACATAACAATAAAAACCTGTAATCTATGCTGCCATTGCATTACAGTTAAACAATAATGCTTTTTGCAACAAAATAATAACATACAAACAGTTCATTAAAGTCGTTTACAAACAAGAAAAATGAGCTGTCTTGTATCAATAAGCTATCATTTACCAAATACTTTTTTACCACCTACAACAGTAAGTAATGGCTTAATAGCCAAAATATTAGTCGCATTAGCTTTCATAATATCGTTATCAAGCATTATAAAATCTGCCTTTTTACCTACTTCTAAACTACCAATTTCTTGCTCAAGAAAGCCTGCTTTTGCAGCCCAAATAGTCATACCTTTTAAAGTTTCTTCTTTTGTTAATCCATCACTCATTTGAAAACCACTTGCAGGAAACTGTTTAGCATCTTGTCTAAATACTGCTGCTAAAAATGTTTTAAAAGGACTAATATCTTCTACAGGAAAATCGGTACCTAAAGGCAGCCAACCATTTTGCTGTAACAATTGCTTGTAAGCATAAGCACCTTTAATGCGTTCATTGCCCAAGCGCTCAGTGGCCCAATACATGTCGCTTGTAGCGTGTGTTGGTTGTACAGATGGCACCACACTTGCACTACCAAACAAATTAAAATCAGCCTCATTAACCACTTGGGCATGTTCAATGCGCCAGCGCTTATCGTTTTTACCTTTTAGGTATTTGTTGTAAATGGTTAAAATTTCTCTGTTGGCACTATCGCCAATGGCATGTGTACACATTTGAAACTTAGTATTCACAAGCAAAGCCGCTACACTATCATAATGCCCTTTTGTATTTAGTAAAAAGCCCGTCCAGCTAGGTTTATCGCTATAAGGATGCAGCAAGCAAGCACCACGGCTACCCAAAGCACCATCCGCATAAACCTTAAAGCCATTTACAAATAATTTATCTGTTTTGTAAGGCCCTTTTTGTAAATAATGATTGTAATTATCTGTGGCATCGCTTAGCATAACAAACAAGCGCATATTCAATTTGCTTTCCTTTTGCAAAGCATCAATTTTCTCTACATCATCGTACATCAAACCACAATCTGTAACCGTTGTAAGCCCTTGTGCAAAGCAATTGTCTTGCGCTGCTAGCAACCATTTCTCATAATCTGCTTTAGTTGGTTTTGGTAAAATATTTTCTATCAAAGAAGTGGCATTATCTATCAAGATACCAGATAATTTACCATTCTTAATTTCAATTTCGCCACCTGTTAATGTAGCACCAGCATTCACGCCAGCCATATCTAATGCTTTTTGATTGGCTATTGCAGCATGACCATCTACACGGGTTAAAAACACAGGTTTATTTGGAAACAGTTGATTCAACTTATCGTTGGTTGGATATTGCTTAGCAGGAAATTTATTTTGATCCCAACCTCTACCTTTTATCCAAGGTTCATCAGGATGTTTTGCTGCAAATTCTTGCACACGACTTACTACTTCATCCCAAGTATTGCAACCAAATAAATTTACTTGAAACAAGCTCTGCCCATAACCTAAAAAGTGTGCATGCGCATCTATAAATCCAGGGTACACCGGCTTGCCTTGTGCGTTGATGGTTTCTTTTGCACCAAAGCGATTAAGGATGTCATCATTCTTGCCAGTAGCTATAATTTTCCCATCTTTTACCGCCATTGCTTCTGTAATAGTAAAGGCACTATCTACAGTATAAATAACTGCATTATGAACAATGGTATCTACTTCTGTCTTCGACTGACAAGCTACAAAAACCATCAATAGGCTATAAACAAAAAACTTTCTCATGCATTAAAATTGCAGAGAAAGTTTTAATTATTGGCAAAATAGTAAGCCGCTTATGATGAATGGCTGACTAAAATGATTATTTCAATAAATCACAAGGCTTTAAACCCGTGTGTTTTTTAAATGCAGCAGAGAAATGCGAGATAGATGAATAGCCCAAAAGCGCTGATACATCAGTAACGCTAAGTGATTTTTCGTACAACAAATATTTTGCGTGTTCCATCCGCTGTTGTTGGTAAAAATCGAAAATAGTGGTACCAAATATTTCTTTAAAGCCTTTTTTTACGTAACACTCATTCATGGCTACTTTACGACTCAATTCTTTAATGGTAATTGGGTCACCAATATGTTGCAACAAAATTTCTCTTGCCTTGTAAATGCCTTCACGACTGCGTTCGTCTTCTAGAAACTTACAGCTAAAGCCTTCTTCTTTTTCATCTACTAAACAATCCAAACTATACAACAATAGTTCGTGTACCTTGGCATTAATGAAGATGTTTTCTAAAGCACCAGTGTAGCTATGATTAAGTAGCGCATCAAGTGTATTACGCTTTTTGCTGCACAAAGGAAATGTTTTGGTAAATGCATTAGGATGCTTAAAAGCCAACACTTCATCTTTACGATTACTCACTTTTACATTGTGTGTAAACTGGTATAGAAATGCTGAGGAAAAATGAAATGTAAACACATCTACAGTTGTCTGCTCACCTTTACAATTAGTAGGTTGGTCTTTACAAAAAGAGCAACTTTTCTCGTAGCAATATTTATTGCCGGTGGTGCAATAACGAAGCTCTAAATAATTATTATCTGGCTTGTCTGCATCGTAATGATACACCATCATACCAGTATCTTCAGCTACCCAAGGGTGCTGTGCATAATAGCGATTGATGTTATAGCTAATAGATCCAGGAATATGTTGTTCTTTATGGTACAACAAATCCATACTAGGCTCAATACCACCTCTATGAGCCAATTTTAATATATCGTGTACTTGAGGCATAGGCGATGTTTGTATATGCAAATATAGAGTACTTACAGTTTAATAGATGTACTAACACATATTTTTGATAAATGTTCAGCCCATTTTATTACAAAATGACTAAACAATGACAAACAGCTAATTAATCTCGATAGTTCAATGCAGGTTTTCTATCGCCTAAAAGTGCTTTGTATTGATAGTTACCCAATTGTTGCTTAAATTCTTGCGTGGCTTTATCTATCAACTGCTGATTGGTGTATAAATCAATAGCTGTTAGTGCCATTGTTTTGGCTGCTACCATCATACCTTTTATACCAATATCTGTACCGCCACAAGCCACTGCTTGCCAGCTATGCGCAGGTACACCAGGTACCCAAGTTGCAGCACTCATACCTACAGTAGGTACTACATAACTTACGTCACCTACATCGGTACTACCGCCACCAGCATCAGGGCTTAGGCTTAATGGTTTTATTGTTGTGGCTACGCTTAAATCTGGTGCAGGAAATGTAAACGAAGCTTGTATTTTTTTGGCAAAAGCTATTTCCTCTGTTGTATAATTTACCCCACCTACTTTTTCCAAATCTTTCTGCATCACTTCACCCAATGTTTTATTTAAAAGTAGGTCATGTGTACCGCCAATAATTTCATAGTCAACCGAAGTGCCTGTACCTAGTGCTGCGCCTTTGGCTGCATTTACCACACGTTCAAAAATATCCTTTACTTGGTCACGTTTAGGATGACGCACATAGTAGTAAACTTCTGCAAAATCTGGTACAACATTAGGTGCTTTACCACCACTTGTAATTACATAATGAATGCGAGTTTCTTGAGGGATATGTTCACGCATCATGTTTACCATGTAATCCATACTTTCTACGCCATCTAATGCGCTTCTACCTCTTTCTGGTGCAGCAGCAGCATGTGCAGATAAACCGTGAAAACGAAACTTAGCAGATGAATTTGCCAAAGCACTTGTCATTGTCACTTCGTTATCATTACCAGGATGCCAATGAATAACCACATCTACATTATTAAACAAGCCTGCACGAACCATATACACTTTGCCACTACCACCTTCTTCAGCAGGACAACCGTACAATTTAATAGTACCTTTTAACTTGCCTTCGACCATTAACTTTTTTAGTTCAATAGCAGCAGCCACGCTTGCTGTACCAAATAAATGATGACCACAACCATGACCTGCATTTTGCCCTTCAATTGCTGATTTTTCAGGTGTTGCATTTTGCGCTAACCCTGGTAAAGCATCAAACTCTGCAAGTATACCAATGACTGGCTTACCGCTACCGTAAGTAGCTACAAATGCTGTAGGAATATCAGCCACGCCTGCTTCAACAGTAAAGCCATTATCGCTTAATGTTTTTTGGTGTAAAGCCGAGCTTTTTACTTCTTTATAACCAACCTCTGCATAGTTCCAAATTTGAAGCGCCACTTTCTTGTAATCATCGTACTTACCTTGAAGATCTTTAATAGCTTGATCTTTTAAAACCTCTGTATTTTTTGTTTGTGCATTGGTAACACCAAACACTAATAAAGCAGCGAAAAACAAGATAATTTTTTGCATAAAAAAGCAGTTATAATGGTAAACTATTTATCTATTTTAGCTTTTAACAAAGCCCTTAATTCGTGTCTAAAATCATCACTCATATTATCTTTTGGCACTAGAAAAAAAGACTTCGCATCAAAATATAAATGAAAGAAATGAGGACTCTCGAAGAACATAATTATTTTACTCCAAGACCAATCTACATAACCTACATCGCTGCTTAGCTTTATTTGATGTTCGGAGAAATAAATAGTAAAACTTTCTTTAAAAGTAGTTGCTTTATTGTAAATGCTATAAGGCAAGAGATACCATACACTTAGCATCATAATTAACCAAACAATTGTGCCAAGCAAAAAAGGCTCGGGCCTAACTTTATGAAAATAAAAAAGTGCAGCTGCAACCACAGCAAATACGTTTACCACAATCATCATCCACTTAATTTCTGGCCTGGCAATAAAGTGGTAGCGTAATGCTTGAAGTGTTTTCTTTTTATCGTATGAAAATGATACCTGCATGATGTAATGAATATAGACTTGTAAATGTAAAGGGTAAATATTTGCCTACCTAAATCTGCGATAATAACATGAGATATGATTTAAAACTCGCTTAAAGATTTAGAAAGAAATAGATAAGCGAATATTTATAAAAACAAATGCGTTAATTGCCTTTCCAAAACCTACTATCTATGAGTGTAATTACAGCTAAAAAAGTATGGGCACAAATTAAATACGACCTAATCGGTAAAGATTCTTACCGTGGTGTGTCGCTTACTTATAGTTGGCTTGCCAACCAGTTTGGGCATTTCTCATTGGCCTTTGTTACCACATTTGCTTTGTACCATATTTTTCTACATTTTACTTGTATTGCAAAGCCTGCATTTTGGGCTGGTATTGGCATAGCTGCAGCTTGGTTTATTTTCGAATGCTTTAATTTTTTAGGGCCGTTATTATTCAAAAAAACTAAACATACTACCAAGAATATAAAAGGTGGTTACACCTTTCAGCCCGATTGGAAGAACATAGCTTATGATACTGCAATAGACGTTGTATTTTTTAGTATTGGTGCTTTAACTATGAGCTTAAGTTTAGCGAGTAATAACACAGTATTATACACGTTACTTGCGTTAATAGTAATTGTAAGTTACCCAGTAAGAGATTGGTATTTAACCAAAATGTATCAGCAAGCTGCTGGCTATCCTTTTCAGTTTAGATTAAGCCAATGGAACAACACGATTAACGATGAACAAAAGCAGATAATTATTGAATTTTTAAAAACAAATGACACTGGCAAACATCTACTAGTTTTTGGTGCAAACAATACTGGTAAAACTAGCCTGAGCGTTGCCATTGCTAATGAACGTTCTATTAAACATCATAGCTGTAGCTACACTACCGCTATGAAATTAATAAGCCTTTTTTATGAAGCCAATATTGATGTAGATGCACCTAAAAGTTTAGACCTCTTTGCTTGGCGCAGTGCATCGCTATTAATTGTTGATGATGTAAACCCAGGCGTAGATAGTACACTTATTCATCCATCTACATTTTTAGGATTTTTAAATAACCCAACTTTTGGCAGTGCCAATGTTGCTTCCATGCAAAATAGTAATGTGGTTTGGGTGCTTGGCAATGGTAATTGTGACGATGATATAAGCAGTAATTGGGTAGCTATGCTTACACAAATTGGCGTATCGCAAAGTAATATCACCTGTATTTACCTTTAAGGCAAAATATAGTTCTCGTAAGCAAAGCTTACCAAGTGCGGCATACTTTTAACATCAAAACGCTTGTACAATGGAATGATGCGTTTTTCTACTGCTGATTGTGAAAGATTCAACATTCCTGCTACTTCTTTAAGCGAGTACCCTTTTGCAATTAGTGCGAGTGCATCTTTTTCTTTGTTAGAGATGGCATTTTTGTAAAACAAATTCTTGTTTAGTTCTTCTTCAAACTCGTTTTTCTCAGGGCCAAAAGCTGCATAACGCATTACTTTACCAAAACGAATATTCTGGTTTACTTGAAAGCGCCCAATGATAGACACCACAGAATCATTCTCACATTCATGTACACCTACCCTTGCTACAATAGGCACTTCGGTACCATTTTTATGTATTTTCTTTTGCTCAATTAAAAAACTATACTTCTCTAATTCTGGTCTTTTTTTATGAATAAACATTAGGGCTTTATCGTTCAGTTCATTTACAAATGGTGCGTAGTCTGGTGCTGTCATCACCACTATTTTAAGCATAGAAATATCACTATCCTTAACGCCTAGCACTTCTTGCCAGCCATCAGCATAAATCATTTTACCTTCCTTAAAAGAATAAATATAAACGGCTTCAAGCGGAAATCTTGGTATTGTTTGCTTTAAAAACAAGGCTTCGTTAGTAGTTAAATCTGCAGGTATATCCGTAATAAATGATTTTGAATAATTGCCAAAGTTTGTTTGCTCACTCATACTATTTAAAATCAATTTTAATATAAGATGCTTTAATCATTTTTTTTCACACCACAAACTGCGAATATTCGCAGTTGTTTGGTCTTTGCAAGTGCATTACTTTTACAAAGTTAAAAAAAGGAACAAGTTGGCTAGTAGCACATAAAACACTAATAATCAACAAGTAGCGCCGTCTTAAAATCCAGTTGTTGAAATTATGTTCATTTAGTTTAGTAACCAAATAGACTATAATAATATCTGTTATTGTACCGTAAAATGTTTAACATTTTAACATACTAGCAGCAAATCTATATCATCACAGCTTGTTTTCCATAGGGGGTTAAACAGCGTACCCAGAATTTTCATTCTGGGTTTTTTATTTGCAAAAAATAACAAAGCCCCGATAAACGAGGCTTTGAAAATATAAGGCGACAATTTATTTACTTTACAAACTAGCTACAGCCCATGCTATTACCGCAGTTTAAGCATTTGTAACAAGTACCACTACGTACAGTAATGTGTCCACAAGTGTTACAGCTTGGCGCATCGCTTTGCATACTTTTAGCAGCAGCATTTACCGCATCCATACCATAATCATTTTTGCTAGTAGCTACAACAGGTTGTAAATATTTTTGTGGTTGTATAGCTGTTGATGCGGCTACACGCACACTACTTAATTCTGGCTGGCCAATAAATGTTACATCATCATCTTCACCAAGATTTTCAACTTCTGGTTTGTTAAGTACATGCACCAAATCTGTTCTGTCTAAATAATCAAACGCTAAAGCACGGAAAACAAAATCTACCAATGATGTAGTTGTTTTGATGTTTGGATGATCTACCATGCCTGCTGGCTCGAACTTAGTAAACACAAACTTCTCTACAAACTCTTCTAATGGCACACCATATTGCAAGCCAACAGACACAGAGATTGCAAAGCAGTTCATTAAGCTACGTAAAGTTGATCCTTCTTTTGCTAGGTCAATAAAAATTTCGCCCAAAGTACCATCATTGTATTCACCTGTACGCAAGAACAATACTTGACCATTAATTTTAGCTTTTTGGGTATAGCCACGGCGTTTTGCTGGCAATGATTTTCTCTCAACTATTCTTGATAATTGACGTTTCAACTTAGTATCTGTTGAAGCCGTCATGCGCTTATTTACTTCTTCTAATAATTCATCAACAGTAAGCTGTGTAAGGTCTACAATGTTCGATACATTACTTGTTACTGGCTGCTGAACTGTTACCTCTATCTCTTCTTCTTTAGCTTCTTCTGTCTTCTTCTTTTTATCAGATTTATTGCTTAATGGTTGTGATAATTTGGAGCCATCACGGTATAATGCATTGGCTTTAAGACCTAGTTCCCAACTCATTTTATAGCAGTCAGCAATTTCTTCAACAGTTGCTTCGTGTGGCAAATTGATGGTTTTAGAAATAGCGCCACTTAAAAATGGTTGGCAAGCCCCCATCATTCTAATATGACCATGTGCATGAATGTAACGTTCACCTTTTTTACCACATTTATTGGCACAGTCAAATACTGCCAAATGCTCGTGCTTCAAATATGGCGCACCTTCTACAGTCATAGCGCCACATACATAATCGTTAGCCGCATCAATTTCATCATCGCTAAATCCAAGTGCTTCTAGCATGTTAAAGCTAAAGTCACCATATTGTTCTTCAGTAAACCCTAAGCGTTGCAAGCAAGCATCACCTAAAGCATATCTGTTGAAAATAAAGCCAATTTCAAACGCGGATTTAGCGGCTGCGTTTAGCTTGTTTATTTCTTCTTGTAAAAAGCCTTTGGCTAACAATGTTTGTGTATTGATAAAAGGTGCACCATCAAAACTTGCAGCACCTACTGCATATTTCTCAATTGCATCTATTTCTTTTTGGCTGTAGCCCAATGTTTTCAAGGCATTTGGTACTGCACCATTAATTATTTTAAAGTACCCACCACCACTTAATTTTTTAAATTTCACCAAAGCAAAATCTGGTTCTACACCTGTGGTATCGCAATCCATTACTAAGCCAATTGTACCTGTTGGTGCTATTACAGTAGTTTGTGCATTTCTATAACCATATCGCTCACCTAGTTGTACTGCTTCATCCCATGCTTTAGTTGCTGCTTTCAGTAAAAAGTCTGGGCAATATTTAGCATTAATACCTTGTGGCTTTATTTCCAATCCCTCGTACGCTTCACTAGCATCATAAGCTGCTGCACGATGGTTACGCATTACACGCAGCATGTCTGCTTTATTTTCTTCGTACTTAGCAAATGTGCCTAAGAAGGCAGCCATTTCTGCTGATGTTTTATAGGCAACACCAGTCATTACAGCAGTTACAGCACCTGCTATACCTCTTGCTTCTTCACTATCGTATGGTATACCGCTAATCATTAACACGGTGCCAAGATTGGCAAAACCTAGACCAAGCGTTCTATAGTCGTAGCTTAATTGTGCTACTTCTTTACTAGGAAACTGTGCCATTAAAACAGATATTTCTAGCACAACCGTCCACAAACGACTAATGTATTCAATGCCTTCAACATCAAGCTTGTTGGTACTTTCATCAAAGAATTTGCGTAAGTTGATTGATGCTAAGTTGCAAGCTGTATTATCTAAAAACATGTATTCGCTACATGGGTTAGAAGCATTAATTCTACCACCTTTAGGGCAAGTATGCCACTCGTTAATAGTAGTATCGTATTGTGTACCAGGATCGGCGCAAGCCCAAGCAGCATAAGCAATTTGATTCCACACTTCTCTTGCTGGAATTCTCTTCATCACTCTGCCATCGGTTCTTGCTTTTAATTCCCATTCACCATCTTCTTCAAGCATTTTAAAAAATTCGTTGGGTATACGAATTGAGTTATTAGAGTTTTGTCCTGCCACTGTGGTGTAAGCTTCTCCTTCATAACTATTATCATAACCAGCTGCTACCAATGCAGCTACTTTCTTTTCTTCACCAACTTTCCAGTTGATAAATTCCATTATCTCTGGATGGTCTAAATCTAAGCATACCATTTTAGCAGCACGCCTTGTAGTACCGCCACTTTTAATTGCACCAGCGGCTCTATCACCAATTTTTAAGAAGCTCATTAAGCCGCTAGAAGTACCGCCACCACTCAGTTTTTCATTTGCGCCACGTATTTGAGAGTAGTTTGTACCTACACCACTACCATATTTGAAAATTCGGGCTTCACGTACAAATAAATCCATTATACCACCATCATTTACCAAATCATCATTCACACTTAAAATAAAGCAAGCATGTGGTTGAGGACGTTCGTAAGCGTTTGAAGATTTTTTTAATTCACCATCATTAGGGTCTACAAAGTAGTGCCCTTGCGGCTTACCAGTAATACCATAACTTTCATGTAGGCCTGTGTTAAACCATTGTGGGCTATTAGGCACACATGATTGATTTAAGATACTGTATGCTAACTCATCGTAAAATACTTGTGCATCTTTTGCTGTAGCAAAATAACCATAACGTTCGCCCCAAACTCGCCAGCAGTTAGCCATACGATGCGCTACTTGTTTTACAGAAGTTTCTCTACCAACACTACCATCAGTTTGTGGCACACCAGCTTTGCGAAAATATTTTTGAGCAAGAATATCTGTAGCTATTTGGCTCCATTGTTTTGGTACCTCTACATTATTCATTTCAAATACCTTTTCACCAGTTGGATTTTTAATGACGCTGTCTCTGTAATCGTACTCAAACATGTCATAAGGACTTACATTTTCCTTTGTGAAACGACGGCTAAATTGCAAGCCTTTGTTGGTAGTTTTTGCCATAACAAGCGATGATTATTTACTGATTTGAAAGTGGATTAAATGATGGTTAAAGAATTGTTAACCACCTCTACGAAAATATCTCTATGAAATTGAAATACAATTGAACAAATGTCAACAGATGTGGATAATACTTTCATCTTAATCTTCTAGCCGACTCTTAATAAAGTCTAAATAATTGAGGTATAATAAATCACAATACATATACCATAGTATAATAGTAACTAGTGAGATTTCTAAGTTAAATAAAGAACATGAGTAAATTATTTGCCCTAAAAGCTCTATATTGCACATAAAGTGAGAAACTATTTTGTCATTATCTGGATATAACAAATAAATAATCAAAAACTACTGCTATAATTGCATTAATTTTTGCATTTTGCAGTTAACCTATCATTACTGAATGAAGCAAGCTTTATACCATCAATTTGTAGAAAAGAAACGAGCTGGGAAAAAATCGTTTTCGGTGTTAATTGACCCGGATAAAGTCGAGGTGTCTACTATTGACCAATTGGTGAGTATTGCCCTAGAAGCATCAGTTGATTACTTTTTTGTTGGTGGTAGTTTAGTTATTTCTAACCATTTAGATGACTGTATTAAGCAAATAAAAGCCAACTGCGATATCCCTGTTATTTTGTTTCCAGGTTCGCCTTCACAAGTAAGCAGGTATGCTGATGCGTTACTGTATTTATCGTTGATTTCTGGTAGAAATCCCGAACTGCTAATTGGGCAACATGTTATTTCTGCGCCTTTTGTAAAAAAGAGTGGTTTAGAAATAATGCCTACAGGCTATATGGTTATTGATGGCGGTGCGCCCACAACAGTATCGTACATTTCCAATGCAAGCCCTATACCAGCAGATAAAAATGAAATAGCTATGTGTACTGCAATGGCTGGCGAAATGCTAGGCATGAAGCTAATATACATGGATGCAGGCAGCGGTGCACAGCGACCTATTACTGAAAAGATGATTCAGTTTGTATCACAACATATTGAAGCACCACTAATAGTTGGCGGCGGTATTACAACACCAGAAAAAGCTTACTTAAACTGTAAGGCTGGTGCTGATGTAATTGTGGTAGGTAATGCTATTGAAAAAGATATTTCGCTGATAAAAGAAATGAGCGCTGCTATTAAAAGTGTAAAGCAAGCCGTTTAAAATATTCTATCTATCAAAAAATAAAAACGCCAACTTCATTAAGGTTGGCGTTTTTATTTTAGCGAATTAGTATTAGCTATAGTAAGGGCTTATTATTAAATAAACAATAGGGCCAGTTACAGCCACATAAAACCACAATGGCCAAGTAATACGTGCTAGCTTCTTATGAACCGAAAATTCGGCTATTAAAGCACGATATGCTGTAAAAAGTATAAAGGGCAATATAATTGCTGCTAAGAAAATATGTGTAGCTAAAATAAGGTAATATACTATTCTTATACTACCTACTGCAAGTTTCTCTTCATCACTTACAATGCCATCATGGTTGCTATCGCCAAATTTTGCTTCGCCAGCTAATAAATGATGCGCTATGTAAGACACTAGAAATAGAATAGACATTACCAAAGCTGCCATCATAAATTTTTTATGCAGTAAATAACTGCCTTTTTTTACTGCAACTAATGCCAATACAAGTAGCACAGCAATTATACCATTTACCATTGCATTTATAGTAGCAAAAATGTGTACATTAAATCCCAAGTCTACTTCAAGTTTAAACTTACCTAATAACACAACAACTGCAAATACTACAATTGAGAAAATACCAATTAACCAAAAGGCTTGCTTATCATTCTTATTTAGAGAGGCTGCTAACATGGTGAAACTTTATTTAAAGCTGTAACAATTTTTTATACTAAGAGTTTATCTATCCGTTTATTTTCCTGCGATTAGACATAAATAACACAAAAACTACCACCAATACTAAAATGATTAACCATAACCATTTTAAGTTGATTATTGCAGTAAAAACCTCACTTTTTTTGGTCTTGCCTTTTTCAAGCATTAGTAAACCAATATCTCTCGCAAGCTTGGTCATTGAAGCTGAATCTAAACCATTATAATAACCTCTAACTACATAATCTTTATCAAGCACAACAAAGCGATTCGTATGTACAAAATCTGAATCAACAGGCTCACCGCTAAACTTATCTACCTTCAACTCTGCAAAAGCAAAATTAGCTATACTATCATGATTACCCGTAAGCATCCACCAATTGTCGTGGTTAACGTTAAAGCGGTCTGCATAGTCTTTTAAAACACTTACACTATCTCTTTCAGCATCTATTGTAAAAGATACAAACTGCACAATAGAAGTGTCTATTTTCTTTCTTGTATCGCCCCCTAAAATAAAACTGTGTTGCAGCTTAGCCATATTTCTGGTAAGCTTAGGACAAATACTTCTACAATGGGTAAAAAAGAAATCCGCAACAATTATTTTACCCGGCTTATCATACAAACTTACCGTATCACCAAGCTGATTTACCAAGGTAATATTGGCTGTTTTATGCCATATACTATCAGAAAATTGCTTGCCATTTTGTACACGTTCTATTACAGTATCAAGCAAATATTTACGAGGCATATCTACAGCACTTTCGCTTGTACCTTTTAAAATTAAATAGCTACAAACTGGTAGTAATATTGCAATGCACAAAGCCAACAATGCTTTCTTGTTCATAATCTACATTTAAGTGTCGCAAAGTAATAACCATTATCAATGGCTACCATAAAAAAACCATCGCCACAAGCGATGGTTCGAAATATGTGAATGAATACATCAAAACTTTAGAAAATTATTCAACAGCCTTGTGGGTTTCAGCACCATGTGCGCCATGGCCTTCTTCCTTTTTCTCAACTTTTATAGTAGTTTGTTCTTTCTTATAAGGATCGTAAGTATTACGCAAGTTTTTATAAGAATTACCTTCATACAAGAAGGCCGTAATGAACCAAATAAATAATGCTAAAGGCACTACTATGGTCATAATCATATTTCTTAACTCATGCTTTAAGTGCATAAAATAAGCTACAATGTAAAATGCTTTTACCATCATTAAAATAACAATTGTACCCTTTAAAGCCAATGTTGTTTTTGGGTCAGTTATTTTCATCATGTAGAAGCCAATTGCTAATTCTACCAAAGTAAGTACTGTTAAAATACCTGTTACTTTCCAAATCTCTTTTACTGCGCCATCATTGCTGTGTTCTGCATGTCCTGCCTGTGCCATAGCTATATTATAATAAGTTAATTAAAATAGTTTGTTGTTGAAATTAAATTAAGTAAAAACAGGTAAATACAAATACCCATACTAAATCTACAAAGTGCCAATACAAACCAGCTTTTTCAATCATTAAATAATGACCACGTTTTTCAAATTGGTCGGTTAATGTCATAATTAACATCACAATATTAATTACCACACCACTTAATACGTGAAAACCATGAAAGCCAGTGATAGTAAAGAAGTAGTTAGTAAAGTTGGTAGAAGATTGTGTACCATCAGCATTTAAAAAAGGATTTAGACCCCACCATGCACCTTCGTGGTGTAAGTGCGTCCATTCCCATGCTTGGCAACCTAAGAATGCAGCACCACCAATAATGGTTAAAATTAGGTTTGTTACCACACCTTTTTTATCCATATTATGACCAGCATGTACAGCCAATACCATCGTTACGGAACTAATGATCAAAATAAATGTCATTAAACTCACAAACATTAGCGGCAAGCCTGAACCTAAGCCTGGAAAAGATTGAAATACTTCATTTGGATTTGGCCAACCGTTTGATGAAAAACGAATAGTACCGTAAGAGATAAGGAAAGCTCCAAAAGTGAAGGCATCACTCATCAAAAAATACCACATCATCAATTTGCCATACTCTACATTAAAAGGGCTTTTTCCACCATTCCACAATTTAGTGGGTAACGCTGCAGTTGTTGTACTCATGAGATTGTTCTAAGATTCGGTTACAAAAATATTAGCTGTTGTTGAATAAACGTGAATAAACTTCAACTTTTTCTTAATTATCTCAACCAATTGAAAAAGATGAACAGATAAATCCATAAAATATCTACAAAATGCCAGTAAGTGCTAATTACTTCAATAGGCACACTACTGTAGCTTTTGAATTTGCTATTAAAAGCTCTTAAAAAAGTTACCAATATTGCAATTACACCACCCAACACGTGTAGCATGTGTAAAGACGTAATTACTAATAGAAACGAAGATGCCGCATTACTATTTGGTCCAGTAAGATGAATATTCCTAGCCTCAAGACTAAAAAATCCAGCCGTTTGCAACACCATAAACAATACACCAAGTGCTGCTGTAATTGTTATCAGCAACCTATAACGACTCATTTCACGTGCCTTAAAGCTCTTCAACGCTAAATGAATAGTAATACTACTTGCAATAATTACAATAGTGCTATACCAAAATACACCTGGTAGAGAAAATTCTAACCAGTTTGCCTGATTTTTTTTAACAATATAAGCACTCGTCAAACCAGCAAACATCATTACAATGCTGCCCATAGCTACCCACAAAGTAAATTTGTGTGGGTGTATTCTCTTAATTTCATTTGAACTCGCTGTTGCCATCATCACTATATTTTTTTGTTATCAACTGTTGTTTTCCAATGTTACTTCGTTGCGTCGCACACTTCAACGTTCATCTCACTTATCATCAACAGACACAAGTAAAATTTAGTTTACAAAATTTTATCTGCCAGCAAAGCCAATAACACAATTGGCAAATAAATATAACTGCTAAACATCACTCGTCTTGCCGCTTTTACATCCATTTCTTTATACAATCTTACACTTTGTACTACCATGAAGAGGTTACAAGCAAGCACAATCCACAAGCTTATGTTACCAGTCATGCCAAATACTTTAGGCAATATACCTACAGGAATCATCAGTACACTATACATAATAGCCTGTACTGCTGTAAACTTAGTTGGTCCTTTATCAGCAGGTAGTAATTTGAACCCAGCTTTACTATAATCCTGATGCGCTACCCATGCAATTGCCCAAAAGTGAGGAAACTGCCACAAAAACTGAATACCAAACAAAATCAATCCGCCCGTCCACGCTATTGGCTGATTATAAAATCCAGCAACCCAACCTATTAAGCAAGGCAAAGCACCAGGAAAAGCACCTACCAATACAGCTACTGAATTAATCTTTTTTAAAGGCGTATAAATAAACGCGTACAAAAACAAACTAAAAGCTGATAGTAACGCTGACGACAGATTAAAGAAATACCACATCATCACTACACCTAAACCGCCTGCAATTACTGCAAATGCGTAAGCCTCTCTTTGCGACATTCTTCCACTGGCCACAGGTCTTGTACCCGTTCTTTTCATCATGGCATCAGTATCCTTTTCTACAGCTTGGTTAATAGCATTAGCACTACCTGTAACTAACATACCTGCAATAAATATTACAGTAATCATCCACCAGTCGTAACCATTTTTTGGTGCTAGTAAAAAACATACAACACATGAAAACACCACAGTGAAACTGAGTGTGAACTTTATGAGTAAAAAATAGTCCTTTACTTTAGATACTAAAGTAAAGGATGTAGACGATTTAAGCTGTGCGGGATTATCCATTATAAACGCTGTTGAAAGACCTGCAAAAGTAGCTTAGTTATAGTTACAAATGAGGTTAATCAATTCTAAACCACTCTTAAAAGTAATGCCCTGAGAATGTCAGGGCATTACGGTAATCAACTTATGCAAATGCTCTAGTGAGCTTCTAATAATTAATGGTGACTTTCATCAGCACCAACTGGCACTGTTTGAGGAATGAACTCTTTACCATCTTTACCATAGTCATAAGCCCAACGGTGAACTTCAGGAATTTCACCAGGCCAGTTACCATGACCAGGATTAATAGGAGCAGTCCATTCAAGACTATTAGAACCCCAAGGATTTTGGTTAGTAACTTTTCTACCCTTAAATATTGAGTAGAAGAAGTTCAATAGAAATAGCAACTGTGCAGAAAAAACTATCATTGCTACGGTACTAATGAATCTATTCAACTCGGCAAATTGTTTGAAACTTTCCCAAATACTGTAATCATAATATCTACGTGGCATACCAGCTAAGCCTTCATAATGCATAGGCCAGAAAATTAAATAGGCACCAGCAATAGTTATCCAAAAATGAATATAACCAAGTGTATTATTCAAAAAACGACCGTACATTTTAGGATACCAATGATAAACACCTGCAAACATACCAAACATACTTGCAACACCCATTACAATGTGAAAGTGCGCAATGACAAAATAAGTATCATGCAAATGAATATCCAATGCTGAATTACCTAACCAGATGCCAGTTAACCCACCAGAGATAAATAAGCTTACAAAACCAATGGCGAACATCATACCGGGGGTAAAACGAATATTACCTCGCCACAAGGTAGTTAACCAGTTAAAAACTTTTATAGCAGATGGCACGGCAATTAACAGGGTTAACAATACAAAAATTGAACCTAAGAATGGATTTAAACCTGTAACAAACATGTGGTGCGCCCATACTAAGAAAGCTAGTATAGCAATTGCGAATAATGAACCTATCATTGCCATGTAACCAAAAATTGGCTTACGAGAATTAACGGATAAAATTTCAGAAACCATGCCCATTGCAGGTAATAAAATAATATAAACTTCTGGGTGGCCAAGGAACCAAAATAAATGTTGATATAGAATAGCGCTACCGCCCTCATTAGGTAAAGCACCAACACCATTTACATAGATATCGCTTAGGTAAAAACTTGTACCAAAATTTCTATCAAATATTAATAGAATAAAACCAGAGAATAAAACAGGGAAAGATAATACACCTAGAACGGCTGTAAAAAACAATGCCCAAATGGTTAAAGGCAATCTTGTCATACTCATACCTTTAGTACGCATATTTAAGATTGTAGCAATATAATTTAGACCTCCTAATAAAGAAGAAACTACAAATAAGGCCATACTAACTAACCATAAATCCATACCAGTTTTAGAACCTGGTGATGCAGAACCAAGTGCTGATAAAGGCGGATAAGCTGTCCAACCACCACTAAAGGGACCAGTTTCTACAAACAGTGAAGATAACATCACAATACTGGCAGCAAAGAAAAACCAGTAGCTTAACATATTCATAAATGGCGAAGCCATATCTCTTGCACCAATTTGCAATGGAATTAAGAAATTTGCGAAAGTACCGCTGAGACCAGCAGTTAATACAAAAAACACCAAGACAGTACCATGTGTTGTGACTAAAGCATAATAAGCTTCTGGCGTAATTCTACCACCTTTAGCCCATTTTCCCAATAAGTCTTCGAGTATAGGAAATGTACTGTCTGGATAACCCAATTGTAAACGAAACAATACACTCATTAAACCACCCAATACGGCCCAAACCATACCTGTGATTAAGAATTGTTTAGCAATCATTTTATGATCCATGCTAAACACGTACTTTGAAATAAAAGTTTCTTGGTGGTGATGATGTTCACTGTGCGTCTCATGACCTACAGCTACCGCAGAATGTGAATGTAAAATCGCTTCAGTACTCATATAACTATCTTTAGAAATCGAAATTATTTGATTAAATTTTTGCTACAGCCTTTTGTGCAATAGGCAGTGGTGCTTTTGTAATTTCAGGTTTAACACTGTCAGCTAAAGGCTTTGCTGCACTTGGCTCTTTATCAGGGAAAGCCGTATAATACTGAGGTTTTTGTTTCGCTAACCAAGCATCATATTCAGCCTGTGTAACAACTTCTATAATACCTCTCATAGAATAGTGACCGTTACCACACATTTGATCACAACTGATTTCGTATACGAAATTTGGATTGCCGGAAATTTCCTTCATTTCTTTAGTTGTGTACTTAGGTGTGAACCACATAGTAGTAGGAATACCCGGTACCGCATCCATTTTCATACGAAACTGAGTTAAACCCACATCATGGATAACATCTCTACTACCAATTACTAGTTTTACAGGTTTTCCCTTAACAACATACAAGGCTTGTGTGCTTACGATGTCGTCTTGAGCTAATTTATCATCCCAAACTAAACCTAATTCATTGGTTGATGCGTCAATATTTTTATAGTATTTTTTACCAAGTTGACCATCTTTACCTGGATAACGGAAAACCCAACCAAATTGCTTACCAGTAACCTCAACTACTTGCGCTTCTTTTGGTGCTTCACCAGTGAATGAAAACCAGTTACGCAAGCCAATAACCACCAACACTGTTAGTACAATGGCAGGGACAACAGTCCACAAAAGCTCTAAGTTAGTGTTGTGAGGGAAATAGTATACTTTTCTATTTTCGTTCTCTTGGTATTTATAAGCAAACCAAAATAATAGAATTTGTGTAGCAATAAATACAGAACCAGTAACATAAATAGTAAGCCAAAGCATACTATCTACCTTCTCACCTTGCACACTAGCTGCATCGTAAGCGAATAGTGTTTTATGAAAAAACAAATGGTTACAATACCAAACACCAATTAAACCAAGAACTAAGAAAGCGACCATTAAAAAGCCATTTATCTTATTGTTCTGTTTACGGCTTGTTTCCTCGCCCTTCAATAAAGATACATATTCACTAGCTTTTGCTATTTGAAAAATAACAACAAAAACTAAAACTATAACGGCGATGGTTAAATAAAGTGTCATAACGCTACCAATATTTTCTATAACTATTAAAACAATTTCAATTGAATAAAGTTGCTGTGCAACAAGATAAATTTATGTATGGTGTACAATACTTTCTTTCAAGAAAGGATGGTATTTAGCAACTAGTGGTTTGCTAGCCAATGCGTTTGCAGTAAAGCGAATCATTAGGCCTACAAATAGTGCTAATACACCAAAGTCTAACCAACTTAAAGCAGCATGTTCTTTACGTAAGCTACCCATTACCATTTGATAAAAATCTATCCAATGACCAAAGATGATCAAAACTGCCATAAACGTAACCAATGTGTAATTTCTCTTAGCAGATTTCTTCATCAAGATTAACACAGGGCATAAGAAATTTATGATAAGATTTAAAAAGAAAATTGGCTTGTAAGCACCTTGTACTCTATGTTTGAAATAAATGGTTTCTTCAGGTTGGTTAGAATACCAAATTAACATATACTGAGAAAACCATAAATAAGTCCAAAAGATAGAAAATGCGAACATGAATTTACCCATATCATGTAAATGCTCTTGGCTTACATATTCCATGTAACCCTTGTTTTTCATATAGATAATCCAAAGGGCTATTAAACTTAAACCACTTACCCAAGAACTCGCAAACGTGTACCAACTATACATAGTACTGTACCAATGTGCATCAATACTCATCATCCATAACCAAGGAATAGTAGAACCAACAGTTAATGCAAACCATACTATAAATAAAGCAGCTCTAACTGTATTTCTCCAGATATATGAAGCACCAGAGGCGGCATCAAATTCTTCTTTATCAGCTTCATTACTTATTTGTCGCATTCTCCAGCCCAAAACACTCCATAGAACAATAGTTAAAATTGTCCAAATAGTAAAAAATTTAATATTCAAAAAACCAGCTTTACCTTTTAGAATTTCATCTTTAGCTACTGCATCAGTATCTAACCAATGGTAAATATGATGATTACCTGATAACCCTACATACAGCAATACTACTAATGTGATACTACCAAAAATTGGCACTAATGTAGAAATTGCCTCAGGAATACGACGGAAAGCTTGATACCAACCGCCCATTGCCAGTGTACATACACAAATAAAGAACATAGCTGCATTACAAACCAACGTCCAAAAGATGGTATTGTACATAATTGTACCTATAAACTCTACTTGCTCTTCTTCTGTGCCTCTGCCTTTGGTAATAAAACCGATTATCAATGCCAACAAACCAATACCTATTAAGGCCAAAGACCATGTTTTTAGTTTAGAAGGAATTTCAAATTGTTCTTTTATAGATGCCATTGTTTATTTTTTGAATGTCCGCCGAATAAATTCGATAACTATTTAATGAAATTACTTTGCAGCTGTTGCTTCTGCTGCGGGTGCTGTACTAGACTTTGCTGCTGCTTGCATACCCTTAATATATTTAATCACCATCCAGCGTTGTGTTCTACTTAATTGAGAAGCATAGCTACCCATTAAGTTTTTACCATACGCAACTGAATAAAACATTTGTCCTTCTGGCATTGCTTCATATTTAGCATCACCAACCAATGTAGCTGGTTTTGCAGGATAAGGACCCTCGCCACCTTTATATAAAGGGCCGTTACCATCTAATTTAGGCCCATGGCAAATACCACAATTAATTAAGTACAAACGTTCAGCCTCAACTAATTGTTTCTTATCCAAACTATCAATTGGATTTTTAACTGCTTTTGAGGCGAAGTAATTAGTTGTATCGCCAGCAAAATCTTTAGCAATATGGAAAGGCATTTCCTCGCCACGTGCTACTGTACCTTCAACTGGTCTGTTATTATAATTAATGTTCTTCTCAGCTAAATTACTGTGATCAGCATATGTTTCGTAAGCACGGCTGTAGGCCATATCTGGCATATAAATACTACCTGGCTTACGTTTTACATCGCTACAGCTTACAATTACTGCACCTGCACATAAAAAAGCTATAATAGATAATTTCTTCATCATTTGTTATAATTAAGCTGCAACTGTTTGTGCTGTTTCAAAAGGCATTTCATCTTGGTCATATCTTCCAAGCCACCAACCATCTTCAGCTATTTGTAAATCTGTTTCTAATGCGCCTGCATTTGTTAAAAATGCTTTTAAATCGTCAGTGTTTGTTTTATCAGTACATTCTATAACCATTACAAACAAATCATCTGTAGATCTTGCATGAAAATGGTGCTTTTTAACGCCTGGTGCCAATTGACACAAATAGCAAAAAGTTAAAACCATACCAACCGCTGCAAACAATACCGTTAACTCAAACATAATTGGTATCCAAGCTGGCAATGCAAAATGTGGCTTACCACCAATATTTAAAGGCCAATCCTTAGTAAAAATCCAGCTAATACAGCTAATTGCTGTAGTAGTACCAGTAACACCGTAAATAAAACCAGCTGTATGTAAGCTTGTTTCTCTCATTCCTAATGCATGATCTAAACCATGAACAGGAAATGGTGTGTAAACATCTTGTATTTTATAACCAGCAGTACGTACTTTTTTTACCGCAGGAAATAAAACATCTTCGTTATCAAAACAACCAATTACAAATTTCTTCTTTGCCATACCCCTTTGTCCCCTAAAGGGGAAATTTAAAAGTGATTAATTATATAACACTACTTCTATTTCAACATATTAACCTTTCCAAAACTCCCCTTTAGGGATTGGGGGTTAGTGTGCATACTCATGTACAAACTCATCTAATTTCTGCGTTTCAACCTCTTCCATATCAGCCTTATAATTATTACCTGTTGTTTTCAACACATATTTAATTTCAGCAACTGCAATTACAGGGAAGTATTTAGCAAATAAGAAGAAGCATGTAAAGAACAAACCAAACGTACCTAGGTAAAAGCCAATTTCCCAAATTGAAGGGCTATAATAAACGCTCCAAGATGATGGTAAATAATCACGATACAATGATGTAACGATAATTACAAAACGTTCAAACCACATACCTACGTTTACAATAATACTCATGAAGAAAGTAACAAATAAGTTTCTTCTCATTTTCTTAAACCAGAAAATCTGTGGGCTTAATACGTTACAAGCCATCATGCCCCAGTAACTCCAGCCATAAGGGCTGAACAAATTGGCACGGCTATACCAGAAAGTATATCCTTCATATTTACTTTGGCTATACCAACCCATAAACAACTCAGTTAAGTAAGCAACACCCACAATTGAACCAGTGGTTACAATTACTTTGTTCATTGCTTCAATGTGACCGAGTGTAATATAGTCTTGTAAACCAAACACTTTACGTACAATAATCATTAACGATTGTACCATTGCGAAACCTGAGAATACCGCACCTGCTACGAAATAAGGCGGGAAGATTGTAGTATGCCAACCAGGAATTACTGAAGTAGCAAAGTCAAAAGATACAATTGTGTGTACTGATAATACCAACGGTGTAGATAAACCTGCTAATACAAGGTGCAAACTTTCAATACGTTGCCAATGTTTGGTAGAACCAGTCCAACCAAAAGCTGCCAAGCCATATAAATGTTTACGTAATTTAGTTTTTGCTCTATCTCGTACGGTAGCAAAATCTGGAATTAAACCACTATACCAGAATAATAATGATACCGTGAAATAAGTAGAAATCGCAAATACGTCCCACAACAATGGTGAGTTAAAATTCACCCATAACGGCCCACGACTATTAGGATAAGGTAATACAAAGAATGCCATCCACACACGACCCATGTGAAAAATTGGAAACTGACCAGCACACATTACAGCGAAAATTGTCATCGCTTCTGCTGCACGGTTTACACCAGTTCTCCAACCTTGTCTAAATAATAATAAAATCGCAGAAATCAACGTACCAGCATGACCAATACCAACCCACCAAACGAAGTTGGTAATATCCCAACCCCAACCGATGGTTTTATTCAAATTCCACTGACCAATACCATAAGTTACCTCTCTGTACACACTGTACACACCAAACATAAGCAATGCAACAGCTATGTAAAAACCTACATACCAAAGCTTTGTCGGCTTGCCTTCAATAGGGGCTAAAATATCTTCAGTTACCTGATGGTAATTTTTGTCGCCCGTTACTAACGGTTCCCTTAATTGTGATTCGTACTTTAAATGCATCTGTCTCTTGTTATTATTAACCCTCGATTTTTAATCTTAGGAATATTTATGTAACCAGCTTTTTACTACTATTAAACTTCGTTGCGTCGCACACTGCATCTTTTAGATGCTGTATTGTACTTGCTCGCCATTTTTATTTATCCTTCGTGACCAGCATGTTCAGCTTTAGCGCCTTCTTTCTTTTCCTCACCACCATGATGCTCACCTTCTTCTTCAATGTTTCTTACTTTAGCCATGTAAGTTACATTTGGTAATACGTGTAATTGCTCAAGCGATAAGAATAAACGTTTTGAATTATCAGTTCTTACAGCCGTAATTTCACTTTTGGTGCTATTAGCGTTACCAAATACAATAGCGTTTGTAGGACAAGCTTGTTGACAAGCAACTTTTAAGTCTCTATCTTCTAATGGACGACTATCTTTTTTAGCAGTTAATTTACCTGCTTGTAAGCGTTGTACACAGAAAGAACATTTTTCAATTACACCTCTTGCACGTACTGTAACATCTGGGTTTAACACCATTCTTGTTAAGTCGTCATTCATATCCAACACCACCTCATTCAAGCCACCTTCTGCTACTAATGGTTTTTGATTGTCACCAAAACTATCAGAACCAGTATAATCTAACCAGTTAAAACGGCGAACTTTATAAGGACAGTTATTAGCGCAATATCTTGTACCAATACATCTGTTATAAGTCATTTGGTTTAAACCTTCACTACTATGGTTAGTTGCAGCAACTGGACAAACGTTCTCACAAGGTGCATTGTCACAATGTTGGCACATCAACGGTTGGAAAACCACATTTGGATTTTCAGGATCGCCAGTATAGTATCTATCAATACGTAACCAATGCATTTCATGTGCTTTAGCTACTTGTATTTTACCTACAACAGGAATATTATTTTCTGCATTACAAGCTACAACGCAAGCACCACAACCGTTACAAGTGTTTAAATCAACACTCATGCCCCATTTAATACCTGGTCTATCAAAAGTTGGGTAAATAGTACCTTCTTTTTCAAAGTTAGCAATACCACCGTAAGGTTTTAATTCTTTATCACGCTCTTCTATAATTTCGTTTGGATTGTGTTTAAACTCAGCCAAAGTCAATTCTTTCATCACCTCTGTACGATTACCCTGTGGTGTATCGTAAATATTGTGCGTTTGTGTAATAGCTACTTTATATAAATCACCAGTATCTTTTAAAGTTACATCAGCCACAGAATATGATACAGTACCATTAGCTAGATTAGCAAAAGGAAATGCATTTGCACCCATACCTTTTCCACCTTCATCAGCCAATACACCTTTACCTAATTTCTCAGTACGACCGTAACCAACTGCAATACCTACAGTATTAGGGTGTGTACCAGGAATAATTAATGTTGGTAAAGATACTTTTGCACCATTAGGAGCAGTAATTTCTACTACATGTTTTGGTGGTTGTACCTCATAAGCATCAGCTTGACCGCCAATAGATAAATCAATTTTTAAAAGAGTCTTAGCCAAGGCAGGAGAAATAACCAAATAGTTATCCCAAGTAGCTTTAGATACCGGATCTGGCAATTCTTGCAACCAAGGGTTTGCAGTACCTTGACCTTCACCAATTGCCACTTTTTGATATAAAACCAATTCGGTTTTATCGCTTTTCTTGTAGCTAGAAACGGCAGTACTAGCACCAGCAACAGCAGCTGCATTAAAGCTAGCAGTTGTAATTACAGCAGCAGCAGGATTAATTACGCCGTCTTGTAATACTTTATCCCAACCAGTTTCACCACCTACTTTAGCACTCCAATAAGATTTTAAGAAAGCTAAATAATCAGTAGTTGCGCCACTCCATTTTAACAAGCTATCTTGCCATTGGCGTGTTTTGAACAATGGATAAATAGTAGGTTGTACAAAAGAGTAGTAACCACTTTTAATTTCTGCATCACCCCAACTTTCAAGATAGTTGTGATCAGGAATTACATATTTACAAAGTTGTGTTGTTTCATCAGCTTTTGTGTTGAAAGAAACAGTCACTTTTACTTTTTTCAATGCCTCAACAAACTCTTTGCTATTAAACCAAGAGTAAGCAGGATTAGCACCATAAATAACTAAAGTACCTACAGCACCAGCTTTCATGTCTGCTACTAATTTTACCATATCAGCGTCAATACCTTGACGTGTATTGTATGTAGCGCTCCAATCTATTGTTGTACCATTTGATTGTAAAGCTTCATTAATAGCATTTACTAAAATTTGAACATTTACATCGTTGCTACCAGCAACAACCAATGATGCACCTTTAGTAGCTACTAAAGCTTTAGCAACTTTTTCTATACCTTTCTTTAATTTTTCGTCTAAACCACTAACAGCCTGGCCATTAACAGAAGCCAATAAAGCAGCTACTACAGCACCTGTTTCAGATGGACGATGCAAAATTCTTTCATCAGCATTACTACCAGTTAAGCTTGCAACAGTTTCAAAATGAAAATGCTTGCTCATTTCTGGTTTCTTCTCATCTATTCTTTTACCTACCGCATATTGTTTTGCAAATTCAACTGGGCTCAACCAAGTGCCTAAAAAATCAGCACCAATACTTACAATTGTTTTTGCTTTATCAAATCTGTATGAGGGAATTGTTTTTTTACCGTAAGTAGCTTCATTAGCTTGTAAAATGCCACTGTATGAAACAGCATCGAAAGTTACATGCTTGCTGCCAGGATATTTTTCTAAGAATTGTGCAATCACTTCTTTTGAAGAAGGGGAAACGACTGTAGAAGTTAACACAACCACATTACCTGCGCTAGCTAAATCAGCAGCAACAGCTTTATCTATATCTTCTAACTTAACTTCTTTACCGTCTATTGAAGGAAAGCGTAAACGAGCGGTATCATATAAATCTAATACAGATGCTTGCACTCTAGCAGAAGTGCCACCATTAGTAATAGGGCTTAAATCATTACCTTCTATTTTTATAGGACGACCATCACGTACTTTAGCAATAACGCTTACAGCATCACCATCTTGTACATAAGTAGTAGCATAATAATTGGCAATACCTGGTATAATATCTTCTGGTTTATTAGCAAAAGGAATTGCCTTTTTTACTGGCATTTCACAACTTGCAGCAACAGCCGCAGCAGCAGTACTGAAACCCAAATATTTTAAGAAATCTCTACGTGGCGTTTTGCCTTCAAGAAAACCATTATCAGCGGCTTCCATAGGTAAATCTTCACGAAACTCATCTTTTACTGATTGCTTGTAAGCATCAGAATTATTCAATTCCCCAAAACTTTGCCAATGCTTTTTACTCATAATCTTATAATGTGATAATTAGCTAATATGCTAATGTAAAACCCTTACAACCTGTTACATTAATCAGGTATTATTGTTATTGAAACTAGCAGTTAACTTATTGATTAATTGCTAATTGGCTTTTATTAGTAGTGACACTTTTGACACTCAGTACCACCAATTTTCTCAACTGTGATACCTTTTGTGCTATCAATTTTACCACTCTTTAAATCAGCATGGTATTTTTCATAAATGCTATAGAAACCATTGTCTTTAAATTGAACTTTAGTTTCACGGTGACAGTTAATACACCAGCCCATGCTTAGGTCATTTTGTTGTTTAACCTCACCCATTTTTTGAATTTCGCCATGGCAAGTTTGACAAGCAACTTTACCAGCGTTTACGTGCTGAGCGTGGTTAAAGTAAACGTGGTCAGGTAAATTGTGAATTCTCACCCACTCTATTGGTTTTGCTTTTGAAGCATCCCAAGCTTTACCTTCTTCAAAACCAGCGTATTTATATAGTTTTTTTATCTCTGCTGTACCATTTATTTCTACACCATCTTCATTTACAATCTTCTCTCCTTTATACTCGTTTATGGCCATGTGACAGTTCATACACACATTTACAGAGGGTATAGTAGCTTGTTTACCTTGATAAACACCAATATGACAGTACTGACAGTTAATTTGATTAATACCAGCATGAACCTTGTGTGAATAATAAATAGGTTGTTCTGGCTGATAATTTTTACTTCTACCTAAGTTAATAGCACCAGTTGTAGTGTAATAACCACCTACTATAAATAAGATAACAATTATTACTGCGATATAAGCTTTATTTTTCCAGAAAGCAACTGGTTCAGCAGCAGGAACACCTTCTTTATCGTCAGATAATTTTTTAAGATTGCTATTTACTTGTAATAATATTAGTGCAACAACGGCTAATACCAAAGTAAGTATACCGAATAATAATGAGTTGTCACTTGATTCGCCAGCTGGATCAGCAACGGTTGTTCCACCACCACCTTTAGCCCCTTCGGCAGGTACACTTTTAATGTAACCTAATATCGCATCAATTTCCTTATCGGTAATATTAGGAAACAAGTTCATTGCAGATTTGCCATACTCATTATACAAATCATTTGCATATTTGTCGCCAGTTTTTAAGAATGCTTGGTTGTTTTTAATCCAAGCATGCAATTTAGCTTTGTCAGGCCATCTATCTTCTACACCAGCTAAAGCAGGGCCAGTTAATCTTTTATTAACCGCATGGCAAGACGCACAATTGGCTGAAAACAAAGCTTTACCATCTTGAGCAGATGCAATATTCAAAAACGAAAAAGCCATTAAAACAGTCAGCGTAAGAAAAAATGTTTTGGCTATACTTCTAAGACGTATCATATTCACGTTCTAATTGTTCTTAGGTGAGGAGAAATATCCTTTTGCGGTGGCAAAAATATGACAGTAACATGAGAAATGCACATCTCACAAAAATTTTTTTTATCCTTTGCTAGCAAGGGTTTCAGCCGATTGTTGAAAGTTTGCTATTTGAATTGTCATAAAATTGTAAACGAAACTGTTAAAGACACTACTGTTAAAAAGACACTAAAAATTACTCAAAAAATAGTTGCACATTTGACATATGTTTAAAAAATGGAAAGAAAAATGGAAAGTTAGCTGGCTGCAATTCACGCTAATCATTTGTACGTTTGCCTGTGGTGGTAGCTTGTGCGGCTTTGCTGGTAGAAAATTACTCGGTTTTACATCGCTAGAGAAAGGTGTACTCTATTTTATTATATACATTATTACAATATCTATTCTTTGGCCATTTTGTGTGCTGGTAATTAGTATTCCTTTAGGACAATTTTCTTTTTTTAGAAATTATTTAAAAAGAATGGGCGCTAGAATGACTGGAAAAGCCAATACGACCAAGCAAATCGCCATTTTTGCTTCTGGTGCTGGTAGCAATGCTGCAAAAATTATTGAGCATTTGCAAAATAATCAACATATACAAGTAGCATTAATTGTATGCAATAAACCAGAAGCAGGTGTTTTAAACATTGCCAAAGCGAATAAAATCGACACTTTACTAATAGAAAAAGAGCCTTTTTTTAGAGGTGATGCTTATGTAAATGTTTTAAAAATAAAACATATTGACTTTATTGTGCTTGCTGGCTTTTTATGGAAAGTTCCTACTTCGCTCATTCAAGCATACCCTAATAAAATTATTAATATTCACCCTGCGTTATTGCCTAAATATGGTGGCAAAGGCATGTATGGCCATTTTGTACACGAGGCGGTTGTTGCCAATGGCGAAACAGAAAGTGGTATTACCATACATTATGTAAATGAAAACTTTGATGAGGGGAAACACATTTTTCAAGCTAGTTGTTCTGTAAGTAAAGATGATACACCTGATACGGTAGCAGCGAAAATTCACCAACTAGAACACCAACATTTTCCTAGAGTGGTAGAAGAAGTGGTTTTAACTGCTGATTAATGATGATTTACATGATTGGTTATGATTGCAAAGAACTTGAGTAGCATAGTGTGCTTTTTGTTTCACCAATTTTATAAACGAAGGATCCGCACAAGCCGTTTAGAATAAAATTTGGCCAGCGAGGTGACCGCACAAGACATGTTATAAATAAACATGGCCTTTGAGGTAACCGCACAAGGCTTGCAGAAAAAAATATGACTTGTGAGGCATCCACAAAAGCCCTGTAGAAAACAATATAGCATGTGAGGCAACCGCACACACTTTTTATCTAGCAAATAATTCTACTAAAGCGGCTTTTAGAAATACACTAGTAGGTACACTATTCATTATTTGCAAATCTTCTAGCAAGTTGCTGTAATTATCTAAAAAGCGAAAAATAGTTTTTGGGCTATTTTTTTGAAATATGTCTGCGAAAATGGTATCGCCATTTAATTTTTTATGATGTAATACATTTAGTAGAACACTATCGTAAAGCTTAAACTTCTTTTCTGAAAAGGTGGTTTTAGTAAATGGATGTTGATGTTTTACCAATGAAGCTACAATTTCTGCTGTGCGCTTTTGTATAAATTGAAACGCATAACCACTACTGCCTTTTGCTTGCCCACCAGCTACACCTATATTAATAATACGACCTTCATACTTTGGAAAATCAATATTGGTCATTGGTATAATGCCAAATTCTTCATGTTCTATGGTGTAATTGGTAATGCCAAGTTTGTTTTGGATATATTCTTTTAAAGCATTTTCATAATCTGCTTGTTGCAACAATTGTTCGGTAAACAACGTGTACTCAACCAATGCTTGTGTGGCATTTGTAGGCAACACATACATAAAAGTAGTGCCATGTTGCTGGCTTACCGTAAAATCCATAAACGTAGCGAGGCTAGGATTAAAAACAGGCTGTTGCGTATTAATAACCCATCCTTTAAAATGCTGCAACAAATAATATTTGCCTTTAGGTACTTCGGGTTGCTTAAAAATGATGCTGTTAAATACATAGTCAGCAGTAAAAGTTTCATTTTCTAGGTTTACTTCTACGCTTTTATTGTGGTTTACAATGCTTTTTACAGTATCATACTTAAAAGTTACGTTAGGAAATTGCTGCGCAAATTGGATAACATGGTTGTAAAAATCCAAACCATGTATCATTTTATAAGTATAAGGCGCAATAGAAATTGTACTAGAAAATTGCTGCGAGAGAAATTCAATGTCGTGCCAGCGATGATGCACAATGGGTTCAAACAAACCTGCTTCTGTTTCCCAAAAACACCAAGTTCTATCGTTTTTGTTTTTAGGTGCTTGATCAATCACTAAAATTTGTTTGTCACAAAGCGAAGGTTCGTTCAATAATCGCATTAATAAACTTAAACCAGCACAACCTGCACCTGTGATGATATAATCGAAACCCCTAGCCCCTAAAGGGGATTTATTATTTGGTTTTGAATTATGCAATTGATAAGTATTTGTGGGTGCTGAATAGCGATAAGAACGCAGAAGTCCCGATTCAAAGGTAATATCGGGATGCCGAAAAACGGCAAGTGACACAACAGAAGCTCAATAGTAGCACTTCAGTTGGTTCCAAAAAAGACATACAATTAGTGTAATTGGTGTAATTGCCTTTTAATTCGTGGTTACACAATACTATTCTTCAATGCTTCGTCACGCTTTACTTTATCCCAATATTTTTTGGCAACTATTAGCATACCAAAACTTTCTCCATCTTCTTTATTAATATGCTTATGGTGCATTTTGTGTGCCCAACGAATGGCTTTAATATAGCGACTATTGGTACGTGTAAACAGCTTGAAACGCTGATGAATAATGATTTCGTGAAACAAAAAATAGGCGAAACCATACATGGCTATACCTGCACCAATGCTTACTGAAACATAATTTTGGTTCATGCTGCCTAGCATTATACACAACCAACTTGGTATAGCGAAAATTAGAAAGAAGGCATCATTTTTCTCGAAAAAGCCATGCGTCTTTTGGTGATGATCTTCATGCAAAAACCATAAAAAACCATGCATTACATACTTATGTGTAAGCCAAGTTATGCCTTCCATTAAACAAAAAACGCCAAGTGTAATTAGTATGTATAACAGCATTATAAAAATATTTGTAAAGCAATAAAAAACAATGACTGTATTATAAACAAATGTACAGCGAAATGGTTGTTTTTATTGAAGTTAAGCTTTCTAAAAAGTACAAGTAGAAAAGCACTGATAAAAAACCAACAGAGGTAATTGTAAAATGGTATGTAAGCAGTATGCCATTGCCAAAATTTAAGTTCTATAGCTACTGGTTCCATTATAAAATCGAAAAACGTAGCAAGTAAAGCGCCATCAATAATAAAACTAGCGGCTTTAAAACCTGGTCGCATTTGTTCGCCTTCGGGCAAATATTTAGCCTCGAGCCAAACGTTTATTTTTCGCATCATAATACCAGCAGAATACACCACTACAAACCAATTGAGCCCTATTAAAAAAGGTACACCCAATAATTTTGGCCCCATTACGCTACCATAGTGATAATGACCAAATAGCTTTCCTGTATTTACACCAATCATTTCGGTGAACATACCTACCACGAAAGCAAGCAACATAAACAAATAAAACCGCCTGCTTCTATAATGCTGGGTATAAATTAGCAGCCCAAACATTAGCAATAGATTAAGTGGGGTGTTTTGTATAAACCAATCAGCGTAGGGAGTAAATAAAATACCAATAAAGCCACTTACATGAAAGAGAATGGCTATAAATATGGCAATCTTATATCGAGTCAAATATCGTTTCAAGGGGGTATTTTGAATGGGCGAAAATAAGCAACTACGTGTAGTGCTTACACTTTTAATGCGCTTTTTTCTTCTTCATATCATCAGCCACAATATCGCTCATAATTTTAGCACTTTGCAAGCAAAGCGGTATGCCACCACCAGGGTGCACACTACCACCTACAAAATACAAACCTTTAATAGCATTGGTAAAATTTGGATGACGTAAAAATGCTGCAAACTTGCTATTGCTACTAGTGCCGTATAATGAACCCATGTAAGAAGCCGTTTTACTTTCAATAGTAATTGGGTTTAGCACTTCTTCTACCTCTATTGGTGAAGCGATGTCCTTACCAAGTGCAGTAGATAATTTAGCAATAATAATTTCTCTGTAGCGCTGTGTGAATGCATCCCAATTTTGCCCCACGTTGGCTGGCACATTTACCATTACAAACCAGTTTTCTTTACCATCAGGCGCTTGTAAGCCTGGCTCGCATTTGCTAGTAATATTGATGTAAATAGTAGGGTCATTATAAAGATTTTTAGACTTAAACAAACTATCAAACTCGGCCTTGTAATCTTTGGTAAAAAAGATATTGTGCAACTCTAATTCTGGAAAATTAGCATTAATGCCCCAATAAAAAATCAGTGCACTACTACTACGTTCTTGCTTTAAAATTTTATTGGCCTTGCGATAGTCTTTCAGCAAATTATTGTAGGTAAAATATGCATCCATATTGCTTACTACAATTTCTGCGTAATGGTTATCATTATTAGCAACAACACCTCTTACTTTATCCTCATGATGAATAATACTTGTAACAGGTGTATTAAAATGAAACACCACATTTTTCTTCAATGCTAGTTGGTACAAAGCATTGGTAATACTTATCATGCCACCTTTTGGGTAAAAAGTACCTTCATTATGTTCAAGATGTGGTATTAAACTCAACATACCTGGCGCCTTATAAGGGCTACTACCATTGTAAGTAGCATATCGATTAAACAACTGTACAGTATGCGTTTTAGTAAACGAAGCCTCATTTATACTGTCCAAGGTTTTAAACAAGTATTTAGGCTTTGCAGTAGCTAACGCTTTACGTATTGGCGCCTTAAACAAGGTTTTACGCTTGTGTAGTGAATGGTTTAAAAAAATACTGCCAATATTTTGGTACACTTTTTCTGACTGTTGCAGATAGCTAGTCAGCTTTTTTCCATCCTCACCAAGCTTGTTTTCTAATTCATCGGCAAATGCTTCTGTGTTAGTGTATGCATTCACCACAATACCATCACTGTAAAAATATTTACAAGAAACAGGTAACGATTGGTAAGTAAAGTAATCAGCAATTGGCTCTTCGGCTAGCTCAAATAATGCTTCGATATTTTGTGGTTGTGTAAATAAACTAGGACCAGCATCAAACCTATAACCATTGGTTTCAAAATGCGATAGCTTACCACCAGGGTAACTATTTTTCTCGTACACTTCTACTGCAAAACCTTGCACTGCAAGCCTGATGGCACTTGCTAAACCTGCAACACCTGCACCTATAATAATGGCTTTTTTGTGAGACATGTACCTAATCTATTTTTAGTAATTGGCAGTAAAAATACTAATGCAATGCCTAATTATTTAGCTTTTGTTTTCGGCTAGCCAGCTCACCACTTTAGGAAAAGCAATATGAAACCATTCTGTAAAAAAATCGGGGTTAGTTTTTAAAGCCGTTTCTATTAAAGGCAATGCACGATAAGCATAACTTTCTACTTCATCAAAATTTGGCTGTACCAAACCATCGTAAGTACCTATAAAAACATGGTCAAATTCATGCTCTGTAAGGCCATTACTAAATTCTGCTTTGTAAGTAAAGTCGAATGCTTTAGTAAGTTCAGTATCAAAACCCATTTCTTCCTGCAACCTACGGTGTGCTGCAGCTAGGGTATCTTCATTTGGTCTAGGATGGCTGCAACAAGTATTTGTCCAAAGCCCACCGCTATGATATTTGCGTAGCGCTCTTTGTTGTAGTAATAATTCGCCTTTTTTGTTAAATACAAACACACTAAAAGCTCTGTGTAGTAGCGCTTTTTCATGCGCTTCCATTTTTTCCATTAAGCCAATTTCTACATCCAATTCATTTACAAGTACAACTGTTTCCATGGCTTAAAAATAATACGAATAAGTGATTCACAGAGGCAAACATGCCTCCATCCATCAATCTTAAGCTAGCTTTAATCTTTTTAATCTAAAGAATGTTTAATTGGCTTCTAATACCAGCTTTTGCAAGTATAAAAGCTTTGCTGTAATCAGGAATACGAATACGTTCTTCCAT
Organism: Parasediminibacterium sp. HNIBRBA5674; assembly: GCF_056745525.1. Taxonomy (NCBI): domain Bacteria; kingdom Pseudomonadati; phylum Bacteroidota; class Chitinophagia; order Chitinophagales; family Chitinophagaceae; genus Parasediminibacterium; species Parasediminibacterium sp. HNIBRBA5674. The sequence continues at coordinate 141,704 of NZ_JBQWIE010000001.1, read as the reverse complement.
AATTCGCTGAGGCTGTATTTGTTTAATTTTCTTAAACAACGAGAGGTAATATTTATACGCTACATACACACCAAATTTTGCTTGCATAGGCAATTGCAATATGGCAGCATAGGCATCGTCAAAGTCTTTTTGAATATCTGCTTCTATTAATACTTTATCTTCAGCAGTAAAGTTTCTAAAATCACAGCCAGGAAAATACACTCTATCCAACCCTTCAAAATCAGCTTTTAAATCTCTTAAAAAATTCACTTTTTGAAACGCAGCGCCCAAACTTCTTGCACCAGGTTTCAAGCGTTCGTACTCAGTTTTATTGCCGTTGCAAAACACATACAAACACATCAATCCTACCACTTCTGCACTACCATAAATATATTCTTCGTAGCCTGCTTTATCGTACTTGCGTTTGTCCAAATCCATTTCCATACTATACAAAAAAGCATCAATCAATTTTGTATCAATATTGTAAGCATTAACTGTAAGCTGAAAGCTGTGTAAAATTGGGTTTAAACTAATGCCTCTTTCAATAGCTTCGTAAGTAGCAGCCTTAAATTCTGCAAGCAAATTAGCCTTGTCATAACCATGAAAAGTATCTACAATTTCATCGGCAAAGCGCACAAAACCATAAATATTAAAAATAGGTTGTCGTAGGTCTTTATGCAACAGTTTTATGGCAGAAGAAAAACTAGTACTGTATTGTACCGTAGTATTTCTACTGCATTCTTGGCTTACGCTATGAAAAAGTTGCATGTTGGTCATGGCCCTTGATATGTTTATTTGTTTGTCGGCTTTTGTTGTTGTCTCAGCTTCTGTTGCGTCGCACACTGGAACTTTTGTTCTTTATCAACTTTTATCAAAGCGTAATTCCACGTAAGAAATCTGCTTTAATCCGTTTAATCTGTGTTTCTATTTTCCAAATTCTTTCACCACTTCTTTCGCCACCACTTCACCACTTATTAAACTTGGCGGCACACCTGGCCCTGGCACAGTCAATTGACCTGTATAAAACAGGTTTTTAACCTTTTTACTTTTACAACTTGGCTTTAAAATAGCTGTTTGTAAAAGTGTGTTTGCCAATCCGTAAGCGTTGCCTTTAAATGCGTTGTAATCTTCTATAAAATTACTTTGTGCGTACGATTTTTTGTAAACAACAAACGGTTTAATAGATTGTTGTAATTTTTGCTCCATTCTTTCAACAACCATATCAAAATATTTCTCTCTTAAAGCCTCATCGTCACCTGTTAAGCCTGTAGCTACCGGTATTAATATAAACAAATTTTCACAGCCTTCAGGTGCAGAACTTGGGTCTGTAACCGATACTGCACTTACGTAAAACAGCGGATTGCTAGGCCATTGCTTGGTAGTATAAATTTCTGCACCATGTACATCAAAAGACGTATCAAAAAACAAAGTATGGTGCTCAATATTGTCTATCTTTTTACTTAAGCCAACGTAATATAGCAAGCAACTTGGTGCCATTACTCTTTTGTTCCAGTAATCATCGCTATAACTTCTACAAGATTTAGGCAATAATTTGCTTTCTACATGGTGATAATCAGCACCAGCAATTACTACATCAGATTTATAGACGTTAGTCATTTGTCGTGAATCGGCAGTATCTAGCGATTCTAGATTCTCGATTCTCGACTTGCTTTGCTCAATTGTTTTCACCCCAACAGCTATCCCATTTTCAACCACTATTTCTTCCACATTTTGGTTAAACTGAAAATCAACACCAAGTTCTTTGGCAAGGTTGTACATGGCTTGCACTATTTGGTACATCCCTTTTTCAGGATACCAAGTACCGCCTTTAATGTCTGCATAGTTCATTAGGCTGTACAATGCAGGTGTTTTTTCGGGCAAAGCCCCAAGAAATAAAACAGGAAATTCTAGTAATTCGCGTAGTTGTGAATGTTTAAAGTGCTTAGCTACGTGGTCTTTCATTGAGTTAAACACATCTAGCTTAAACACACCTGTCATCAAATCCCAATCAATAAATTCAGATAATTTTCTACCGGGTTTGTGTACAAGTTTATTGATGCCAACCTCATACTTGTATTCGGCCTCAGCTAAAAATTTATCCAGTGCCTCACCACTACCTTGCTCTATACTATTAAACAATGCTTTCAATGCATTGTAGTCGGCTGGCACATCCATTTTACCATCTTGCCAGTACACACTGTAGGAAGGGTCTAATCTTTTAAGTTGGTAATAATCACGAACTTTTTTCCCAAATTGAGCGAAGAATCTTTCAAAAACATCAGGCATCCAATACCAACTTGGCCCCATATCAAACGTAAAACCCTGTGCCTGGTACTGCCTAGCCCTACCACCAGGAATACCGTGTTTTTCTAGTACCGTTACTTTATAACCTGCTTTTGCCATAAAACTGGCAGCAGATAGCCCAGCAAAACCTGCCCCAATTATTATTACCGATTTCTGTTGCATGAAGTGGGAAAATTAGGGAATTTTGATGAGACTAATGACGGTCTAGTTGATTTTTTAATAATTTTCTAGCGAAGTGAATCCTGCTTTTAATAGTACCTAACGGTTCACCAAGCATGTCGGCTATTTCGTGGTATTTAAAACCATCAAAATATAATAAAAATGGATTTTTAAAAATTTCAGGCAAGCCATGTATTGCTGCTTGTACCTCTTTAATGTTAATGGTTGCCACAGCATCGTTTGCTACGGCACCTTGGTAATTGCTTATTAAAAACTCATTAGGTGTGGTATCAAAAATGGTATTTTGTTTAGCCTTTCTGCGGTAATTATTAATAAAAATATTGCGCATAATGGTGTACAACCAAGCTTTAATATTGGTACCTGTATTGTACTTTTCTCTATTGGCCAAAGCACGATACAGGGTTTCTTGAAACAAGTCTTTCGCTTGTTCATTATCACGTGTAAGTGTAATGGCAAATGGCTTCAAAAACTCCGTGTTATTAGCTAACATTTGGTTGAATTCTACTGCTGTCATAAAAACTTGTTTAAGATTGTGTTACGCAAAGTTAAACAGATTTTGTTTAAGCAGCCAAATAAAATGTTTAAACATTGCTAATAAAAAGTGAAACAAAATAAATTGCCTTAGAATTTCAGATTCTGAACAAATTGAAAAAGATTAAAGTTTTTGTTTTGACTCTCGACCTTTATAGCGTTTAACAAAACTTGTTTGTCAATATCTTTCATACGTGATTGTTCAATTAACTTGTATGCCTTTTCTGTCAATAACCAATATTTCTTATCAGAAGTAGTCAACTCTTGCAAATGTTGATGAATATTACTTACAAGCTCGTTTACACCTTGTTTTTGCGAAGCGGTGGTTTTTATTATAGGTGCTTGCCAAGTGGTATTGTTGTATGTAGGTGCTAATAACTGACGTAAATTTTTTACAAATCTATCCGCATCAGGTCGATCGCTTTTGTTTACTACAAATATGTCGGCTATTTCCATTAACCCTGCCTTCATGGTTTGTATTTCATCGCCACTTTCTGGCACCACTACAACCACAGTTGTATCAGCTAATCCTGCAATTTCAATTTCACTTTGCCCCACACCTACTGTTTCTACAATAATATAATCGAAACCAGCCGCTTGCATAACGCTCATAATCTCAATAATTTGTGGGTGTAAACCACCCAAAGAGCCACGAGTAGCCAAAGATCTAATAAACACATTGGGGTGATTGTACCAATTGCTCATTCTTATTCTGTCGCCAAGTAACGCACCTAGGTTAAACGGTGATGAAGGGTCAACACACAATACACCAACTCGTTTATTATCAGCAACAAAAGCATCAATTAACGCATCTGTTAATGTACTTTTACCTGCACCTGGTGCGCCTGTAATACCAATAACTGATGTACCGCCTGTATTAGGTAGCTGCGCTAAAAAATCATTGTAACCAGTTGCCTTATTTTCTACCAAAGAAATACAACGAGCTAATGCTTTAAAATTGTGTTGTTCTAATTGTAGTAAAAGCTGGTAAAACATAGTCTAAATATTAAAAAAACTATTTTTTTTGCAGAATAATAGTTGCTTGACCGCCTTTTCCTTGGCTATTTAGCGTTTTGGCTATTTCCCTATATTTTTTAACATCTTCTTTCGTGAAAAAAGATTTCTTTTTATTTGTAAAATAAGAATCGTTAGCTGTTAAGTTTACACCCTTAATATATTGTTCGCTACCTAAAAATTGAAATTCAGTACCATCGTGATATATTTCACTGATATCAAATTGTGTTTGACTAACGAGTATTTCAATACTCTTATGCGAATGAATGTATAAGTGGCGAGGTGCATCTAGATGTACCCAATTGGTATTATATTTTTCCCAATAATAAGATTCAGCAATAGGTATTTGTATTACCAAATATCCATTTTTATTCAATATAGTATATATTTTTTTTAAAACGCTCAATGGATTTGACATATGCTCAAAAGCATGTATCATAAAAACAATGTCGAAACTACCAACTATCTCGAACAAGGTTTTCTTATAAATTTTTATACTTTTTTCATCAGTACTTTTTTCTACAAAAGGATCAACACCTGTGAGGTTTTTAAAGCCAATTTTATTAAAATTATATAATAATGTACCGCCACCACACCCTATATCTAAAATATAGTCATTGTAGCTTGCATTAGTTTTTTTAAGCCATTTATAATAGTCAGGGATGATATAGTTAATGCACAATAGCCATCCAATTATTCTATTTTTATTATTGATGATATAATCAGCCTTCAATTGACCCAGAAATTGTGAAATAGTTTTTTTTAAATTATTTGTACTAAAATTTTTTTTGAATGAATAATAACTTGATGTAGGATAGTACTTGCCTAAATCGGCTGGAACTTCAATTATCTGTATGCAACGACAACTAGCACATTCAACATAATCAAATTTGTCTTTAAAGCCAAACATCTTTTCTTCAGCACTAAAAATTTTATTACCGTTTGCATTTCCGCAAATTTTACATTGTTGCATTAAATTAATTATTAATTATTAATTATTTATAAAAAACAAATTTAAGTATTTACAAGAAGTATTTTAGCAGCATGTTTCGGCAAAAGGCATTTTTAATATTACTTTGTTTAAAGTTAGAGAAATGATAACAGGCATATCTGTGGTAATACCCAATTTTAATGGTGCTAACCTCTTTAAAAGCACACTCAGTTCAGTATTCGAGGCTTTAGAAAATACAAGATTGCCTTATGAAATTATTGTGGCAGACGACTTTTCTACAGACAATTCTGTTGAATTTTTACAAGAAAATTATCCAAAAATTATTATAATAAAAGCACTGAAGAATTCTGGTTTCTCGGCCACTGCCAATATGGGCATATTAGCTACTAAATATGATAAAGTATTACTTTTAAACAGTGATGTGAAATTAACACCCAATTATTTTGAGGGACAGTTAATTTATTTTAATAATCCTAAAGTTTTTGGTGTTATGGGCCGAATAGTTGGATGGAACGACGACGTAATACAGGATGGCGCCAAATATCCATCATTTCACGGTGTAAAGATTAAAACAACTGGCAACTATTTGTTGCAAGAAGAATCTAAGATGAATGGTGGCATTTATAGCATGTATTTATCTGGCGCAAATATGCTTTTTGACAAAGATATTTTTTTAAAGATTGGTAGATTTAATACTATTTTTTCACCCTTTTACACAGAAGATTTTGAGTTGAGTTTAAGAGCTTGGCGGCTAGGCTTTTTATGTATATATCATCATAATAGTATTTGCCGTCATCAAATATCTGTAACTATAAAAAAAAATCATAAAAAAAAATCAGTTAACATTATTTACGATAGGAATAAAATGTTTTTGCATGCCATACATTTACAGGGCATTAAAAAATATCTATGGTATTTACAATTAATGCCCGAAGCGCTCATTAGAATTGTTACTTTCCGTTGGCATTATTTGGCATCGTTGTACCAATTCCTAATTTCACAAAAAAAAATAAAAATATCAATAATTAATTTTAAAAATGTATCTAAAAAAATTGGTACAGAAAAAAATGTGAAAGAAATTGCAGATTTTATCAATAAAAGCTTAACCGATGTTAATATTATAAGATTCTGAGTTTACTTTACATTCTCTATTTGTTTGTTGTATTCTCGACCTTTTAACAGCAACCTTTTTATTTGTTTTAAACGTTGTACAGCTTTTACAAAAAAGAAAACAAATGGTAGATTGTAAAACTTATTTTTTATTACAGAATTACTAAGAAAAAATTTAGTACAAGGCGTTTGAATATATCTACTTCTAAATTTCAAGCCATAAGCTAAAATAAATGGTGACACATTTTTTTTAAGCTCCACTAAATTACCAAGGCTTAAATGATTAACCATGAAAGGAATTACATACGAAGTGTATCCTAAAAAATCAGCCGTAATAGTTAAATCTGTAGCGTATAAATGAAATCCTGAAATATTCGCAGATATTGAAATAGAATTTCGGCAGTTTAGAACCAAAAAGTTTTCATCTAGAGAGTTTGCTTGTGCTGGCAAATTATTACTTTTTACAATTTTACCATTATTGGTTATATGGATCATATCGTTGTGATACCCCATTGCACCAGCATTGCCACATATAGCCCATTTGCTATCTAACTGAGTAAGTTGGTGTAAGCAGTTTATTAATTGCTGTTTACTATCAATACACCTAACATCTTGATGAACAATTATTAAATATTCTGCTTCGTTTTGCTGTATAAAGCTGGCAATGGCTTGGTATGCATCACAGGTATTTTCTTTTACATTATCGGTAGCTAAATATGCACAATCATCTGGCAAAAAACCACATGCTGCAAAACTGTTTTTCATTAACTCATACTCTTCCCAATTAGTAACAAGCGTACAAATTAAAAATTGATACTTGTACTTTTTGATAGAAAGGTCAAGCGTTTTATGGGCTATCATTTAAAAATGGTTGAGTTGAGTGTATTTAACGTAATAATTTATAATTTTTAAAGTCAAAGAACCGTTTACCAGTTATTTTTTCAAGGATGTAAAGAAGTCTATATTTAATTGAAAATCTTTTTTTAGATAAATCAGGATTCATCGTCCAATTTTGTTTTTTTATTCTCTCTTGAAATACGTTTGGATGAGTGCCAGTAAACTTTTTAAGTGAATCAAATTCATTCTCAAAATCATAATAATCTGGTTCTTTTAATAAATCGACAATTTCATCGTCAACATGCCACAACTTACTTACGTTTTTAATTTTCTGTTTCATCTGCTCGGGGCTTTTTACAAAACCATAGTGATAAACATAAGCGTCTAAGGCTTTAACATATAATTTTTTATTTCCAATTCTAAATCCTTGCGCATCCTTGTAAGCAGATATTCGAGTATCATTTTTAATAATTCTCACTTCATTTAAATACCACTGTCTACTATCACCTACATAATTGTAACTACCATAAAAATGCAAATACTTAAAGAGTAAACCTTGTACTTTTTTATCATACTGATAATCTTCACATGCTTTTAAAATAGTAGAATGATATTTCTCATGCACAGCCTCATCACCTTGTATATAAAATGCCCAAGTACTTTCCTTATTTATTAATTTCAAAGCTTTATTGGTTTCAACTGCCAAAACAGTACCGCCATTGCGCAAATTTTTATCCCAAACAGAGTGATGAATTTTAATTTTAGGGCTATTGATAGATTGAATCAATGCCTCGGTGGCATCATCACAATCACCTATTAATACCACCATTTCGTCTACCACAGGCAATATAGAAGTAATAGCTTCAACAATAGGATAATTATTTAATACTGCATTTTTAATTATAGTGAATCCAGAGATATACATAGTGAATTTTTAACAGAATTTAAAGTAATAGCATTAAATCAAAAAAATAAAAGTCTTTAAAAGAAATGAGTGCGGTATACAACTAGCAAAATTAAGCAAAGTGATACTATTTTAAGTTTCGAAGTTTTAAGCATCTTGAATTTATAAGTATTGAGCTAAAAAGCCGCTTTAGTCATAATTTTGATTTTCATTTTCTTTAGTTGATGAAAGTTCTACTTGTAAATAATTCAAAAATGCCTACAAAAAAATATGAGGTACAGAGCGTGTAATTTAGGGTTTAGGAAAATCAAACAAGGCGATTTCATTGTGAAACATTTGTTCATAACGGATAAGCTTAGGAAAACTATTTTAAATTAAATTCAGACCAAAAAGATTGTTTTTTACATTTTAAATAGACCAATATTTTGCCAATAAAAAGGTTTAAAATGCAACCATAACAATAGAATAGTTTTACTTTTTTATTAATATTAATTATTAAATACATGAAAAAATACAGCAGATTAATAAAATATTTTGTTCCTTATAAAAAAAATATCATTTTTTATATATTATCGGTATTGCTTTCGGTAATATTTGGTTTAGTATCCATAACCATGCTTTTACCATTTATGGAACTGATATTTAAACAAGATAAGCTGGTTTCCAATAATCCAATTTCGAGTTTTCAGTCTTTAAGTGCAGTAGAATATTTAAAGTTTTATATTAGTAAAATTATAACAAAAGAAGGTAGACAATATGCGCTAGGTGCAGTTTGTATACTTATAGCAAGCTCGGTTTTGCTCAAAAATTTATTTTTATACATTAGTATATATATGATGAACCCAATAAGAAATGGAGTAATGGTACAAGTAAGAAATGACCTGTACAAAAAGGTACTTACACTACCAATTGGCTATTTTACAGAACAAAAAAAAGGTGATTTAATAAGTAGAATGACGAATGACACTTGGGAGCTAGAAGCAACTGTAAGTAGCGTTTTAGATGGTTTAATAAAAGATCCTGCCACTGTAATTGTATATCTTTGCTATCTGGTATATCTTAGTCCTCAATTGTCACTCATATTATTGATATTGCTTCCTATTGCTGGCATAGTAATTGGCAAAATAAGTAAAACCTTAAAAAAGCAAAGTAATGCTGCCGCCGAAAAATCGTCTGAGGGTTTAAGCGTATTAGAAGAAACAATTTCTGGCATGCGAATAATAAAAGCTTTTAATGCAGAGATTATAGTAGACAAGAAATTTACTAGCATTAATAATGATTTATTTAAAATAAAAAATAAAATGAACCTGAGGCGAGAACTAGCAAGCCCCCTGAGTGAAATAATGGGTGTTTTGGTACTTTGCGTGATACTTTGGTTTGGTGGAAAGCTAGTACTTAGCAATTCAGAATCTAGCCTTACGGCTGCTTCATTTATTATATATATAGCCGCTTTTACACAAATAATTAATCCTGCAAAAAGCCTAAGTAACACATTTTATAACATTCAAAAAGGTACGGCTTCTCTAAAACGAATTGAAGATATTTTACTAACTATAAATACAGTAGAAGATAATGAGAATGGTATTATTTTAAACCATTTTTCAAAATCTATTGAGTTTAAGTCTGTAAATTTTGCTTACAACGACGTTACAATACTTAATAACATACAAATTAATATAGAAAAGGGTAAAACAATTGCATTAGTAGGTAGTAGTGGCTCTGGTAAAAGTACATTAGCAGACCTTATCCCAAGATTTCATGATGCATTATCTGGTACGATACTAATAGATGGAAAAGAGATTAAAAATTATACTTTAAAAAGCATTAGAAATCAAATAAGTATTGTAACACAAGAGGCCATTTTGTTTAATGACACAATAGCGAATAATATATTATTAGGTAATCCCCTTGCTACTCACGAAGAAGTAATACAAGCTGCAAAAATTGCTAACGCTTATAACTTTATTATGAGTAAAGAAAAAGGGTTTGATACTAATATTGGTGATAGAGGGAATAAATTAAGTGGTGGCGAAAAACAACGAATAACAATAGCTCGTGCAATATTAAAAAATCCACCAATTCTCATTTTAGACGAAGCGACCTCTGCACTAGATACCGAAAGTGAACGCTTGGTACAAGATGCTATTAATAATTTAATGCATAACCGCACAAGTATTGTTATTGCTCATAGGCTAAGCACTATACGTCATGCAGATGAAATTATTGTGTTGCAAAAAGGCAATATTGCAGAACGTGGTAACCACGAAACTTTAATTGCTAAAGGTGGTATTTACAAAAGATTAATTGATATGCAAGAAATAAAATAGTGACCAATTTCATCCCCATATTTCCATTAGGTATTGTTGTATATCCAGGCGAACAATTGAACCTGCACATTTTTGAGCCTCGCTACAAACAATTAATTACCGATTGCTTTGCCGAGGCAAAACCATTTGGCATACCTACCGTGTTAGACAATGGCATCAACGAGCTTGGTACGCTTTTAGAAATTACAGAAATAGTAGAAGTACACGCTGATGGCAAAATGGATATTCGCACCAAAGGAACTCGTATTTTTAAAATATTAGAAACCATCAAAAGCTTACCAGATAAGCTGTACAGCGGCGCAATAGTTACCTACCCTACTAATGATGAACGATTGAAAAGTGCCATGATGGCGAACATTGTTGCAGATATAAGACAACTACATAAGCTGCTTAAAGTGCAAAAAGATTTTAAAAAACCTGATGATTTATTGATGAGTTACGATGTTGCACACCATGCAGGATTATCAGTAAAAGAAGAATATGAATTGCTTGGTTTATGGCGAGAAGACCAACGTTTAGAATATTTAAAACGCCATTTGGCGAAAGTATTACCAATGGTTGCTGGTATAGAAAACCTAAAAGACAAAATAAAACTCAACGGGCATTTTAGAGAACTGAAAGGATTTAATCTCTAAGCACGAATTAAAAATCAATTTCACGAATTACACGAATGGAAATAATCGCAACAATTATTTTTCAAACACCCCTTTAGGGGTTGGGGGCTTTGCAATTCTTACACACACCACTCACCACAACATCGGTTTGTTTTTGGGTAAAGCCTTCTGGTAAGTTTACTGATGGTATGGTTACATGGTCTAGGCAATACGTAGTATCACAGCTATCGCAAATAAAATGCACGTGGTTATCGTGATGGTGACCAGCGCTACAATCATCTTTACACAAAGCATACAACACACTATTATCAGCTGTAGGTATGGCGTGTATAATGCCTTTGTCTACAAAGGTTTGCAAGGTTCTGTAAATGGTTACTCTATCAAACTGTGCAGATGATTTCTTCTCAATATCAGCATGTGCCAAAGCGCCTTTACTCAGCTTAAAAAGTTCTAAAATACTTTTTCTACTGTCTGTAATGCTTAAGTTATTTGCCTTTAAAATATCTGCAACCGTAGTAGCCATAGTTCAATTATGGATTGTTGTTAAAAATACCATTTACAAAATTACCTTTCCCCGCTTTTTCTTTTAGCAAGGCAGCAATATCTTCTTTCAATTTTTCTATTTCGTTAGGTTTTAAACCATCATACACTTGCCCACGCACCTGACCATTTTTATCTACCAAAGCAAAAAACTGTGTATGAATAAATTGGTCTTGAATTCTATCAAGCGAATTTTTAGGATCATCTAGCAAGTAACTACTACGAGCCTGCAAGTACAAACTATCTTTTCTACCAGTTAAAAAAGTCCATTTTTTCGTATCTACTTTCATACTATCGGCATACCATTTCATACGTGGAACGCTGTCAGTTTCTGGGTCGCAACTATGCGATACAATTAAAAAGTCAGGCTCATTTTTAAACTGCTGGTAAATGCCTTTCATATTGGTATTCATCTTTGGGCAAATACCTTTGCATGATGTAAAAAAATACTCTACCACACACACTTTACCTAACATATCTCGCTCAGTAAAGTCTAAATTATCTTGATTTTTAAAACTAAAAGGCTTTACATAGCTAATGATGTTCAATTTTGTTTTCCACGCATCGGTGCCTTTAAACAGAAAAAACCAAAAGCCTAGTACTAATACCACAAAAAATCCTAGATAAATCAATACCTTCTTACTCATTGCTATTTTTTTACGTTGCAAACTTACTAATGTGTTTTGGCAATTGCCTTAGCATTTTTAAATAGAAACAAATAATTTGCAACTTTGTTGCACATTACTACTTTTGCAGTAATGAATTTTAAAATTAATTGGGACGCACTTGGTATTTCTGCATCTATTGCCTGCGCTATTCACTGTGCGTTGCTGCCGCTTGTGTTCACTAGTTTGCCGCTGTTTGGTGTAGATATAATTGAAAATATTGCTTTTGAATACGGTATGATTATTCTTGCCTTGGTGGTAGGTATTTACTCGCTTTACCATGGCTACAAAAAACACCACCACAATATTTTGCCCATCACTTTGTTTGTTGCAGGCATTGGTTTTTTATTTGCCAAGCAAGCCTGGCACGACTTACAATTTTATTTCCTAGCCCCAGCACTTATTTTAGTGGTGATAGCGCATTACATCAATTATCGTTTTTGCAGGGCACACAATCACGCCCACAAAGAAGACTGCGACCATTAGTTTTTTTCTTTGGTAACCAGCTTTAGTACTACTATATAACATCGTTGCGTCGCACACTGCAACGCCTTTCTCGCCGTTAAACTTTTATCTAAGCGTAGTTATTCTTGTACCCAATACCTTAATCCTTTGTTTCTTTGCAGCAAATACAATACTGTATGTTATCTATCAAAATCATTACACAGCAAGGCCCTGAATTATCTACTGCCATACAATTGTTTAAAGACTATGCTTTAGAACTCAATGCAGACTTATGCTTTCAAAGCTTTGATGCAGAACTTGCAGATCCTTTAAAAAAATATGGCGCACCCAAAGGCGCATTATTTTTAGCTTATTACAATAACGAAGTGGCAGGCTGCATAGCGCTACAACCCTTGCCAGATGGTAGTTGCGAGATGAAACGTTTATATGTAAAACCAGATTTTAGAAAGCATAAAATTGGTGATGCTTTGGTGCAACAATTATTGGCTACCGCCAAAACATTGGGCTATAAAAAAATGAAACTTGATACGTTAGAACGCTTACAAGCAGCTATCTATTTGTACAAAAAATATGGCTTTGTAATTACTAACGCCTACTATCAAAATCCATTACCAGAAGTGGTGTATATGGAAAAAGAATTGTAGAAAAAGTCGCTAGCTTTTTAAAAACCGACACCTTTAGTAAACTCAAGCCTAGCAACAGCTGTTAATGCATGTTTAATCATTGCTCTTACATTTTTAATCATTATTTCATCCCGAGCAACCATTGCTAGAAATATTTAACCATTGCCCCAAGCCGAGCAATCACTGCTAATACACAATTACTCATTGCTCGAACATTTTTAACCATTGCCCCACTGCTAGCAATTACTGCTACAGCCCTAGCAACCATTGCTCGGAATATTTAACCATTGCCTCAAGCCAAGCAATGATTGCTAGGACACAATTAATCATTGCTAGGGGCAAAAACTAGCTTCTACCATTGTAAATAATGATTATTTAGGTACAATTAAAGGCTAAAAAGGGCTTTTGAAAGCTGTTCTACAGTAAAGTGGGCTTTTTTGATAGTTAATACAAGCAATGAGATGGCGAAGAGATAATTGACAATTGTTCAGTAGTCATTTTTCACACACAGATAAAGATAATAAACGCAACCAGAAGCCCTGAATGGTGAGGTCTAGTGCATTACTAGCTTCGCAACGAAACACCTTGTTCACTTGCTTTACGTGCAGGTAAATATGCAGCCAATACAGCAATTACAAATACTGTAGCAATTACTACTACATAATCAGATGCTAATAATTGCACAGGGTAATAATCTATTAAAAAGCTACCACCTTGTAATGGCACTAAATGAAATTGAATTTGTAATAAACAAATAAGCGTAGCCAAAACCACACCAACGGCTGTACCTACAATGGCTAGCAGAATGCCCTCACTTAAAAAGATGTTACGCACCACTATATCTGATGCACCCATGGCTTTGAGTACTGCAATATCTTTTTGTTTTTCTAATACTAGCATGGTTAAAGCACCAATAATATTAAAAGCCGCAATAGCTAGTATTAAACAGGTTACACCATAAATTACCCATTTTTCTACCTGCATAGCACTATACAAACTTTGGTTTTGCTGATAACGCGTTGCTACCACAACATCCTTTCCTAGCAAGGCTTTTAGCTTATCTATTACTTTATCAGCATTGGCTTTTGGTGCTAATTTTATTTCTACTGCGCTGTAATCATTTGCACCCATATACAGCATATACTTTAAGAAGGGCAAGTTGGTAAATACATACTTATCGTCAAACTCTTGCTGCACAGCGTAGCTACCAGCTGCATACAAACTATAAGCGTTAAAGCCTTCTTCTGAGTTAAACTTGGTGGCTTGTTTGTTGGGTAAGTTTAGTACCAAAGGTGTTAAACTGCTTTCAACATTAGCATTAATAGCGTAAGCAACACCTGCGCCTAATACCAAGCGTGGTGCGGCTGTAGTACCAGTGTTAAACTTGCCATTAATAATATGCTGGCTAATGTTATTAACAGATGTATTCGCTTCATCAATGCCTTTTACAATCACAATACTTTGGTTATCGCCATTCATTAGCAACGCTTTTTCTTGCACTACTAAACTGGTAGCCGCAACACCTTCTGTCGCTTTAATACTGGCTATTTGCGCAGGTGAAAGATGAATAATTTTACCGCTAGCTGCACTTATGTTTACATCAGCATAAAAATCTGTGTAAAGCCCTTTTACCAATTCTTCAAAGCCATTGAACACACTAAACACCACAATTAGTGAAGCAGTAACTACCGCAATAGCAGTAACACTAATCCATGCAATAATATTGATGGCATTAGTTGTTTTTTTAGATTTAAAATACCGCCATGCAAATAGAAGATTCAAACGATTTGGGATTTATGACCCGATAGCTATCGGGTTGTGATTTGAGATGTATGATTCTTACTGCTAGATTTTGTAATCTAAAATTTCATAGACTATTTTGCCCGCAGATAGCACAAATAATCGGAGATAATAGGTTCGCTTCGCTCACTTTTCACGTTTGACGATTCACAATTGACTATTCACCTTTCGCTTCTCTCGCCTTTTTTTCTTCTTCAATTTTCTTAAATAATTCTTCCATTTTAAACACATGTTCAAGTGTATCGTCAAGGAAATAGTGAATAACAGGCATTCTACGTACTTGACTTTTAATTTTCTCGCCTAATAATTTTTTTATTTCCCAAGCCCTTTCTTCAACATGCTTCATAGCAAGTGTAGGATTCTCAACTTGAAATAAACTCAAGTAAATTCTAGCCTCTAATAAATCTGGCGTAACCTTTACATCGGCTATAGAAACCATACCACCTTCAAACATATTTAGACCTAGTTTCATGAATATATCGTTCAATTCTGCTTGAAATACCGATGCAACTTGCTTTTGACGCTTTCCTTCCTTCATTTCTTTAACTGTTTTATTGGTTGCAAAATTAGTTACTTTACCCCTCATATTTTATTAAGCTCGAAAATGAAAAGTTTTAGTCGAATACTATTTTACCTAAAATCACAAAAAAGCAATATTGCTCTATATTTTTTTTCAACTTGGTACAAGGTGCCATTAACACATGATGCAAAACAGAACAAACATTTTAATAGCACACTGATTAAGTACTATTCGCCACGCAGATGACATAATAGTTTTAAGAAAAGGTGAACTTGCTGAACGTGGCACACACGATAGTTTAATAACCAATGGTGGTATTTATCAACGCTTGTTAGAGATGCAATAGTTGAGGTAGGATTTTATTACTTTACTGACCTTTTTAAAATAGAAATCCCACTATAAAAAATAGTGGGATTTTTTGTGTAACTATAATTAAACCAAAGAAGGCGTCGTTAACTGTTATCACGTATTTAATGAAACTACTTAGCTGCTTGCAATTTTGTAATACCGCCAAACTTCAGTAGCAGCCAGCCCAAAGGATGTAAGAAGGCAATGATGAAAAACCAAAGTGTGTAGCCTTTTCCTTGAACCATATCTAAAATTGGCGACAAGATGAAGTGTAAACCCTGATCTAAAAATCCTGATGCTTTTGTTGATGGACCTGCAATCATTGCAGCTACAATCATATTCATGATAATGCCGCCTAGTGTGCTTCCTGCTGCTACAATGCTGAATACTGTTCCTAATGAATGACTTGGTACTATATCAACAATAATTGAGCTTATGTTTATTAGCCATGCTAATGATACCAACACAACAGCAGCTGAAATGGCCATAGAAATATCTATGTTAGCAACCCTGCTAATGATAGGTGATAATGGCATGATACAAGCACAAGCGAACATCACATACATTCTACTTGAAACTGGCAATTTGCCTTGTTTTATTAAGCGACCAGAATACCAACCACCGAATAAACTACCTACACCAGCGGCAGCATAAATAACCCAAGTTATTTTTAAATCATTTTGCGATAAATGACGCTCAGAAGCCAAGTATTTAGGAAACCAAAATTGAAAAAAATACCAAACCGGATCGGTTAATAATCTAGCCAATAGTAATAACCAAGTGCCTTTGTATGTCAATACTTGCTTCCATGACCATCTTTCGCTTACAATAGTTTCTTTGGCTTCATTTTCATCTTTATCTTCTATAAAAGCTAATTCTTCTTTGGTGATTAATTTACTTTTTTGTGGCGTTCTATAAATTAAAAGCCAAGGAACAATCCACAATAAACCCACTAAGCCAGTTAATATAAATGCCAAGCGCCAACCTGTACCTTGACCTAGCCAACTCGCAATGGCAGGAAAGTTTTGTGCGTATGCATAAGTACCTAAAGGAATAACAATGTAGGGCGCAATAGTGGCGCCAATAGTTGCCCCCATGGTGTACAAGCCAATTGCAAAAGCTCGTTGCTTAGCAGGGAACCATTCTGATACTGCTTTTGATGCCGCAGGCCAAACACCTGCTTCGCCTAAACCTAGCATAAAACGGTAAGTACCTAAAGACGTTACGCCTCTTGCAGCTGCTGTAAGCATATTAGAAATAGACCACCAAACAACAAATAATAATGTGCCAGACCTTGTGCCTATTTTATCTACAATACGCCCAGAAATAATGTACGCAATGGTATAAGCTATCAGAAAAATATTGACAATATTGGCATAGTCAGTATCATCCATCCCTAAATCCTTTTGAATAGTAGGTGCTAATGCCGACAAGGTTTGCCTATCGATGTAGTTTAATACTGCTGCAGTAAAAAGTAGTGCAACAATCCACCAACGCAAGCCATTTATTTTTCTCATCGTTTTCTATTTTGTCAGTTAATTCTATAATTACCTAATAATATCACCTCTTAGTAAAATTCTACCTAAGTAAACATCTGTTTTAGCATACCTCTCAGGATGTTCTGCTATATCAGATTTTTTACTGCCCAATATTTTTACTTTATCAGACTTTAAAGGCGAAATACTGATGGTTACTGTATGTTCGCCGTTTTCGATTTCAACAAAACTATATTGACCTCGATAACGGTTGTTGCAAAAATTATTGAACCTATCTAATGTCTCAATGCCTGTTGTAGCAACTTTAAATCGTCTTAAACCATTACTTGAAACTTCTTCGAATTTCACAGGCTTACCATCGATAGCAATGGCTATTTGACCAACTTCTGGCCCACCAATATCAAATATGCCAAACATTGTTCCTCTAAACTTAAATGTGAAACTGCTACCAGGTTTTTCAGCTATCATTACATAAGGAAACCATGCATTAAACTGCTTAAGTGAGGCATTTATTTTGGTATCTGTTTTCTTCCAATTACTATCAAATGTAGCTACTTCATAAGGCGAGAACATTTTTGCGTCTTCCCAATTATCCAACAATAAAGGCTTAGGAAGAACATGTTTGTTTTCTGAAGCAAAATGTTTCATTTTTTGAATACCTCTAGCAACTGCAGCAGCATATAAATTGCCCCCTGCTAATATTGGATGCAACCCATCTTCAGAAAATACAATTTTGCCATCGGTATTATTTCCATCCTTTTTCCAAATCAATTTTCCATCTTTCTCAAGTTGTGCTGCTTCCATTGCTAAATGAATAGATGGAATGTTATAATACTCGGCTATCCCTTCAAGACCTTTTACACCACCAGGCATATTACCTTCAATATACGTTTTGGTGTGGCCACTTGCTGCTGCGTACAACAAACAAATATCTGTTTCAGGATTGTCTTTTATAATTTGCCTAATGATTCCTTCCATGCCAGATTGGTACGCACCGTTTACGGCAAACTCGATAAAAATCAAATCTGGTTTATGTTGTAGTAGTTGCTCTTGTATGCGACATGCGCCAAGGTCTGTACCAGTGCCAGACACACCTGCATTCATCCATTTGAAAGTTATATCTGGATATTGTAACTGAATGTATTTAGATGCTTGCATTCTATAACAAACATTGCCCTGTGTAATACTGCCACCGATATAGCCAACTGTTACTGGTTTTGATGCATTAATTTTTTTAAAAAAATTAGGTAATCCGCCCCGCACCATGCATTCTTTTTCATGATAAAAACTACCAGTTTCTATTGTTGTAACGGCTTCAACATTTGGGTTATAAAACAACGATGAAGCGCCTGCTTGAGATGCTTCAATTTTTACAAGTTCAGCGGGTGTTTGTGCTGTAGTGCATTGCACTAATAATAACACTATTAAAAAGTGACCAATTTTTTTTAACATCGTTGATGATTTACCTCTTAACATACGCTGTATTTGATGTACCTTACTTTTCATTTAATAACATCTTACAGAGAAAATAGCTGCAGGCACTTCTTTAGAAGGATGTGCAACTTCAATTGTTAATTGATTAGTACTAATAGGCTGTTCAAACTTAATACTGTTAAAAGTTTGATAGTTATCAGTCTTCTCAAAAACAACGTTTCCTTTGTCATCTTTTACTGTATAATTTCTTACACAAAAAGGCATTACATTTTCAGGATGCCCCATCAATACAGATTCCATTGGATGGTCGTAATCTGTGTCGAATAAAATGTCGATTTGACTAATTCTTTTTGCTTCAGGCCAAGCAATATTTAAATGAGGTTTTGCATCATTCCAATCAGCCACCCAGGCATTTGGTTTCGATACAGGTCTATCAATACCATTGCTTACGTTAGTAGCTTTAAATGCATCTATACCATTCAAGTATTTAAATGCAACATTCTGTCCTTCTAGTCTACGTTTTGGGCACCAAAACTCAAAATCTTCTACACCAATGTCTTCTGGTGGTGTTTGCTTACCATAATTGGAAACAGCTTTGTTAATTGAGTTGAAAACAGACAATACGCCTGTAACTCTCTTATCAGTATAATGTAATTGTAGCTTTGAATTTTTAATAAAGGTTACAAAGCCGTAAGCCTCATTTTCCATCTCAGCATCAAAGCTTACATAAATAGTATTGCTTCCTGCATTAACAGATAATACTTTACTATCAACAACCACATCTGGTGTGTGATTACTTGGCTTACTACTAATGCGTAATTCTATTTCTAGCAATGTTGCTTCTTCTGCATCTACATAAAAAACAAAGCTTTCAACCTTACCTTTTTTCAATGGAACCATTTGTGCAACAGATGCTTCTAATGGCTTTACAATAGCACTTTCTGACAACTCAGTTAATACTAATTCACTTGATGCTGTTATAGTTGCTTGTTGAACTAAATCATTCGTGTCATGCAATACTACTTCTGGTATGTGATGACCCGTTTTTAATAGTTCTAATTGCAATTGCTTAATTAAATTATTACTGTACAATGCAGCAGGTTGCAATTTATTATCTAAACATAATTTAGCAGCCACACCTACAGCCTGTGCAGCATGCGCTGCTGTAGCCATTACTCTTGTAGAGCCAAAAGCTACGTGTGTAGCACTAATAACACGGCCTGCTAAAAACAAGTTCTTAATGTTTCTGCTATACAATGCACGATAAGGAATTTGATACACACCTTTACTATGCCATTGATTACAACCTGGCTTTTCACTAAACACACCATCAGCAGGATGTAAGTCAATGCTCCAGCCACCAAAAGCCACAGCATCATCATGTAAACGTTGTTCAATTACATCCTGTTGCTTAATGATATAGTCACCTTCAAAACGGCGACTTTCACGCTTACCTGGTATTGTACCTACCCATTCTAGTGTTAGGTTTTCAGCCTCAGGAAATTTACCTGAGTTCTTAATATAGTTCCAAGCGCCATAAGCAACTTTCCAAAGTTCCCACTTAATTTTTTCTGTATCGTGTACAGTATCTAAACGTCCACCATACTCAAGCCACCAAAGTTTACAACCATATTCTTTGGTATTAAAGTTCTTAAAACGAGGTATTGTTGTTATATCTTGTAAAGCATAAGAAGGGGCTACAAATTTTACAGGCTTGCCTACATCTTTGCTATAGAAATAAAGGCTATGGCCTAATAATTCACCATACTCTTTTGATGGTGCAAATAACTCGCCAAACTCATCCTTACTTTCTGCACCCATTCTAAAAGCCGCACCAGATAAGAATCCTACAATACCATCACCTGAAGCATCGCAAAATAATGGCGCTTGTACAATGTACTCAACCGAGTTTTGACTGCAAAAGCAACGCACTGCACTAATCTCATCGGTAGACGATTTCTCTACATAATACACTGCTGTGTTTAACAGCAATGTAATATTCGGTTCTGCTATTACTTTATCTAACAACACAGTATCAAAAATCAAAGGATTACCCTCAGGATTTCTGTACGTATTCTCAACCATTATTTCATCAACCACACCACCTTCTCTTGCCCAGCGGTTATTATTACCCATGTGCGATGTAGCACCAAGCATCCACAATCTTACCTCGCTACTTGCATTGCCACCAAGCACAGGCCTGTCTTGTATTAGCACTACTTTAAGGCCTTGCCTTGCAGCCGTAATAGCAGCACAAGCACCAGCAACACCACCACCAATAATGGCAAGTTCTGTAGTTAATTCTCTCAATGTTAAATACCTTAGTTCACCGCCTTCGTTGTATATCATAACCTATGTTTTTATGTGCCGCTTTGCGGCACAACTATTTATTATTTTGTTACCAACTGTAGTTTTTCAATCAAGCTTCGTTGCGTCGCACACTGCAGCGCTTTATTCTTTACTCATCATTTATCTAAGCGTATACCAATGCTACTTTTAGTGCTACATCAATGCTCAATAGAATTACCAAGCGTACAAGTGAGTGACACAACCGAAGATGCTAGTAGTAATGCAGCTTGCTAACAAAAACTGTTACTCAATACACACATTATCAATCACAAGTTTTAGATGTTAGCAAGCTTTATCACTCACTTCTTCAACTGCTGTTTTAGTATTACAAAACCCCCTGGTTTTATCAATTCTACAAAAACATCATTTGCAACAGTTGTGTGTACCACTACCTCAGTAGATTCGCCTATTTGCAAGGTTTTAAGCGCTATTACTTTATCGCCTATCTGTATTTTATAGCCTTCTAAAATGTATGCTGGAAAATCTTTTCGTGCCGTTACTTTTAATGTTACTGATTGTGCATTAATAGCTATAACCTCAATGGTTGCTGGCACAAATTCTTCTTGCCATTTGTAGTACATACCACGTTTTTCTCTTTGTGGATTTACAACACCCCAACCTCTATAGCCATCAGCATCTGTTTCAGGATAGCGACTCAAATAATCATTAAAACTCCATACAGAAGCACCTACAACATAGTCGCATTTTCTAAAAGCATTCATAGCAGTAGTGAGGTAATTAATTCTATCCTGTTCAGGTTTATTAGGCGCTACACGAATACCAAACTCTGAAACATAAATGGGTTTATTAGGGTACACCTCATGTATATGTTCTATCGCTTTTAAATGTCCACCATAAATATTAGCACTTATAAAATCTACATCTTGAGACGCTTCATCTTCTGGCCTTACGACAAAATTTCTAAACACCATGTAACTTGCAAACGTGATAAGCCTAGTGGTATCAAGAGTTCTAGTATATGCTTTCATATCTTTTACCCAAGCTTTGCCTTCGGCTTTATGTGAGTAAAACTCGTTGCCTAAACTATACGCAATAACCGATGGATGGTTCCAATCTCGCTCTATCATTTCTTTTAATTGAGAGCGATACTTAGTACGCATTGCTTCATCTGCCATTTGCTTTGGTGTCATTTGCCAGTTACCAGCTTCGGTAATGATAAGCATACCATTTTTATCGGCCCATTCTAAAATATTCTCTGAAACTGCATGGTGTGCTATACGTGAAAATTCCATACCAGCTTGCTTCATCATGGTAAGGTCTTTTAGCAAAATACTATCTGGGTCTAGCGAGCCAAGATTTGGATAATCTGTAGGACGATTTCCACCACCCATTTTAACTGGCTTACCGTTTAACAGTATCTGTACATTTTTAACTTCAACCTTTCTTATACCAAACGATTGTCTCACAGTATCGTTAGCAATAGACACTTCTGCTTCATATAATTCTGGGGCATCAAAACTCCATAATTTTACTTCTTTAGCAGGTAAGCTTGCCTCAAGCTCTACAATACTTTCTTGGCCAATATTAACAGTCGATTTTATAGGCTTATAAACTGCTGATAGTTTTTTTCCATCTCTATACAATGTAGCATTTACGGCAGTTTCAGCAGCTATAGTGCTCAGATTTTTAACAAATGCCTTGATGTGAACTTTAGCATTTCCTTTCTGTAAATCTGGCTCAGCTTCTATCTTTATCTTACTCAAATAAATATCTGGTCTTACTATTAAATGTACTGGTTTAATAATGCCACCATAGTTCATCCAAGCATATAATTGTGAGGCATTAGGGCGATAGCTTGTATCAACAGTTTTGGCACCAGGAATAGTTGTAGTATCCCATTCATTGTTTACTTGTACAGTAAGTATATTCTTTTGTTTCAACTGTTCTGTTACATCTATTTCAAAAGGTGTGTAGCCGCCTTCGTGTGTGCCTACTTTTTTACCATTTAACCATATATTGGTTTTATAAAAAACAGCATCGAACTTAATAAACGCTCTGTAGCCTTTTTGTAATGTAGTAGCATCAAAGTTTTTAAAGTACCAAGCAGTACCTGTGTGTGAGAAGTATCTTTTATCAACAGTATAGCAATGTGGTACTGTAACCTTATCTAAAGTTTTATCAGGGAAGGATGTATTAGACCAACCAATGTTTTCCCCAACTTTCATTGGGTCTAAAGCAAATAGCCAAGTACCATTTAGAGAGGTGCTGTGTGTTTGCGCTACTACATAAAACGAACAGATGCTGATAAAATAAGCAGCAAGTAGGAATTTTTTCATATGGCTATCTTTAAAGCTAATCTTTACCTTTTAATTCTACCAAACAAGTAGCCTTGTTCAATTATTTATTACATGCAATATTGAGAGATGTTAAATAAAAATATGGGTATTTACAGTTCAAAATGCAGGCGTGAATGGTTCAATAAGACAATAGTATTGCATAAATTAGCAATTCCTATTCATGCAGTAATTATTGTAATCTGCATAGCTATTACTTAATGATTCGTAACATTATCTAACACCTCTACTTGACGCATTTGATACAGCTATATGACAAATAGAAGGGTTGCCATTAGATTGATTGATAGCTAACCTAATTTTTTCAGCAGTAATTGTACTTGGTAAACGAATTATTTTACAAGCACCAATAATATCACCTTTATAAAAAGTATCCCATTGCCCATTATTAAAGGATTGCAGCTCAAATTCCTTGATTCTAAAGACACGAATTTTAGAAAATTTATCACCCAAATCTTTTAGTTCTGCATTCTCAAAAACGCTGATTCGGTTGAATACTTCTGGCTTGCCAAATGTTATTTCTAGGTTGGCAACAGAGTCATTAGCTGTCCAAAAAGATTCTAAACTATAATCATTAGCATTGCTTGCAGGATGCAATGCAATTTCGCTGCTCGCTTTAATTTTTTGCTTAAACGTAGCATTAACAGGCCCTATGGGTAACGGTTTTTTACCGCCGCGAATATTTAGTTTATCTGCGAGTTCTAAAATTCTGTTTTTCTCATTAGTTCTAATGCTTCCAGTTAAATCAGGAGGCACATTAATTATCATGATATTATCGTTAGCAGTGCCCCAATAAAACAACTCCTCTAGTTCATCTAATGGCCTTGGTGCTAATACATTTTTCTTTTGAAACCAATTCCACCTATCGGATAAACAAATGGTATGTTCAAATGGTAGATAGTACATTTTACCATCACGTTCGTAGTATTTGGGATCATCCCATCTTGACAGGTTGGGGTCTTTTATCCGAAAGTCAATTGGAAAATATCTTATAGGATCACCTTCTGCATAATTTTCTGGCAGCTGCGTAAGATTAGGATTGGTAAGCTTACCAATAGAATGATTGACAGTAATCATGCAATTAGACTGTAGCTTTTTTACATCATCGTATATCTGTTGCAAATTCCAATCATAGCCTTTTTTATCCCAAGCACCATCAAACCATAGCTCACAAATAGCGCCATAATTGGTCATCAGTTCGGTTAACTGATTGGTCATGTATTTACTGTAACTAGCATTATTTTGATAACTTGGCTCATGCCTATCCCATAAAGAATAATATAAACCAAGCTTGATGCCGTATTTCTTACAGGCCTTAGCTACTTCACCTACTACATCTACTTTTACTGGTGACGCAGCCACATCGTAGTCGGTGAATTTACTATCCCAAAGGCAAAAACCATCATGATGTTTGGTTACAAGAATCACATATCTAAACCCTGCTTCCTTAGCTATTTTCACCCATTGGTCGCAATCTAAATTGCTAGGATTATAAGATGATGGGGGTAATTTTCCATTAGACCATTCTATTTCGTTAAAGGTGTTTATGCCAAAATGAATGAACATGCCATAGCCCTTTTTAATCTGGCTACGCTGTGCAGATGACATTTCTATTTTTACATTCTGAGCCCATGAGTAAAATGTTACTACTAAACACAACAGTAGCAGTTGAAATTTTAACTCGATTAATGGAAGCTTATTTATTCTCATATAGCAGATGGACTTTTACAAGATTAATAACACCTACACTTTAAGATATACAACAGTAACAGTGAGGTAGTTTTTCTGGTGCAAATAGTTAATATTTAACAACCAAGTAAAATTAGATAGATTTGAATATCGACTATTTGTAGCGTGATAACTTGGCATGCATACACCCTAAGTTTGAATTAATTGTACCCACTCTATCACAATATTAATACAGAATTTCGTGAGTAACTTTGTACAGTTATCAGAAGATTACGACGACTATATTTTGCCCATACACTTTCTCTAACCATCATTAATTAACAAAAACAGCTTCTACAAAAGCAATGCTTTACAATTATCATTTGCGAAGCGAAAAATATTTTCTAAAAGTCAAATAAAAAAACTCAAAAAACATGACTAAACAACGATTGTATATCCTATGCCTGCTTATCGCTATTACCAATCAAATATTCGCTCAAAACATTAATCCTGCAAGCATTTTTGGCAATAACATGGTGATACAACAAGGTATTAATGCGCCATTTTGGGGCACTGCAAAACCCAACGAAAAACTCAGTATTTATTTTGCAGATAAAATGCAAAAGACAAAGGCAGATAAAACAGGCAAATGGATGGTAAGACTACCAATTATGAAAGCCGGTGGGCCATTCAAAATGCTTATTTCCTCGGGCAAAGATTCTATTGTATATCCTTCTGTGTTTGTGGGTGAAGTTTGGCTTGCAGGTGGGCAATCAAACATGCAACTACTGATGACTGAAGTAAAAAATGCAGGCAAAGAAATTGCAGATGCCAACTATCCATCTATTCGCTTTTTTACCGTAGGTATGAACATAAGCAATAAGCCACTGAACGCAGTAAAAGGCGAATGGCAAATTTGCACACCAGAAAATGCTAGAAAATTTTCAGCGGTTGCTTATTTTTTTGCTAGAGAATTGCATCAGCAAAAACAAGTACCAGTTGGTATTATTGCATCATCATGGGGCGCTTCACCAGCAGAAGCTTGGACCTCTGGCGAAGCACTGCTTACCTATCCTGACTTTAAAGATTCTATTTTAAAATACCAGCAACTACAAGCAGATTGGGAATTATTATACACTAATTATATAGCCGAAAAAGAAGCATTAAAAACGCAACCTGCTAGCGGCAAAAAGCCACCCGTACTACCCTTAGAAAAAAACTATCCATCAGCATTGTACAATGCAATGATAGCACCATTAGTGCCCTATGGCATTAAAGGTATCATTTGGTATCAAGGAGAAAATAATGCTAGAAAAGCATTTCAATATCGCAGCCTATTTCCATTATTGATTAACGATTGGAGAAGCAAATGGAACAACAGCAATTTGCCATTTATATTTGTACAATTGGCTAATCATAAAGTGAAAAATACTGAACCTGTTTTTAAAGATGAATGGGCTTCTTTACGTGAAGCACAATTAATGACATTGAAAGTGCCAAATACAGGTATGGCTGTAACTATAGACATTGGCGAAGCCAATAACATTCACCCAAAAAACAAGCAAGATGTAGGTAAACGATTGTTTTTAGCTGCTAATCATATTGCCTATAATAACATTACAGATACATATTCTGGCCCTATTTATCAATCTATAAATGTTATTGGTAGCGAAGCTGAAATTAGCTTCACACATATTGGTAAAGGGCTAATAATTAAAGGTGATACACTGACTGGCTTTGCTATTGCTGGTGCAGATAAAAAGTTCTACTGGGCTAATGCCAAGGTGAAAGATGATAAAGTAATTGTAAGTAGCAGTTTGGTGCCAAATCCTGTTGCTGTAAGGTATGCCTGGGCTAGTAATCCCGATGCTTTGCTTTATAATATTGATGGCCTGCCTGCATCACCATTTAGAACTGATGATTGGTAGGTCAATAATATATATTAAAGATTGTAGCTCAAATTGAATTAGACAATATCTCAATAGTATTCATAAAAAAGACTGCCAAAACTGGCAGTCTTTTTATGTTACTCAAAAGAGTAACACATTTTTAAACCGTAACTATTAACCTTTTTCAATAGAGGCCATTTTAGCCCTTTTATCTTTCATCTTTTTAGCCCCATAACCAACACCTGCTGCTACTAACAAAGAAATACCACCATCAATTGGTACATTTTCAGGATCTTGAGGCAATGTTGGTGGTGGTGTCTCTTGTGAAAAAACAGTAATACTGCACACTAGTAATACAAATAATATTAGTGAACCTTTAAATATTTTAATGTTATTTTTCATGTTTTATTTTTTAAAATTTTGCATTGTTACATGCGGTTAATAATTTTTTATTACTTGTAACTTATCAATAGGTGTAAAATCAGCTTGTTTTAAGCGCTTATTGCTTTATAAAAAACAAGGTCTTAATACCACCTTCATCAGTATATTGAAGCAAATAATTACCTGCCTTTAAAGCATTGCTTAGCGCAAATGATGTCTGTTGCACATTACTATTAACAACTATTGTTTGCAATTTTATGCCAGCAATATTTATCACTGAAAGGGTTGCCTTGCCCTGTGGCACACCGTGTACTATAGTGATATTGCTAGTAGCAGGGTTGGGATATATTAATAAGCGATTACTAGCTTTACTTTTAATAACAACTATAAAACTGTATTGAAATGAGCCGTCTTTGTCAATCATTTTTAGTCGATAATATGCAACATCTTCTGTAGCATTATTATCGGTAAACGAGTAGCTGTTTACAAGATTGTTATAAGCATTTACTGTAGCTATTCTATTAAAACTGATGCCGTTGTTGCTTTTCTCAACACTAAAATTGCTCACGTTTACCTCATTGGTTGTTTTCCAATAGAGCTGAGCCGAACCACCTTGCAAGGCAGCAGAGAAGCTTATTAAATTCAACGGTAGATAATCTGTGATACCTTCAGGATCGTTAGGTAACGTTGGCGGGTCATCACTTTGAGCATAACTAGATGCTAGAAACAAACTGCAAACTAATACCAGAGTCGTTTTTAAAAATAATTGACATTTCATTATTGTAGAATTGAAACTTAAAATATTAAGTACCGTAGGTTATAGTTTAACCAATTTCATTACAACCATTGGCTCATTATCGTTAAACAAGCGTACCATGTAAGTACCAGATTGTAAAGAGTTAAGTTCGCCCATTCTTGTATCGCCTTGATATACGTTTTTAAACATACCTGTAGATACCACACGACCACTTAAATCCACAACCTGCCAGTTAGCAACTTGAGCATCGCTACCAAAATGTATAGCAAATTGATTGTTGCTTGTAGGGTTACTTAATAGATAGGTTTTACTTGTTGCAACTTCATCTATTACACTTGTAAGCTTTTTGCGAACTTCTAACTGAAATCTACCTTCTGATTTAGACAAATCATCAGTAGTTACTTGGAAGCTGTGAGATAGGCCTTCTTTAATCAATACCGCAGTGCCTAAATAATTATCTACAAGATAGGCTTCGTTGTTTCTATCCAATGCTTTAGGCATAGACACATCAAAGCTGTAAGTACCTAATCGTAAATTTTTAGTACCTAGTTTATAGGAACGTATTTCTGCATTTTTGGGTAAATCTGCACCGTTAAAAATGGCATATCTAGTGCCTTCTTTATCTACAATAGATAAATCGTGTGTACCACTAGCACCTAAATCATAGGCATCTAAGTCATTATCAAAACCTTCGGTTGCTTTACTAAATCTACCCCACACAAACACCACTTCATCTGTAAATGTATTTGCGCCTTTAAGGCTTATGCGTATAGAGTTATAATTATCATTAGCACCCATTAGTGTAACACCGCCAGAAGTACTACCTACAGCATCAGTTGTTTTATCCGCATCTCTAACGACTAAGCTTGTACCAGCATTAGCTGCACGTACAAAAAATGCCGCACCGTTTTCAATTACATTGCTACCACCATTGATACCAGTACCACTACCAGCCACATAACTTGCAAAAGAGTAGGCACCAGCACCTAATGGGCGCACACGGTAAATAGTATTAGAATTAAGTACGCCATCATTTGCTGGATTACTAACAATTGAGTTAAAACTAATGTTAGATAAAAATGGATTTGCAATTAAATTCCAACCATTACCACCAGCTGTTTTAGATAAAGGAATGTTTTGATCAACAGTATTTATAAACCCTGTTAGGCTTAAAACAATAGGCGAAGCACTGTTTCTACTACCATAAAATAGTAAACCTCTGTCTGGTGAAATACTGTCGTTATTAGTAGTAAAAGATTTCCAACCAGCATTTGCACCGCCAGAACCTGCCCCATATTGCCCATTATCTAAGGTATCGTTAAAATAATACGCTTGTGCAGGCGAAGCTGTAAAACTGTTCATATAAATTTGAAAAAGAGTAGAAGTGCCATTACCTGCATACAATTTAGTAGGTGCAGCAGTAGATAATGGAATACCAATAGTGCGCCATGCCGCATTGCGACCTATGAAGCGCTGCATAGTTACACTATTTTGAAAAAGAGACCCAGTACTAGAAATACTGCCAATAGAACCTGTACCAGTTGTATCAGACTCAACTAAAAAGTTACTATTATGTGAAGTTATAAATCGTGCAGCATCTATTAAATTAAGCCTTCCAGTTGGCTTTATGGTAAACTTTGTATATGAATTTTGAGTTCTTAGGGTTAAACTATCACCTAGGTTTACAGTAGCACCATTGTTAATTGTAAAATTCGTAGGGTTAGCGCCAGAAGTTGGAGCGCCTATTAAAAAATTGGGGTTAAGTACAGTTGTACCGTTTAAAGATCTATCTACTTTAATGGTTGTATTACCGGTAAAGTTTATATTAGTATTTGAAGTACTAGTAGCAGAAGTACCATTTGGTCCAACAACAAATTGAAGTGTACCACCTGCACCTGTATTAGCAGCACTAGTAGCTAAGTTTACATCACCATATATAGTTGTGTTTAACGGTCCATTATACCCTGCAGCAGTTTGTGCACGAAGAAAAACTGAGACATTTGGGACAGCTGCGGTACTTCTTAAGTTAATTCTGTTAAAACTATAGGCAGAATCTAATATGATATTATTATTTAAATTGGTGAGTGTAATTAAAAGGGTATCAGTATTTATTGTTAGACTGTCTAAAAACATTGTTGGAAAAGGGCTACTATTGGCAAACACAGTATTGCTTCCAACCCTCATACGCTGTATATTCAATCCACCATACGTTCTACCCATAATATACATAGAGCTAAAACTTTGAATGTAAAAATTATTTGAAACGCTACTATTATTACCAGTATTAAATCTACTACCTCTTAAAAATTGCGCTATACCAGAGCCCCATGCAGTAGCAAATGGATTAACAAGTCCAATTAAATTAGAATTTGAACCTGTGTTATTGTTAAAAATTGACCCACTTTGAAATACGACTTGATTTAATTGTGATGTATCTGCACCTGACCCAAACGGGGTAAGACCAGCAGTTGTATTATTTCTAGTATTTACATTACAAGTAGCACCACTTGCAAAAACCCACGAGGCAGAATCGCTACCTTTAAGTTGATTCACTTGACTACTAGAAATAGAATCTTGTGAAGGCGCATTGCCAGAGTAGAAACCACTAAGATGGATTGTTTTACCATTTGGTACAACAGCTCTATTATTGGCTAATACCTTTATAATAATACCAGAATTGGCAACAGAAGTTCTCATTGAATTGAGAGTTAAAGAATTAATACTTCCGGTAAAACGCAGTGCATTTAGGCTATACTCACCAGTAGTGGTACCACCTAAATTTATGGTTGATACAATAGCAGTTGGCGTTGCATTTTTAATAGCAAAAAATACGTTAGCGCTTCCAGCAAAAGTAATTACTCTAGCACTTGCATTGCCGCCATTAAAATAAACAGGGCCAACTACGGTATTATTAAAAACTACTGTATCGCTAGATGTAGGTATAGTAGTTGCACTATTGTCAGAAGTAAGTTTCCAATTGGCAGCTGTATGCCACATAGAATCGCCACCTGATACAGGCGACCAAGTTTTGCTTTGCGCTTGCACCACAAGTATGCTAGGCAGCAAGAAACAAATAAATAAGTACATTTTTTTCATGTTGTGTTTTTTATTGTGATTGATAGTTGAATAATTATTTTTTTCTAATTTCTAGCTGAAATCTTCCCTCGGCTTTAGATGCTGCATCTGTATTTACTTGAAAGTTGTGTAACAAACCTTCCTTAACCAATATCTCTGTACCTAAATAAGTATCTATAAGGTAGGCTTCATTAGTTTTATCTAAAGCTTTAGGCGTGGAAACTGCAAAAATATATGTGCCTAATTGCAGGTTTTTTACAGCTAGTTTATACGTACGTGTTTCGGTATTTTTTGGTAAATCAGTACCATTAAAAATAGAGTAGCGAGTGCCTTTAGTATCTATAATGGCTAAGTCGTGTGTACCACTTGTACCTAAGTCGTATGCATCAATATTTGCATCAAAACTTTCTGTTACTTTATTAAATCTGCCCCATACAAATACGACTTCGTCAGATTGTTTATTGACACCATTAAGGCTTATTTTAATACTGTTGTAATTATCTTTTGCACCTAATAAAGTAACTCCACCTGAAGTTGTGCCTACAGTAGCATTAGTTTTATCACTTTGTCTTATTACCAGGATTTTATCAAAGTCTGCTGCTTTTACAAAAAACGCCGCGCCATTCTCTATAATTTTAGAGCCGCCATTAACGCCCGTACCAGTACCAGCCACATAACTACTAAAAGAGTAGCCACCACCGCCTAAAGGATTAACACCATATACAGTATTAGCACTAAGCACACCAGCATTTGCTGGATTTTGTGTGATATTTTCAAAATCTATATTGGATACATAAGGGTTAGCTATCAAGTTCCAACCTTTACCATTTGGTATTTTAGATAAAGGAATTGATACATCACCATTACTAAAAAAACCTGTGAAACTTACAGTTTGGTCGCCTATGCCTCTGCTACCATATATTAGTAAGCCCCTGTATGGTTGTATGCTATCGTTTTCGGATGCCATTTTTGTCCATCCAGCATTTACGCCTGCACCTACACCATATTTGCCATTATCTAGAGTGTCGTTAAAACTGTACGCATGAGACTGATCGAATATGTTATTTAAGAAAATATTAGCAGCGTTAGATAGACTATTACCGCCCTTAACTTTTGTAGAAAGAGAAAACGGTATACCAACTAATCGCCAAGCGGCGTTACCTTTTATAAAACGTTGTACTGTACCACTATTAATAATTGTACCATTGCTCTCACCTATAGTACCTGTACTAGCTGCACTAGATTCAATATTGAAATTATTATTATGATTTGTTGTAAATACAGCGTTATCAATAAGTGTGAGCTTACCAGTAGGTTTAATAGTTAATGTAGAATATGAGCCACCCGTTCTTAGTGTTAAACTATCCCCGAGATTTAATGTAGCACCATTATTAATAGTAAAATTGGTAGGCATTGTAGTACCACCAGTTGGGCTGCCAATAATAAAATTAGGATTTGTAACTGTAGAGCCTTTTGTAAGTTTTATAGTAGTATTGCCTGTAAAATTAATATTGGTTTGCGCTAGTGAACCACCCGTAGAATTAGGACCTACAACAAACTGAAGTAAACCAGCAGTGGTATTAGAGTCAGTAGCAATTAAATCTATATTGCCAGAAATATTAACACTAGTAGCAGCTGTAGCACCAGCGATGGTACTACCACGTATAGCAAAAGTATTACTAGGTGTTGCTAGCATACTCCTTATTTTTATATAATTAAAACTAAACGTAGGACTAGCAGGCGTTGTAGCATGACCTACTAATGTAAGGTTAAAAGCCTGCTTATTATCTACAATAAAGCTATCTAAAAATGAAGTGGTAGTAGTAGAACTATTTGTGTATACCGATGGCGCTCCCGTAGCAATACTCATATTACCTACTATAAATCCGCCATAGGTTCTACCCTGCCAATAATTAGAAAATGTAGTAGAAGCAGAACCAGAAATAGCAATAGTAGTTGCACCCGTACTTACATTAAACTTACTACCACTTAAAAACTGCGCATTACCAGCACCACTAGCCGTGTTAAAAGGATCAAGAAAGCTAGAAGTAACATTATTTAAAGAAGAACCACTTTGAAACACAATACCATTAGTTGCTGAACCTGCAAATATTGTTGAGCTGCCTGTACCATTATTTCTTTGGTTTACAGTAACTGCACCACCATTACTAAATATTACAGAACCTGCATCAATACCCACTATTTTATTAACCTGGCTACTAGAAATAGAATCTTGCCCAGGAAGGGTTGAAGCATTACCACTTAAATGGATTGTTTTATTGATGGTTGCTTTGTTTCCAGTTAATATAGTTAAATTAATACCACTGTTTGCGGCAGAACTTCTGTTCGTATTTAGGGTTAAAGAATTAGTTGTACCTATAAAACGTAGTGCGGTATTGTTATAGTGTTGAGGTACTGTACCGCCTAAACTAATAGTACGTACTGTACTAGCAGTAGCACCTTTTAGTGCAAACATTACATTAGCACTTCCTCTAAAATTTATCAGTTTTGCATTTGCATCTGCATTAAAATAAACAATTAGCAAACTAGTATTAGTAAAATTAACACTGTCGGAAGAAGTTGGTACCAGATTAGTGCTCCAGTTACCCGCTGTGTTCCAAGTTGTATCACCAGCAGCGCCGGTCCATGTTGTTTGTGCTTGCACTGTTACAGCTGTTAATAGTATACAAACAAATAGGTAAACCTTTTTCATATTATTTACATTTTTGTATCGTGATTGATTAATAGATTGTGCATCTAAGAGAGCAGCTTAAAAAAAGACGTAAGTAGTTGCGAAATCGTTAGAGAACAAGCATTATTATCTATGCAATATTCATTCTTAAACTACGAAACATATGGGTGTGTATTAACCAAAAAAGCGGTGCAAACTGACCAAAATTCTGCTTCAGTCTTAAAAAAAATTTAATAAACTAATCAAAATGGCGGACAAACGGAAACGATTACGTAAAGCGTGCTATATAACCTATAAATGCAAATTGCCCATACCAAATTGGTATGGGCAGTTATGTGCTTGAACAACGATTCTAAATTTTAATCTTTCTGCTTCATATATTCAGATGGTGTAACGCCAAATTGTTTTTGAAAAGTCTTTCTGAAATTTTTAAGATCGTTAAAGCCTGAACTGTAAGCAGCCATACTAACAGTATATTCACCAGTTTTTAATAGCTGAGCGCTTCTTTTTAATTTAATAAGACGTATAAAATCTGAGCCTGACATGCCAGTTAATGCTTTTAGTTTTCTGTAAAAGGTAGAGCGACTCATGTTCAATTTAGTTGCTAGCTCATCTATTAAAAATTCATCTTTTTCTATATTTTCTTCTACATATCTAATGGCGTTTTTAATAAATTCTTCATCAAATGAGCTTACTTCAACCTCACTTGGTCCTAAACTAAGTTTTTGCGTAAATAACTCTTTTAGCTTCTTTCTAGAACTGATGATATTTTTAATATGTGATAATAGAAGCGCTGGTTTAAAAGGCTTACCGAGATAAACATCTGCACCTAATTTAATACCTTCTATATGCGATGAATCATCTGACTTTGCCGTTAATAATATCACAGGTATGTGCGATGTTCTATTGTCATTTTTTAGTGTCTGGCAAAACTCGTAACCATCCATTTCTGGCATCATAACGTCACTTACTACCAAATCTGGTATGGCTTTAAAAGCTTTTTCAAGGCCTTCTTTGCCATCTTTGGCCGTAATAACA
Organism: Parasediminibacterium sp. HNIBRBA5674; assembly: GCF_056745525.1. Taxonomy (NCBI): domain Bacteria; kingdom Pseudomonadati; phylum Bacteroidota; class Chitinophagia; order Chitinophagales; family Chitinophagaceae; genus Parasediminibacterium; species Parasediminibacterium sp. HNIBRBA5674. Next base: position 106,897 of record NZ_JBQWIE010000001.1, on the reverse strand, counting down.
TTGTAAAATTTACCTATTGTTTTACACAGATATTGATTTAAATCGTCGTTATCTTCTATTATAAGTACTATTGGCAACTCTTTACTTTCTGCCTCTTCTTCATCATCTAATATAATATCGTCTTCTGCGTCATCCGTTTCTACAATTTTGCCACTAGAAGCATTTTGCTCTGATAATGGCAGTTTTATTTTGAAAATAGAGCCTTGAGGTTGATTGTCTGTTAATTCTATCTCGCCTTTGTGCAATTCAACCAAGTCTTTTACAAACGCTAAACCAATACCTGTACCCACATATTTGCCAGGTTCAGCCTGCGTAACTTGGTAAAATCTATCAAATACTTTGGCCTTATCTTCTGCTGTAATGCCTTTACCTGTATCGGCTACTACAATTTCGCATACATTATCATTACCTTCAATCTGCGTTACCGATAGCTTTATTTCGCCGCCAGATGGTGTAAACTTAAACGCATTAGACAATAAATTGTACATAATACTTTCTACCTTTTCTTTATCTATTGATAGGTAAATTTCTTTTTTATTGGTACTAAATGTAAAGTGAATGCCTTTCCTATTTGCTTCTTCATCGAATGTTGCATGTATAAATTTCAACATTTTTACAATATCATTAAACGCTGCATTTAGCTTCAATGCATTAGTTTCTGCTTTATGAAAATCTAATAATTGATTAATAAGACTCAGTAATCGCTTCGCCTGATTTTGAATTTTATGTACGGTTTCTTTTATAGTTGAGTTAAGCTTATCATCTTCAATTAAATCTTCAAGTGGGCCTATCATTAAAGTAAGCGGTGTTCTAAACTCATGCGAAATATTTGCAAAAAACTTATTTTTTACATCTGCAATTTCTTTCTCTTTTTGGTAGTTAATATTGGCAATTTCAAGTTTATTCTTAAGATTAATACGATTAAGTTTCATGTAGCGAGAAAGCCACAACAAGCCACCAATAATGAGGAAATAAATAGTATAAGCCCACCATGTTTTCCATGGTGGTGGCAAAATGGTAATTTGTATTGTTGCAATATTGTTGCCCCAAATTTGATCACTATTAGAACCCTTAACCTTAAATGTGTAAGTACCAGATGGTAAGCTTGTATAAGTTACCGTTCTATTCGATCCTGCATCTACCCATTTTTCATCAAAGCCTTCTAATATATATTGGTATTGATTTTTATCGGGTGCATGATAATCTAACGATGCATAACTAAAAGCAATGATATTCTCTTTGTAAGAAATTTCAATTTTATCTGTGAGAAATACTGCCTTTGATAATATAATATCATTTTTTACAACTTTACCTACACCTACATCTTTATTGTTTACTTGTAAGTTGGTAATATAAACTGGCGAAACATAGTTATTTAAACGAATACTATCTGGAAAGAAATAAGTAATGCCATTAATGCCACCAAAAAGCATTTCGCCATTTGGTTTTGAAAATGAAGAATTTTCTGAAAAAGCGTTAGAACCAACACCGTCTCTTGTATCAAAATTTCTAAAGCTGTTACTACTTTCAATAAACTTTGTAATGCCTCTATTAGTACTCATCCACACATTATTCTCACTATCTATTAGTATAGCATGTATGTAGTCGTTAGGAAATCCTGCAGTTTGAAAATAACTCTTAATCTCTATTTTACCAGAACTAGTAAATGATACTTTATTTAAGCCCTGCTGTGTACCTACCCAAATATTGCCATAGCTATCTTCAGCCATTGTAAGAATGGTACTATTTGACAATCTATTGCCATTACTTGTTGCAGAAACAAGTTCAAAATTATCTTTTTGCCTATTGTATAAATGCAAACCATCGTATGTACCCACCCACAAATGGTTTTTTCTATCTACTAGCATGCAACTAACCCTATCATTTTGTATCGCACCAGCTATACCTATTTTTTCAGGATAACGTTTAAAAATGGGCATATCACTTTTAAAACCTACTACTCTGTTAAGCGCATTTTCTTGCGTACCTACCCAAATAATGCCGTTCTTATCTTTTACAATTGCCGAAACCTTAGGACCACTAATAGATGTGCTATCATCCTTTAGTTTCTTTACCAAAATGGTTTTGCCATTGCGTTCGTAATCTTTAAATATTGCCAATCCATCGCCTGTACCTACCCACAAATCGTTGTTATTTTCAAAAAAACAGATTGTACGTATAGTATTACCAACTATATCTTTTCTAGTAAAATTTTTCTTATCTATTGAAAAACTTAAACCACCCCCTCTAGTACCTAGCCACAAACCACCATTTTTACCCTCGTAAATGGCAGATACATGCGTATTTCCTGCGCTTGCATTATCAACACCAAAACTTGCTATGGTATTAAACTTTTTTCTATAAGGGTCTATTTTGCATACACCACCACCATCTGTACCTATCCAAATAATACCAGACTTGTCTTGCATAATGGATAAAACGATGTCATAATCTTTGTTAAAAACGTTGAGTGGCTTTATAGCAAAGTTTTCAAATCGCTCTTTGGCAATGTCAAACTTTCTCAATCCAGCACCCCATGTACCCACCCATACTTGTTCATCTTTATCTATAAATACCCGATAAGTATTATTAATAGCAACACTATTTAGCAAAGATGTATCGAGGTATTTCTTAAATGTTTTTGTATTTATGGTATATTTTATCAATCCATTTTTCCAACTACCTAAATAAAGATTTTGCGATTGTTTATCAATGGCAATAGAAGTAACAAAAAATTTAGTATCGCCCAAATCCACCAAATCTATTCTTTTAGTAACAGGATTGTATTGATAAAAACCATAATTGGTGCCTACCCAAATACGGCCTTGTTTGTCTTTAGCTAATGCAGATATTGATAGTGATTTATCAACAACTGTAAATTTTCCTTTACTTAAAATGTATAGCCCATGCAATGCACCAATAAATAAATCGCCATTGTCATCTACCAAAAGAGATTTTATCTCCTGAATTTTTATTAAATCGGTAGCGTTGTAATGTGTAATAGAGTCTGATAAAATATCATACCTATTTAATCCACCAATTTTATTACCTATCCATAACGTGTTTTTGTATTCTGCAATTACCTCTACCGCCTGATTAGAAAGATTGTTGCTTGATAAAGGTGTAGACCGCAAAGTGGTAATATCGTAACCATTGTACCTATTAAGCCCACCTCTAGTACCAAACCACAAAAAGCCATACGCATCTTGGTGAATAGCGGTTACTTCATTATTTATTAAACCATTGTCAATGGTAATGTTGTTGCCTGTGGCAGTTTGCGCAATTACAATGCTGTAATTACTTAATACGATACTAAATAGAAGTTGAACTCGAAAAAGGATTTTTTTCTTATACTGAAGCATAAAGGCTATTAAATGGCTAGCAAAAAGTCAATATTGTTAATCGTTAGAACCTAATTTGTAATAACGAGTAAAACAAGATTAAGTTGTCTATAATATTAATAAGCCCTCAAGTTAAAATTTTAAATTAAAAAGAAGAAGTGCTTTAATACTAATTGACTGATACGCCCCCCTGAAATGAATTGTTGCCCCCGCAAACACTGATTAATTAACATGAACCTTTGAAGCATTAAGATCCGAGTTTTTTACTCGCATACGAACCAATACAAAAGACCATGTGTAAAAAATTAAGATTAAAGCGATTAGCCAAAGTATTGTGCTTCACTATGTCTACTAGCTTTATTACTGCTACTACAGCTTTCTCTCAATCTTCTAGAACCATAACCGAGCTAAAAACTGATTGGCTATTTATAAAAAAGGATATTGCAAATGCTGCCGAAACATCATTAAACGAAAAAGACTGGAAAAAAGTAAATGTACCACATGATTGGGCTATCAGCGGGCCATTTAGTGTAGAGAACGACCTACAAAAAGTACAAGTAACAGAAGATGGTGAGCAAAAGGCCACCTTGAAATCTGGCAGAACCGGCGGCTTGCCTTATATGGGTGTAGGCTGGTATAGAAAACATGTGGTAATAAACAAAGAAGCTAAAAACAAAAATTACTACTTAGAATTTGATGGCGCCATGAGCAACGCCAAAGTGTATGTAAACAGCCGTTTTGTAGGCGAATGGCCTTATGGCTACTCATCTTTTAGCTTCAACATTACCCCATTTATAAAACTTAATGCTGATAATGTAATAGCAGTAAGGCTAGAAAACTTTACAGAAGCCTCAAGATGGTACCCTGGCGCAGGTATTTACAGAAATGTGCGCTTGGTACAAAGCAATCCTGTGCGAATTGCGCCTTGGGGCACTTTCATTACCACACCTAAAATTACAAAAAATGCAGCGCAAGTAAATATTGAAACGAAGCTTGAGTTTACCAACGGAAAAATAAGCGACTATAGCCTAGTTACCTGTATTTACAACCACCTCAATGAGAAAATTGCCACCAATACCATTAGCGCAGCAAGTAAAAAGAATCTTCAAAACTTAACCATTAAGGACCCGCTTTTTTGGACGGCTGAAAAACCACAACTGTATTATGCCATTAGCACCATTAAAAAAAATGGACAAACAGTTGATGAGTATAGAACTGAATTTGGAGTAAGAACAATTGCATTTACCCCTGAAAAAGGTATGCTTATAAATGGAGAAGTAGTAAAACTAAAAGGCGTTTGTCTGCACGATGATTTTGGTCCACTTGGTATGGCTGTCAATAAATCGGTGCTTGTAAATCGACTAAAAATGCTGAAAGAGATGGGTTGTAATGCCATTAGAGGCACACACAACCCTCACACACCAGAAATGCTAGAATTGTGTGACCAAATGGGTTTTTACTTTATAGACGAAGCTTTTGACGAATGGAAAAGCCCCAAAGTAAAAAATGGCTATCACCTAATATTTGATAAATGGGCGCAAAAAGATGTTGAGGCTATGATTCTGAGAGACAGAAATCATCCAGCCTTAATTATGTATAGCATTGGTAACGAAGTAAAAGAACAAGGTGAAAAAGATGGTGCTGTTGTTGCTAAATTTCTCACCAAAATTTGCCACAATCTAGATTCTACAAGACCTGTAACCGCAGGCTTTAACAATATGAACCAAGCTATTATTAATGGCCTAGCAGATGCGGTAGATATTCCAGGGTGGAACTACAAACCAGAAGCTTATGCAAAGCTTCATGCACAGCACCCTAAATGGGTAATTCTTGGTAGCGAAACAGTTTCAACTGTTAGCTCAAATGGCGCTTTTAAATTACCTGCAAAAACTGGTAGTATGAAATTGTGGCCAGACAATCAATCTACTGCTTACGATTTAGAATATTGCAGTTGGTCGCAATTGCCAGATACCGAATGGAAATTTCAAGAAAATGACTTTGTTGCAGGCGAGTTTGTATGGACCGGTTACGACTATCTAGGCGAGCCTACACCTTACGGTTCTAGCTGGCCTAGTAGAAGCTCGTACTTTGGCATTATAGACTTATGTGGTATTCCTAAAGACCGCTATTATTTGTACCAAAGTAAGTGGACTAATAAAAAAGTATTACACGTATTACCACATTGGAATTGGAAAGGTGAAGAGGGAAAAATAGTACCTGTATTTGTGTACACCAATTACCCTTCTGCTGAAGTTTTTATAAACGGTATTAGTTACGGTAAAAGAACTTTTAACAAAGAAAATTTATTAGACAGATATCGGTTAAGATGGGAAAACACAAAATATGAAGCAGGTGAATTAAAAGTAGTAGCCTACGATAAAGATGGAAAAATAGCAGAAACAAAAAACATAAAAACGGCCGCACAACCAAGCCAAATAACCTTAAAGGCAGATAGAACAAGCCTTACAGCAAACGGTGAAGACATTGCATTAGTAACCGTAACAGTTACCGATAAAGATGGTAATTTATGTGCACTAGCAGATGATTTGATACATTTTGAAGTTACTGGCGCCGCTACTTTAAGAGCAGTAGGCAACGGTGATGCAACAAGCCTTGCCTCATTTGAAGTGATGCAAAGTAAGGCATTTTATGGAAAATGTATGGCTTATGTTCAATCTAAAACTAGCGAAGGCGATATCACATTAAAAGCTTGGGGCGAAAATTTAGCACCTACAACTATTGTTTTAAAAGCTACAAAATAAGCAACATGTGTAAGTTTTATTGTGTTAATGTAGCGCTATTTTTGCTTTTACTTTGCCAGTCTATATCTGCTCAAAAAAAGGCCCAGCCTAATGTAATTATTATTTACACAGATGATGTAGGCTATGGTGATATTGGCTGCTATGGAGCAACTAAAATACACACACCCAACATTGATAGAATTGCCAAAGAAGGCATCATGTTTACGAATGCACATGCTACATCTTCTACCTGCACACCCTCAAGATATGCGATGCTTACAGGTGAATATCCTTGGCGAAAAAAAGGCACAGGTATAGCCGCAGGTGATGCTGGTTCTATTATTGATGAAAATCAATTTACCCTTGCTAAATTATTTCAAAATGCTAAGTATCAAACAGCTGTTATTGGCAAATGGCATTTAGGCTTAGGTGGTAACAGTGGCCCAAATTGGAACGGCAGTATTAAGCCTAACCCAAATGAATTAGGCTTTCAATATTCGTTTATAATACCTGCAACACCAGACCGTGTACCTTGTGTGTATGTAGAAAATGACAAAGTAAAAAACCTTGACCCAAGCGACCCGATTGAAGTTGATTACAAAGCACCAATAGGCAATGACCCCATAGGTACAGAACACCCTGAGTTTTTATTAATGAAAGCAGACAAACAACATAGCGGTACTATTATAAATGGTGTAAGTAGAATTGGGTACATGAAGGGTGGTCATAAAGCCTACTGGAACGATGAAACAATGAGTGATGACCTTACCAGTAAAGCATTACAGTACATTGCTGGCAATAAAGCAAAGCCATTTTTTCTCTATTTTGCTATTCAAAATATTCATGTGCCACGTGTGCCAAACCCTCGTTTTGTAGGCAAAAGTGGTATGGGACCAAGAGGTGATGCGTTACTTGAATTAGATGACAATACTGGTAAAATTCTACGTACTTTAGATAGTTTAAAACTCACTAAAAACACCCTTATTATCTTCTCAAGCGATAATGGTCCAATAATAAATGATGGCTATGAAGATAATGCACAGCAAATGCTAAACAATCACAACCCAGGTGGTGATTTTAGAGGTGGTAAGTATAGCAAGTTTGATGCTGGTACAAGAGTACCTACGCTAGTTAGATGGCCAAATGTTATTAAACCTAATAGCATTTCAAATGCACTGATTGGGCAAAATGATTTTATCGCTTCCATGGCAGCCTTACTAAAGCAATCTCTACCTACAGCTTCAGCACCAGATAGTGAAAACATGTTTGAGGTTTTACTGGGCAAATCGCAAAAAGGTCGTAATGCTTTTGTAGAACAGGGCTTAACAGGATTTGCCATTATTCAAGACGATTGGAAATATATTCCTACTTCAAATGGCGGCCCAATGATGAAAGATAAAAACATGGAGACAGGTAACAACGCTAAGCCACAATTATATAATCTTAAAAGTGATAGTGGCGAACAAACCAACTTGGCGGCGCAATATCCTGACAAAGTAGCTGCACTATCGAAATTACTAGCTGAGATTCAAACCTCTAAGAAATAAATACCTAGTGCTTATATAAACCATTGCAATATGAAAGTAACACCACTGTATTTACTAATAACACTGCTTTTAATACAAGTTGGTTACCATTTGCAAGCACAACAAAATACTATTACAGGCCCTGCCAAAAAGCCCAATATCATATTCTTTTTGGTTGATGATATGGGCTGGCAGGATTGTTCTGTACCATTTTACAAAGACACTACCTCACTTAATAAAACCTATCGTACACCTAATATGGAACGGCTTGCAGCCATGGGTGTAAAGTTTACAAATGCTTATGCCAATTGTGTATGTACACCATCAAGAGTAAGCTTACAAACAGGTATGAATGCTGCGAGACATCGTGTTACTAACTGGACATTTTATACGAAAGATCACCCTACTGACGAACCCTATAATGGCATTACATTTCCTGAATGGAACTACAATGGTTTAAGCCCTGTAGCAGATTCGCCACATACTGTTTACGCAACAACTATAGCAGAAATATTACGCAACAATGGCTACTTTACCATACATGCTGGAAAATCGCACATGGCCTCTTTTCCTACATTAGGTTCTAACCCTATCAATCTTGGCTATGATGTAAATATTGCAGGTTCAGCTATTGGCGGGCCTAACAGCTACCTTGGTACAGAAAATTTTGGCAACGATGTAAAAGCTGGTGCAAGAGCTGGCATTCCTGGTTTAGAAATGTATCATGGCAAAGACATTTTTTTATCTGAAGCGTTAACGTTAGAAGCAAAAAAAGCATTAGATAAAGCTCGTTTGCTTAAAAAGCCATTCTATTTGTACATGAGCCATTATGCAGTACATGCAAAATATAAACCTGATAACAGATTTTACCAGTATTATCTAGACAAGGGATTAAGTACCGAAGAAGCCATGTACGCATCGCTACTAGAAGGCATGGATAAAAGCTTAGGCGATTTGATAAACTACCTTGAAGAATATAAAATGATGAAAAATACCATCATCATTTTTATGAGTGATAATGGTGGGCTTTCGTTAGTGCCGCCACGAGGTGGCAAGCCATTTACACACAACTTACCGCTTAAATCGGGCAAAGGGTCTGCCTATGAAGGTGGTACTAGAGAACCCATGATGGTGTATTGGCCAGGTATTACAAAGCCTAATAGCACCAATAGTCAGTACGTCATTATCGAAGACTTCTTTCCTACCATTTTACAAATGGCAGGTGTAAAAAACTACCAAACAGTACAAACTGTAGATGGTAAAAGTATAGTGCCCTTTTTAAAAAACAATAACAAACGAGATACTAGCAGGGCTATCATTTGGCACTTTCCTAACAACTGGGAAGAAGGTGCTAGAAAAGCTAAACAATATAAAATGGTAGCAGAGAATGAAGGCATGGGGCCTTACAGTGCTATACGAATTGGCAACTGGAAACTCATTTATTTCTACGGGCTTCACAAAACCGAATTGTACAACTTGAAAGATGATATTGGCGAGCAAAATAATCTAATTACTCAATATCCTGATAAAGGCAAAGCCTTAATACAGCAATTGAACAAGATGCTTAAAAATGAAAAAGCACAATTTCCAACCGATACCCAAACAGGTGCATTAATGTATCCAGAAATAATAGCTGATTAAGATTTAGTATTTTTTAAATTATTGCTTTAGTTTCTTATATTGTCCTATGCAATAAACTTTCAATTGGCGAAAAACAGCATAACTTACGTAACAACTTATTTATTTTTATACACTCTTATATAATCAATATAGGCCTTATCTATGCCGCCACTTTTAATAAATGTATTTTTGCGTATATCACCATCTACCCAATTGTTTTCACCAAAACAACTACCAGAAAAAATAATAAATTCAGCTACATGCGGTATTAACTTAGGGTCTTTCATTTCTCTTACTATTTTTCCATCGTAGTAAAACTTCAAATATGTAGCTGCCCATTCAAAGCCGTAGGTATGGTATTCCTTTTCATGTATTGCTGGTGTATTTATAAGCCCACCGTTAGATTTATGTGCTGGCTTTGCATAACCATCCCAGTGTAACCCTAAAGAATAAGCATCGGCTTTTGTTCCTTCAATAATGTCTATCTCGGCACCATCATTTGCTGTGCCATCAATGCCTTCGGGTTCTTTCATACCATTTCCTACTGGCATCATCCAAAATGCCATTTGATGCCCATTTGGTTTTACTATGTGCATTCTCGTTTCTAAAAACCCATAGGTTAGTGCATACTTACCTTTAGAGTTAAAACGACCAGCATAATATGAAGTATCGTTAATTTTAGTCGCTTTACTGTAATAAATATATATGTTACCATTTTTTTCTTCTACTTGATTGTTATCGGAAAATAAAGTAACGTCAACTCTTTTTTTAGTAGCATTTTCAACAGTCCATTTGTTAGCATCTACTGTATTATCGTTAAATTCATCGGAAAAAACCAATTTCCAATTATTCAAGTTTACTCCATCCGTTACTACATTATTTATCAAAGGCTTTGCAGTGCTTGGTGTTTGTGCATCTACAAACGAATAAGCAGCCTTTGGCAGCTTTTTATTTGCGCTACAACCTAATAGTATTATTACAAACAAAGTAGCTGTTAATATTGATTTCATTCCGCTAACTTCTTTTTTGTATGTTCCTTGATTAAATTAATATTTAGTTTTTTAAAAACTGTTACATCCCAAGTGTCTTTCCATTCTATTACAGGCAGCCCATTTTTAAAAATTAGTGGTAACCAAACGTACAAGCCATTAATGGGCATGTCTGGTTTCCAAATATCAAACATGGCTATGTAAGCATTTTTTTGCCCTTCAACCTTTAGTATATAATTAATTTGCCCGCCAAATGTCTTGTCTGCATTAATACCATTTTGTGGATTTAGACCTGAGCATGGGTTACCTAAATCAGTAAAAACACCATTTAAAGAATCGGCAACAAAAGCTCGAGTTTTGTTAGGTTGCCAACCTGTAGAGCCTGAGCCAAGTAAATAGTATTTATTGTTGTGAAAAATAACCGCTGGCGCTTCGGTATGTGAAGTAATACCTTTAGCTGGCTCGTATTTTTCGGTAGCTAGCATTTTACTAGCCTGAAGCTGACCTATAACAAAGGTTTTGTCGGGCTTTCTTACCGTTAAGTGATACAATTTTTTGTCTGTGTTTTCAAACATAGCAAAATCGCCAGAGCCGTATTCTGAATTTGCCCCTAAAAATTTATGTTTAAATGTAAATGGGCCACTCGGCATTTTACTGGTGGCTACACCAATGTAGCCTTTTAAGTAACCAGTGCCTCTTGGGTAATATTTAAAATAAGCAATAAACAGTTTTTGTTTTTCATCGTACACCACTTTAGGACGTTCAAGAATACAACCATAGGCAAGATCGCTGGTTGTATCTTTGTATTTTACCGATAAAACGATGCCTTCATTATCCCAATTCATTAAATCTTTTGAAGAATAGCAGTGAATACCACCATCAGCAAATTGGGCTTCAGATTTCCCAGCAATTTTATGCTCACCATACCAATAGTATTTATTTTGATAAAATAAAACATTGCCGCCGTGTGCATTAATAGCAACACCATTATTATCTAGCCATAATTTACCAGGGGCAAAAGCCTTGTTTTTACCTAATGATTGTGCTTTAATTGATGTAAAAGATAACAGTATTGTAGTACTAATAAAAATAAATAATTTCACGTGTGCTATTTTATAAATAAGAGAGCGGTTTTCATTATTCGTCAATAAGATTTTAACTATTTTTCTTGATCAGAATAATGTTTTGTACTTAAAGACTTTAATTTTTCAGCAGCATACTCAGGTGTAATATCTCTTTGAGGATTGGCCAGCATTTCGTACCCTACCATAAACTTTTTAACGCTGGCACTGCGTAACAATGGCGGATAAAAATGCATGTGCCAATGCCATTCAGGATGTTGTTCACCATCAACCGGTGCTTGGTGCATACCTGCTGAATATGGAAATGAAATATTAAAGAGGTTATCGTATTTGGCTGTTAATTGCTTTAAAATTTTGGCAAAAGACGTTTTTTCAGAAACATTAAATTCAGTTATATGTTGCACTTGTCTTTTACTAATAATCATTGTTTCGTAAGGCCATGTTGCCCAAAAAGGTACTAACGCTACAAAATCATTATTCTCTACTACAATTCGTTCGTTCTTTTTTAATTCTACATCTAAATAAGCTGATAAAAGGCTATGCTGATACTTTTCGTAATATTTTTTTTGTTGCTTGGTTTCTTTTGCTACTTCCAATGGTATAGACGAAGATGCCCATATTTGCCCATGTGGATGTGGATTACTACAGCCCATTACTTCACCTTTATTCTCAAATATTTGTATGTATTTTATTGCAGCGTTCGCTGCCAGTTCTATGTATTCATTTTGCCACAGCTCAATCACTTTTTCAATATTTTCTATCTCTAATTGTGGTAAAGTCAAATCGTGCCGCGGCGAAAAACAAATCACTTTGCAAATACCACTTTCACTATTGGCAACCAATACATTATTTTCGTTCACTGTACCATTTGGTGTATCAGCCAAAAGAGATGAAAAGTCGTTGGTAAACACAAAAGAATTTTCATAATTAGGATTAACGCTGCCATCCATTCTTTTGTTTCCAGCACATAAATAACAAGTTGCATCGTAAGTAGGCCGATTATCTTTTGGCACATCTTCAACTTTCCCCTGCCAAGGTCTTTTCATTCTATGTGGCGAGACCAATAACCATTCACCTGTTAAAATATTTAATCTAGTGTGCGAGTGTTCCTTTATATCAAACATAATTATACATTTATTATTTGAGTGCCATCTTCAATAGAAGCTACGTAATACGATAAAGGCAGGCCTGTGGCTGCTTCGTAATCGGGTTTTAAAGCTGCAATTAAGGACTCAATAGCTGCTTCTTTTATCAGGTTTATGGTACAGCCGCCAAAACCACCACCCATCATTCTAGCACCAATTACCGCATCGTTATTTTTTACATAATTAACCAACCAATCCAGCTCTTTGCAGCTTACAGCATACATACTTGTTAAACCTTCGTGTGTGGCATACATTTTTTTACCCAACGATTGTATATCGTCATTTTGTAAATCAATACAGCTAGTTACCAAACGATTAATTTCTTGTACTACAAATCGGCTTCGTTTATCAATTAAACTATCTTTTGGCAATACATATTTATCTAGCATTGCTTCGGTAACATCTCGTAAAGAATTAACGGCTGGCTCATATTCCTTCACCCATTTTACAGCTTGGCTACATTCGTTACGGCGGGTATTGTATTCTGATGAAGCCAACGAATGTTTTACGTTAGTATTTAGTAATAATACTTTTATGCCATCAAGCTTAAAGGGTACATATTCATATTCTAGTGAACGACAATCCAATCTAATCACATGGTCTTTTTTGCCCATCATCGATGCAAATTGATCCATAATACCACACATTACACCAGCAAATTCATGTTCTGCTTTTTGTGCCATTTGCACCATGGTTAGGCGATCTAAATTGGTATGTAACAACTCATTTAAGGCATAAACAGTCGCACATTCTACCGCTGCCGACGACGATAAACCAGCACCTATTGGTACATTGCTAGTAAGTATAGCATTAAAGCCTTTTACGTTCACGCCACGTTTTAGAAACTGTGCTACAGAACCCAAAACATAGTTAGGCCAGCTAATATCAGTAATTGGTTTAAGGTTGGTAATACTACTTGTAAAAGTTTCATGAATATCCTGAGCTATTAAATGTATTTCATCATCGTTTCTAAAATTGATAGCTAAATAAGCAGCTTTATCTATAGCTGCTGGCAGTACAAATCCTTCATTATAATCTGTGTGTTCGCCAATGATATTAACCCGCCCTGGCGATTTTACAATTATTGGTTCTTGCTGAAACGTTTGTATAAAAAGTTCCTTCAAATTTTTCAAGGTAGCACTCATTAGTTTATTTTAAATCATCACATTCAAGCAGAACATATTGTATACTTTACATGCGCAAGTCTGCTTTAATTTTCAAAATCAATATTAGAACATCTTTAAAATGTAAGGGGGGCTGAATGAATCAAAAGACGGTAACTATTAGTTCAGAAGCAGAATAATTTTTTTGCAAACACAATAATGCATTTTGCCATTTCAAATATTGAAGTTTATAAATATTGAGTATTTAGTTTGCTAACTTATTCTTTAAACCTTGTTGACGGTAGCTTTGAAGAAACAGAAGGCTAAAATTAAAAAAAATGCCTTATCTGTAATTGTAAAATTGACCTAAATGCACCTATAAAATGAACGTATTTGCCGCTATGCTGTGTGCAGTAAACCTTAATTTTACAGATAGAATTAATTAATTCTATTATAGATTTTGCTACCATTATTTGTATCTTGAAGAAATGCTCTCTTTGCCATACTTTATAATGCAATATTATATGCACTAACAAAATTATTATATCGAAATGAGAGCAACCAACTACAATATTAATTCAATATAAATGTTTTTACCCTTTTAAAAAATGCCATACTTGCTAAAATACTACTTCAAATACAAAAAGAAGTATTTATACAATATAAACATTAACTAACAATTGTTATTCTGCTCATGAAAAGAAAACCCACGCTGTTTATTAGAAACATTGTCGTACAACTAAGTTTTTCTATTGTCAATTTTTCACCAAAGCGGTTGTATGCATTTGCGCTTGTAAGTCCATTATTTATTGCCAGCCTTTCTATTGCTCAAACCACATCTATTTCTGGTAAAGTTACTAGCGATAAAGGGGGCAATGTAGAAGGTGTTACGGTGCGTGTAAAAGGTGCTAATACTGTTACACAAACAGATGCTAAAGGTAATTTTACTATTAAGGCCGCTAAAGGGCAAACCTTACTTTTCACATCGGTATCTTATACCGATTATGAGGTTGTAGTTAAAGACGCCAAATCTTTAACTGTAAACTTAGTTACTAAGGTAGATGAACAAGAGGAAGTAATTGTAGTGGGCTATTTGCAACAAAGAAAGCCCGATGTATCTACGGCAGTAACAGTTGTTGCGCCTAAGAATGCTGAAAAAGGTGGCTATTCTAATTTTCAACAAATAATAGGTGGTAGAGCAGCAGGGGTGAATGTGATGGAAAATAACTCAGAACCTGGTGGCGGCATTAGTATTGAGATTAGAGGCGTGAGCTCTATATCTGGTTCTACACAACCGTTGTACGTCATTGATGGTGTGCCTATTGAACAACCGAATATGAACTTGAATGGTAGTAGCTTGATATCATCATTTTTTGGAAATAACCTTACAGCAAACCCTCTATCCATGCTAAACCCAAACGATATTGAGAATATTGAGATTTTAAAAGATGCAGCAGCTACCTCTTTGTATGGTTCTAGAGGTGCAAATGGTGTGGTAGTAATTACCACTAAAGCTGGTAAAGTAGGCAAGGCAAAAATTGTTGTAAATGTTAATCAAGCAGTAAATAATCCACAAAAGAAAATTAATATTTTACAAGCCCAAGACTTTGCTGCTTTCGCAAATGAAGCGTGGGCTGTAAGAAAACTTAGAGGTATTACTACCAATACAGCCGATACACCTTATTTAGCGAGAGAAGTTCCTTTATTAAATAACTACGATCATCAAGAAGAACTATCGGGTTCGTCTGTTACAAGAGATGTGTCTATCAATATAAGTGGTGGTGCTTTTGGGGGTGCCAAATATTATGTATCTGGTCAATATTATGAACAAGGTGGTGTTATTCCTGGAACATATTTAAAAAGATATAGTGGTAGGGTTAATTACGAAATACCGGTAGCCTCTAAATTAACCTTAAACGTGAATTTAGGCGTAACTGCAACTGATAGATTTGGCTCGCCTACACAAACTTTAACTTCAAGGGCACTTAACTGGTCGCCAACTACTCCTCTTTTAAATCCAGATGGAAACTTTAATTTTCTGTGGGATTATCGATATGGCAACGGTGACGCAACATTTCTTGACCCCACTTATGGAAATGTATTTTACAATTCACGATTTACAAAGTCTGAAATTAATACAGCATTAGGGGAAGTAACTTCTAGTCAATCTAGGCTTAATCCGTTATTACTTACATCAGAAAGAGGGGTTAAAAATGCAAATACTTCTACCCAAGTTTTAGGTACAGTTAGCTTAAAATATAAACTTAATAATGATTTGAATATTCAAGGAAAAGTCAGTATTAATCAATTTAATTCTTTGCTACAAACGTTTATCCCTATTGAAATTCCGCTGCCATTTACTAATTATAGAGGCGAGGCTAATGCGGGAAATTCACAAAACAATAGTTTTTTGTACCAGCTAAACTTAAATTACAGTAAAAAACTGAGTTTAAATCATACTATCAATGCAGCATTAGTATTTAGTGCCGAAAAGTTTTTACAAACATCGCAGAGAGCAGTTGTCGGCAATTTTATCAATAACAATACAAGCTATTTTAATTTGAGTTCTGGTACTCCACAGTCTACTACGTCTGATTATTCTGCTTACCAATTAGTTGGAAATGTACTGCAATTTAATTATTTGTACAAGAAAAGTATAGTAATAAACCTTTCAGCAAGATACGATGGTGTATCTAAATTTATCGAAGGAAGTAAATTTGGTTTGTTTCCAGCATCAAGTATAGCATGGAAAATTGATCAAGAAAAATGGTTTAAATCAGTAAAACGAATAGTCAATGAAACTAAAATTAGGGCAAGTTGGGGGCTAGTTGGTAATCAAGCTGTAAGTGCATACCAAACACAATATACCCTCGTGCCTAATTTTAACGTTTGGGGAAATGGCTTTACAACAGTTGGTTTTTCTTCTGCACGTCTTGGGAATCCTAATTTAACATGGGAGTCAACAAGTAACTCCAATTTAGGTATTGACTTAAGCTTATTTAATAACTTCATTACAGCAACGGTTGATGTATATCAACGAAGGACAAAAAATCTTTTATTGCAAGTTAATACTCCAACTTCATCTGGGTTTTCATCAATGGCTGATAACGTAGGTACATTACTAAACCAAGGTATTGATGTAACGTTAGGAATTAGAATTATAAATAAAAGAAATTTCAAATGGCGGGTTGAGGGAAATATCAATTTTAATAAAAACTTAGTTGAAAAACTTAGAACTGATAGTCCAGATGAATTTTATACTGGTGGAAATTTATCAAACAATATACCAACCTTACGTATTGCCGCTGGTCGTTCTTTAGGCGAATTTTATGGTCTCAAATCTTTGGGTTTGTGGGATAGTGCAAGTTTAGCAAATGCCTCTGTAGGGTTAAGGGGGGCCGCAAGAGAAGGCGAGAGAAAATACGCAGACCTGAATGCTGACGGCTTGTTGAATGATTTGGATAGAACATGGCTAGGTAGTGCTTTGCCTAAAGGTTTTGGCGGTTTTAATACAACGTTTAACTATAAAAATTTCGAGCTGTCTGCTTTTTTCAGTTTTGCATATGGTCACAAAGTGTTCAACCAGTATCAGATAAATTGGGGTACAATGACGGGCTTAAATAATGTACGAAAAGACGCCTATGATAGCAGATATAGAGTAGTGTTACCTGGTACTGATCCTAAACTAGCAGATGAAATTAGAGAAAGCAATAAGCGAGCAACTGCTGTAACACCTGGCACTACTGCCGATCAAAGAGAATCAACGGATTATTTTATAGAAAATGCAGATTATTTTAGATGCAGGGATATAAGTCTTTCATACAAAGTTTCACCCAATATTCTTAAAAAATTAAAAGTACAATCATTGCAATTTTATGGAAACGTACAAAACCTTTTTATGATAACTAAATATACAGGTTTTAATCCAGAAATTGGAGCATCAACAGGTAATGGTTTTACTAGAGGAATTGACAATGGTGCTTCACCACTTGCTCTTTCGTATCGTCTTGGATTTTCTTTAACTTTATAATCAAAACAGAAATGAAAATTAATATATATTATACTTTGTTTGTTTTAATTTGCTTCACTTCTTGTAAAAAATTTTTGGAAGAATTACCAAAAGATCAAATTATACGTGATGCGTTCTACAAAACAGAAAGTGATGTTGAGTCTAGTGTTGATGGTATTTATAATGCCGCAAGATTCGAGGCTTCAAGTGGATTACCTGTAATGTTTCCATTAGAGCAAATTTCTGACGATGGTGCTTATTCTACTAATACCAATTTTGTTCCAGAGCGTTCGCAGTTAGATCTAATGACATACACGTCTGCTAATACTGTAATAGGCGGTATTTGGCGTCAATCATACTCAGTTATCGATAGAGCAAATAATGTCATCAAATATGCAAATGATAGTATAAAAATAAGGCCTAAAGTTATTAGGCTGTCTCAAGCTCAGGCAAGATTTTTTAGAGCTTTTTATCATTTTAGATTGCTCCAGATTTTCGGTGATATACCTTTAATGACGCAGCCATCCGACTTTGCTATTGCAAATATTTATCCCACACGAACTTCTATAAAAACTGTATATGATTCAGTAATTAACGATCTTAACTACGCTAAAGCAAATTTAGATACTAGTTATAGCTACACCAGTAATGATGGTGGTAGAGTCACGGTGGCTGCTGCAAAAGCATTGTTGGGTAAAGTATATTTAACCATGGCGGGCTACCCTCTTAATTATACACCTGGCTATCAATTAGCGATAGATGAGTTAAAGGACTTGATAGACAATAAAACAAAGTACGGTATAGATTTAAATACCGCATATTCTAATATATTTACATCCATCGTATCTACCAAGCAGATTGATAAAGAGCGTATTTACTACATAAGAGGTACTAGCGGTCTGTCAAATATTATACAAGCCTACACTAGAATGGGCTGGACTTTTAGATCCTTCAGATACAGTACACCTTCCAAGGATTATGCTGCTGATGCTATTGCAGCACGTAGGGTTTATGAAACAGGCGACTTAAGAAGAAATGTAAGTGTTAGTACTTTTACATTGTCAAACTTTAGTAGCTCATTAGTCAATAAATACAATTCTACAAATAACGATGATGCAAGCGACGACCTTATTTTACTGCGCTATGCAGATGTATTGTTAATAACGGCAGAGTCGCTAATTGAAATAGGCGGTACGACTAATTTAGATGCAGCATTGGTAATTATAAACAATGTAAGAAGAACACACGGTGGTACTACTATTGCTGCACTTACATATACCAATCAAGCAGACCTAAGAACCAAACTAAGGCAAGAACGTAGACGTGAATTTGCATTTGAATGTAACCGTTGGTTCGATTTAAAACGTTGGGATATTTTAATTCCTACGGTAAAAGCCTCATTAGCTGATTATTACAGTAAGCCATTAACTGACTACGATTTTTTAGATAACCCAGATCCTAATAAATATAAAGTACTGCCAATTCCTATTCAGGAAATAGCAAACAACCCAAACATCACGCAAAACCCCGGTTTTTAGTGATCATCATTAACAGGCATCTACCACCGATTGAAATATAGCGGTGGTAGTTTTTGTTTTACTAACGATGTTTTTATGAAAAAGATACTGTTGAGTATTGCTGTAATATTTGCTTCGCAAATGTTACTTGCGCAACTAACCATTTACTCGGGCTTGAATTTGCAAGGTACATCTGCTACATGTGTGTCACGCACCATTTACACAGGCACTAATATTCCTAATGGCCTTAATGATGGCGTCAAATCAATTACATTAGCCCAAGGCTTTATGGCTACAGTAGCAGAAAATACTGATGGTAGTGGTGAACGTTTTACCTACATGGCTACCAAAAGCACTCTCAGCGTTAATCTTGCTTTTGTTTTGCAAAACAAAGTATCGTTTATAAGGGTGCTTAAATTGCCTGCTGTTCATGTAAAAAAGAAAGGCTCTGCTAACACAGATAATACCATAACCGATGCACTTAACGTAACTTGGTTTTACGATTGGGGCTACAAAGATTATTCAACTGCTACAAGAGAATTTGCACCAATGTCATGGAATGGCAATGGCGCTACTGACGTGAATATTAATTCAGTCATTCAGAGAGATTCGCTTACGCATTACTTATCTTTTAACGAGCCTGATAATGATGGGCAAGCAAATATGTATGTATCTGCTGCTATACCCGCCTACAAAAAGTTATTGCGAGCCGGACAAAGAATGGGTTCGCCTGCCTGCACTGAATCGCAATACAGAGTTTGGCTAGATAGTTTTGCCACTGTTGCCAATGATCAGATGTTGAAAGTGGATGTGATTTGCGTACACTGGTACGATTGGGGTAATTACCTTTCTACGTTAAATGTTAATCCTACTGGTACAGAGGTATTTAACCGGTTTAAAAGCTATATAGATGCTGTGTATGATCGGTTTAAAAAGCCCATTTGGATTACTGAGTTTAATGCCAATGTTAATCGTCCACCAGCTGTACACGAAGCCTTTATGCGCTTGGCTTTACCTTGGTTAGATAGTGACCCACGGGTTGAGCGCTATTCGTATTTTTTTGGTAACGATTTGCCCGCACGCAATACCAATGGCACCTTAACCACAGGTGGGCAGATTTATGCAGACCATGCATCAGTAGAGGCTTATCCTGATAATATTTACGATACAAGACCAGCTTCACCAATTGAGCTAGCAAGTTGGGATCCTTCTACTTTCACTCAAGGTGGCCTTAATGTAGCCACTTTTGCCCCCACAGCACTCAATACAAATATGACAGCGCCCCTTGCTATAACAAGAGGTTCAGGTATTGATTTGCCATTTAGTACATCGCCTAATGGTTATTGGGGTGCTGCTAACTTTTCTACTACTACAGCTGCAACAGGTGTAAGTGCCAGCAAGTTTTTACGTTTCAGTTTAAAATCTAAAAATAGCAAAGCAGTCAACTATCATTCTATTGATAAACTCAACATTCGTATATCTAGTACAGGGTCTATTCAGTATCAAATTGACTATCAATTAAACAGCGGTAGTTTTTACCCATGTGCAACTATTGCAGGGCCTACAAGAACCACAGGTAATTATCTATTAGGGCCTATTGATTTATCTACCATTGCTGGGCTACAAGATGTATCAGCAACTAGTACTATCACTTTTAGAATTACCCCTTTTGATGCATCTAGCACAGGTGGGTCATTTTTTATAGGTAGTGGTACTGCCGATACCGACCCAGATTTAGTAATTACTGGCGGCTTTTCTGATGCGAATCTTATTACCAATGCTTTACCAGTTACATTGACAAGCTTTCAATTAAAGCGCAATAATAGCAGTACAATATTGTTACAATGGGCTACAAGGTCAGAAGTAAATTTTAGTCATTTTGAATTAGAACGCAGTAACGACGCTACAACATTTACAACACTTTCAAGGATAGCTGGCATTAATCAACCTAATGGTAGTAACTACAGCTATACTGATATATCAATAGCAAACACAACCAAATATTACCGATTGAAAATGGTAGATAAGGATGGAAGCATTAGTTACAGCAACGTACTTACAGATGTTTTTAATAATGTCGGTAATTCATTAATGGTTTATCCAACCGTATCAAGTGGTACTGCTGTAAAAGCAGTGTTTAAAGCTGTGGCCAAACCGTCGCAATTATATGTTGTAAGCAAAATTGGGCAAGTAATAAATACTTATCAATTACCGCAGGGAGTAAGCAACCAAAATATTGAAACAAGCACACAGAGTAAAAGTGCTCATTTTTAAGACTATTAAGCAATAATTGTATAACAAATGCAACTTTTATAAAGCAATAACTTGAGTGTTTTATAGATTTATTGAACTGATTTAAAACAGTATTCGCTAGAAAAAAAAAGGAATTTTAGTATAATAAAATAGAATTTATAACAATGGTGAGGCGCTAATAAAATTTATTAGCGCCTTTTTTATGTGGCAATTATTTGCTGCATCAAATGATGAATAAAACCAAACCAAACTAAATAGCTACTTGTAAGCCTCAATGTTTCGTACTTTTTAAAATTTGATTTACTTATTAGTTCGTCGAATATGCTCAACGCTTTTAAGCAGCAAGGTTTAAATAAAAAGAGTTGGTGATGTTTAAACGCTAAAAATTGACCTAAAAACCCCCTCAGTTTGAACATATTTAAGGCTATAAAGCTGAGGGACTAATTTAATTTTATCTACCGAGATAAAATTAAAAAAAGCAATGGATTTAAAAATATAAATCATGTATAAGCTATAAGTATATGTTTAATTGCTTGCTTATCTAAAAACTTTTCGACTCTTTTCTCTTGAAAAATCAATATCGTTTAATGATCATTTTTAATTAAAAAACAGTGATAAATAATAGATTAATGAAAAGCGTATTCCTTGGCGTATTACTTGTCTTAAGTTGCCAACTATCAAATGCACAGCTTGTAGTTTATTCAGGTTACAACTTACAAGGTACATCAGCTAACTGCATTGTTGATACAATTTATACGAATAATAATATCCCTAACGGACTCAATAACGCTATTAAATCCATCTCTTTAAATCAAGGATTTATGGCAACATTAGCCGAAAATGAAGATGGTACTGGTGAAAGATTTACCTACATGGCAAATAAGACAAACATAAACGTCAATCTTGCCATGGTTTTACAAAATAAAATCTCATTTATTAGGGTAATAAAATTGCCAACGCTTGTTATAAAAAAGAAAGGGTCAGCTAATCAAGATAATACGTACCATACAGACTTAAATGCAACATGGTTTTACGATTGGGGGCCTTACGATAACTCTACAAGTACTGTGAATTATGCACCAATGATATGGAGCAAACAACATACTAGTAGCGCAATTTTAGATGCAGTTATTGCAAAAGATACCTTGACACACTTACTTTCCTTCAACGAGCCAGACAATGGAAGTCAAGGTAATTTATTTGTATCAGAAGCTATTCCTTTATACAAAAATCTACTACGTGCAGGGCAAAGAATGGGTTCGCCAGCATGTACAGAATCGCAATACAGAGTTTGGTTAGATAGCTTTACAACAGTAGCAAATAGAGATAGCCTAAGGATAGATTATGTATGCGACCACTGGTACGATTGGGGCAATTGGTTAAGTACAGGAAATGCCAATCCAAGTGCCACAGATGTATTTAATAGGTTTAAGACATACGTAAATAATTTGTATGACTATTATAAGAAACCTATTTGGATAACTGAGTTTAATGCAAATGTGAATCGTTCACCAGCTGTCCATGAAGAATTTTTACGACTTGCATTACCTTGGTTAGATGCCAACCCGAATGTAGAGCGGTATGCGTATTTTTTTGGTAACGACTATCCTGTATATAGTTCGCCAGGTGTATTATCAATAGGCGGTCAAATTTATGCAGACCATGCTTCTGTGAATGCTTATTCAGAAAATATTTACGATACCAGACCTGCTTTTCCAGATACATTAGCTGGTTGGAATCCTTCAACTTTTACACAAGGGGGGCGAAGCGTTACAGCATTTGCGCCTACTACACTTGATGTAAATATGACAGCGCCATTATCGCTAACAAGAGGTTCTGGATTATCTGTTCCTGGCACTACTGCTTCAAATGGATATTGGGGGGCTACAGGATGGTCTAGCACCACCGCTAGCGCCGGTATTAGTGGTAATGATTTTCTTACATTCAGTTTAAAATCTAAGAATGGTAAATCTGTAAACTATCATTCAATTGATAAGCTGAACATTCGCATTAACGATATTGGTCCAATACAATATCAAATTGATTACAAGCTTGATAATGGTGCTTTTGCATCTTGCGCAACCATATCAGGACCCACAAGAACAACAGGCAACTATTCACTTGGTCCAATTGATTTATCAGGTATAACTGGGCTTCAAAACGTTTCGTCAAATAGTACTATTACATTTAGAATTACACCATTTGATGCATCATCAAGTACTGGTACTTTTTTAATTGGTAGCGGCACTAGCGATACGATACCAGATCTTTTAATCTTAGGTGGGTATAGTGATGAAAATATTATTACACCATTGGCAACTAATGCCGATCTATCAACCTTAACACTTAGTGCAGGCTCTTTATCACCAGTATTTGCAGCAGCAACAACCTCTTACACAGTTACAGTAGCAAGTGGTACAAGTTCAATTACTATAACGCCTACCAAAGCAAATGTTAATGCAACAATAGAAGTGCGAGTAAATGGTAATAGCTATGCTAGTGCAACAAGTGGCAGTGCATCAAACGCTTTAAACTTAAATGGTGGTAATAATACCATAGAAGTTCGTGTAACAGCACAAGATGGCACAACTATTAAAACCTATACTGTTACTGTAATTAGGCCATCTACCAATGCAGATTTATCTGCATTAACACTAAGTACAGGTACTCTAGCACCAACATTTGCAACAGCTACAACAGCGTATACTGCAACAGTAGGTTCTGGTACAAGTTCAATTACCGTAACACCTACACGTGCAAACGAAAAAGCTAAAATTGAGGTTAGCGTTAATAGTAGTAGTTATGTAGAAGTAAGCAGTGCAAGTGCATCTAACGCATTAAACTTAAATGTTGGTAGTAATGCGATAAATATTCGTGTAACAGCACAAGATGGTACAACTATTAAAACTTATACGGTTACGGTTACAAGACCATCTAATAATGTAGATTTATCTGCGCTTACAATAAGTTCAGGTACAATATCGCCAAGTTTTACTGCTGCTACAACCACTTACACGGCAACTGTAGCTAACAATGTAAGTTCTATTACTGTAACAGCTACCAAAGCAGAAACAAGCGCAAGTTTGGAAGCTAGGGTAAGTGTTAGTGGACAATCTGGTTTTGTATCTATTAATAGTGGTACTGCATCAAGTACATTAAATTTACCAACTATTGGTGTAAACCCAGTTCAAGTGCGTGTAACAGCACAAGATGGTACCAGTACAAAAACCTATACCATAAATGTAACAAGACTATCTGCTAATGCAGATCTATCAGCATTAACTATTAATTCAGGAACATTATCGCCAACATTTGCAACAGCTACAACTACCTACACCGCAAGTGTTACAAACGCTACGACATCTATAATGGTAACCCCAACAAGCTTAAGCCTTGTTGCCACAACAGAGGTTAGAGTAAATGGCGGCAGTTATACTACAGTAGCCCGTGCAACTGCATCCAATGCATTAAGCTTAAATGTGGGCAGTAATACAGTAAATGTGCGTGTTACATCGCAAGATGGATTGGTTACAAAAATTTATACAATTACTGTTACAAGATTATCTGCAAATGCGGATTTATCATCTTTAACTATTAGTTCAGGAACGTTATCGCCAATATTTACAGCGGCCACAACAGCCTATACTGCAACTGTATCTAACAGTACTAGTACCATTACAGTTACGCCTACCAAGGCAGATGCAAATGCTACAATACAAGTACGCGTTAATAATGGCACTTATACAAGTGTATCTAGTGGTATTGCTTCAAGCTCATTAAGCCTAAGTAATATTGGCTTAAACCCAATAGATGTGAGTGTTACAGCACAAGATGGCACTACAAAAACTTATACTATTACTATTACAAGATTATCTGCTAATGCAGATTTATCAGCATTAACTATTAATTCAGGAACATTATCGCCAACATTTGCAGCAGCTACAACAACCTATACTGCTAGTGTTGCAAATACCATTACATCTGTAACAGTAACACCAACTAGCTTAAGCTTAGTTGCCACCACAGAAGTAAGAGTAAATGGCGGCAGTTATATAACAGTAACACGTGCTACTGCATCCAATGCATTAAGCTTAAATGTGGGCAGTAATACAGTGAATGTTCGTGTTACATCTCAAGATGGATTAGTTACAAAAACTTATACAATTACTGTAACAAGAGCTACAAATACATGGATTGGTGGCACTAGTTCTGATTTTAGTAATCCTGCTAACTGGAGTGGCAATGTAGTTCCTACAGCTATTGACGATTTTGTTGTTGCTACTAGCGCTAATAATCCACAGATTACAAGTACACAATCGGTTAATAATTTTACCATCAATAGTGGTGCAAGCCTTACGGTAACAGGCTCATTAAAAATAGCAGGTAGTATTACTAATAATGGCACATTAAATACGACTCTCGGTACCATAGAGCTAAATGGCAGTTTAGCCCAAACTATCCCTGCCAATGCGTTTAGCAGCAATACCATTCAAAATCTTATCATTAATAATTCGGCTGGTGTAACACTAGGCGGTACATTAAACCTTACAGGTGTGCTTACCCCAAATGCAGGCACATTAACTACAGGAGGCAATCTTACGCTAGTCTCAAACACTATTTCTGGCAGCGGCGCCATTGGGCAAGGTAGCAACAGTGGTGGTTATATTTCTGGTATTGTAAACGTACAACGTTACACACAGGCACAACGCGGTTATAGAACATTATCTCATCCTTATACAACGTCACAAGCCATTAACTTACTTACAAATAAAATACGCGTTACTGGATTAATAGCAAACAATGGCACGTACGGTGTAGCTGGTGGTGGTGCACAGATATTTAACTACAACCCTACTGCTACTATAGGTAATACATCTTCAATATTAGTACCTGTTACAGATGCTACAGATGCCACTAAATGGGCTGTGGGTAAAGCATTGTATGTTTTTATACGTGGCAATGGCGACGAAGGTAAATTAGGCCCTGGTGCTACAAACTATAGCAATACAATAAGCCCTGTAATACTAGACGTAAGCGGTGGCAATATTAATCAAGGTACCATTACTGTACCGCTTGCATATGGCAATGCTGGTACTGACAACTTCAATCTTATTGGCAACCCTTATCCTTGCCCTATCAATCTAAAAAATGTAACTGGCATTAGTAGTTATGGTACAGTGTATGTGTACAACCCTACAAAAAGTAATGGTATATTAGATGCCTACAATGTACGTGGTGGTTTTGAAACCTATGACAATGCAGGTAATCCAGATATTATCATTCCTAGTATGGGTGGTTTTTTTATTAAAGCAACTGGTAGTGGTCAAAGCCTAACGTTTCGTGAGAGTGATAAAACAACCAATGGCTCGCCTACCTATGCTGTATTTGGCAATACAAAAAATCCAAGTATTCAACTAAACATTAGTACTGTAAATGGTAATGTTGATGATTGGAAATTAGTTTTAAACGATGCGGCGTCAACACTAGCCATCGATACCTATGATGCACCAAAACTTAGCAATAGTGTTTTTAACTTTTACAGTCTATCAAGCGATAAAAAGCAGCTTGCTATTGATTATAGAAGTACAATAGATGCTAGTAACTTCACTATTCCTTTAGGTATAAATACCAGTGTAAGCGGTAGTTACACCGTCAATCTTTCGGCAATGAAAGATTTACCCAATACGCTGGTGCTACTAAGAGATAAATTTTTAAAAATAGAAAAGCTATTTAAGCAAGCGGGTGACAATTATAGCTTTGATATAACAAGCGATACTGCTTCAAAAGGTGAACATAGATTTGAGATAAGCTTACAAAATACAGCTACACTATCAACTTCAAACAGCAGTGATAAAGTAGCATTAAATATTTTTCCCAATCCTGTTAAAGACATTTTAAATGCACAATTAATAGCTGCTACTGATGGCTCGATAGAGCTAAATATTATAGACATGCAAGGAAAAGTTTTAAAACAACAAATAGTAAAAACTACAGTGGGCATTAATTCATTAAAGGTAAATACAACCGACTTGGTTAGTGGCACTTATATTTTAGTAACCAAGGGTATTAATGGTATTTTAAAACAACAGTTTGTGAAAGATTAAACACTATGTAAAACTGCATTAACAGTATAAACAAAAAAGTAGGCGATTCTTAACTGAATCGCCTATTTACATAACTCGACTTTTCTGACATAACAAAGGGTTTTTGTGTATCGCTATATCAGGACGGGACATTGTGAAAGTAAACAGATTCTTATAACCTTACAAAATTTTACCAATCATTTAATTTCTTTCCATGGCACGCAGCCATCTTTCTGGCATATCGTTATTACTGGCTATAATATAATCTAACTTGCTGCAAGCTACAAAACGTTCATCAGGTAATTGCATCCACCATCTACCTGTTTTTTTACTTTGCAAAAACACGGTTTCTACTTCTGCAAAAGCCAATGTGTACTCGTAAAAATTATTGCGATCTTCAAGGGCAGATTCTTGCTTGCTTTTGTACACACCATCCATAATGTACCATAGCAAATGGCTTATTTGTTTAGCTGTTAAATCGTGTTCATCTAGCGCAGCATTGTAGCCATAAATACCAATGGTGTTCATTTGCGCATTCATACCTGCGTATTGCATTAGTACACAGGCTTCTTCGCCAGTAAAACCGTTTGGTGTTAAATGATTAGCTGGTGCATGTGCATGTTGAATGGCTGCAATATCAAAACTTAGCATTTGGCTATTTCTAATGGCTGGCTCCATTTCTTCTAGGCTCTCTTTTACCTTACCTACACGGTAGCAATCAAAGCGCAGTTTGTCAATCGTTTCAAGCATTTGCGGATGTACAAAATAGCTTTGAAAGCCAATATGGTTGTAATGCTTGATGTAATTGGGTACACCTGTTAGCATTTCCATTAAAAAGTTATCATTTGGCAGTACGCTATCCATATTCAAATCTATCCTCGAGTCTACACAGCTTGCTTCTATTATCTGCTCAAGATTTGCGTAAGCACCATATTGTGCCAACGTAACATCGTGACTACCACCAAGTATTACCACACGTTTACCTTGTTCCATCAATTCTTGCACCACCGTTTTCAATGCTGCATAAGTATCTTGTAGTGTTGCGCCTACTTTTACATTGCCCACATCGGCTACAGTTACATTTTTGTGCCAGTGAAACAAATTGTAGAAAGCTGTACGCACCGCATCGGGTGCATCAGTATTGTTATTGCCGCCAGTACCACGCATTTCGCCACAGCCTACTAGCACCAAATCTGCTTGCGAAATATCTGGAAACTCATCTTCGTAAGCCTGAATATGTTTGCCCAATTGGGTGTCTTTATAGCCCTCATCATTACTAAGCATGTAACGATTAATGGGTTCTAAAAAATCTATAATGGTATGTACACTCATGCGATGCTAGTTTGTAACAAACATAATAAGCGATTACCTATGTTGCGTAGATGTGTATAATTATTGGCTTTATAGGCTAATTATGTACGAAGTGAAGTTAGAAAAGCACAGGGCAAGAAAGTAAAGAAGACAATATGTAATAGTCAATGTTCAATAAACAATTATCAACGTTTGTTGCAAAAATCCTGTTGCAATTTAAAATGCAACAACTAAAATGTTACAGTTGATGTGAGTTAAAAACTTAAATCCTACAAAGAATATGAACTTCTGCAATCGAAATACAATAATTTCCCAGCATAAATCTTTAGATATAATGAAAGAAGGAACATTTGTAAAAATCCCTTTGCAAGAAGGAAAAATTGCTTACGCAAGAATTATTATGAGAGGAAACTTTTCCTTTTACAAAATAGACAATGAGTATAACAATAATGAACAATTGCTAGATGCTATTGCAAATGCTAATCCAATTTTTACTACTAGTGTTTTTAGTAACGTATTTAGAGACAGTAAATGGGAATTAATTGGTTGGCGCTCATTGGAAGATAAAATTTTAAATAACCCACCAGTTTTTTTCAGGCAAGATATTGCTAATTGGGAAGATTGTAGGCTTGTTACGATTGAACCTGGCTATGAAAAGCCCATAACACAAGAAGAGTGTATAGGAATGGAAAGGGAGGCTGTTTGGGAATTTGAAGCAATAGAGGAAAGATTAAACGACTATTTTTCCAATAGGCCAAATAAGCTAACAGAAAGAGACAAAGTAAAATTTCATTATCCTTTTCAATTAGTGGATACGGATGGTGTATTTCAAGTTGTTGTACCAGTTGAGGAAAAATCTATTTGTGAAAAGTATCTACCCATTTTTGAAAAATATGGTTATGAAGGCAATGGTTATAGTTGGGAAGGTCACATTAAGTTATTATTAGAAAGAATTGATAGACCATTTTTACAAGAAATAGAATTTAATTCTGAAGCAGGCCTTTTTTGTGCAAATTTCAATAGCAAATTCAATCAGTTCAAGCTCATTCGTTTATTGCATCACATATTCAACGAGTTGGATATTCTTGAGAAATGGGTTGCAAAAGCTGATAGAGACTTAATTGATGATTAATCTATTCTAACCTCACTCAACTTATCCTTCACCTCACTCAATTTTTCAATCAGTGCCTTCGCTTTGTTGTAATACGCTAAAACACCCCAAGGATAAATGATATAACGCAACACATCAAGCGTTCCATTTTCATGAACAGTAATATCTGCTTGGCTTAGTGTAGGTAATTGTTTAATGGCTGTCTTTATTACATCGTTGGTTACATTAGATTGTAACTGCACAGCGCTTTGTTGTATGGCTTGGTATAAATCAAGGTAGTCTTGAAATGTAATAGTGCCTGTTTTTACAAATTGCTTGTTGGGTATTTTTTTAAGGTTGGTTTCTAAAAAAGATAGTATGGTATTGGTATCTGTGATAAAAGATGCGATGCTGATGCGAAGAATTTGCAGGTCTGTCATGTGGGTAAAAATAATAAAAGCCGTTTTAATATTCTTAAATTGCAGAAAGACATTCACTTACTTCTCACCGCTCACTAAATCTTATCTTCGTTACATGGCTTCACCGCAGCGCTATATCGCCCATTTAGATTTAGATAGTTTCTTTTTTAGTGTAGAAGCTATTCTTAATCCATCGCTTAAAGGCAAGGCGGTAATTGTGGGTGGGGCGAGTTTGCGTGGTGTGGTTACTACTTGCAGCTACGAGGCTAGGAAGTTTGGTGTACACAGTGCTATGCCTATGAAAAAGGCGATGGAATTATGCCCTCATGCTATAGTGGTGGGCAGTACAAGAGGCCAATACAGCCGCTATAGCCGCTGGGTGACTGATATTATTGCTACCAAAGCACCCCTGTTTGAAAAAGCGAGTATTGATGAGTTTTATGTAGACCTCACTGGTATGGACAAATTTTTTGACCCCTACCAATGGACAATCGATTTGCGGCAAGAGATAATGACGCAAACTGAACTGCCTATTTCTTTTGGGCTTGCTAGTAATAAAATGATAGCTAAGATAGCTACTGATGAAGCAAAGCCAAATGGCTATCTGTTTGTGCAGCCAGGTATGGAACAACAATTTTTGGCACCGCTACCTGTTAATAAATTTTCTGGTGTAGGCAAGCAAACCTATGAGACGCTGAAAAACATGGGTATTTTTTACATTGGCGATATTTTAAAATATCCTGTAGAAGTGCTTGAAAAAACCTTGGGTAAATGGGGCAGCGATTTGTATGTAAAAGCCCAAGGTATTCATACAAGCGAGGTGCATCCATTTCACGAAGCCAAATCTATTTCTACAGAAAATACTTTTGAAGACAATAAAACTGATATGGATTTTCTGCTAAGCGAGCTAGTGCGTATGACAGAAAAAGTAGCTTACGAGTTACGTCAAGATGAGAAAATGGCTGGCTGTATTGCTGTAAAAATTCGTTACCCAAATTTTGAAACTACAAGTAAGCAAACCACCATTGATTATACGTTTAGAGATGATGAACTGATACCAGCGGCTATGCAATTGTTCCATCAATTGTACCGCAAAGGACAACCTGTAAGATTATTAGGTGTGCGGCTGAGCGATTTTACCAATCATGCACTGCAAGGCAGTTTGTTTGACGATAACGAGAAGAAAAATAACCTGTACAAAGCCATTGACGGCGTGAAAAATAAATACGGTAAAGCTGCTTTAAAAAAAGCAAGAACCGTAACCAAAGAATAAAATGCCACAACGGTAGAACGACAAAAAGTAACAGTAGCGTGATAAATTGACACCGTATTTTTTAAAAAAAGACACTACGTAAAAAATCACATAAACGTTGAAGTACATTGTGCAACTTTGTGATGTAATGTTTTTGTGGCTATTAAAATTTTAGCTTTATGAAACGTCGTTTACTAGTTATTGCCTTATTGGTTTATGTTTCTGCTATCATGGGAAAAGTGAAATTACAAAAGCTGGTTACAAAATGAAAAAATTACTGATAATAGGGTTGGCTTGTGTGAGTTTAAAAGCCACAGCACAAGATGGTTACAGCGCAATGCTTGCAAAAACAGCTATGACTTTATGGGCTGATACAAGTGCTGCAAGCCCAAATAGGTTGCCGCAGAAATGGAGCTATGAACAAGGCGTTTATTTAAAAGGTATCGAAGGCTTGTGGCTGCAAACGGCTGACAAAAAATACTTTGACTACATGCAAAAATGCATGGACTTTTTTGTAGATGATAAAGGTGTGATAAGAACCTACAAAAAAGAAGATTATAACATAGACAATGTGCTATGTGGTAGAATTTTATTGACACTTTTTAAAGTAACTGGTAAAGAAAAATATTATAAAGCTGCGGCTACATTGCGTGACCAACTAAACACACAGCTACGTACCAAAGAAGGTGGTTTTTGGCATAAGAAAATATACACGAACCAAATGTGGCTAGATGGCTTGTATATGGGTGAGCCTTTTTACGCTGAATGGTCTACAACCTTTGGTGACACGGCATCGTACAACGACATTGTAAACCAATTTGCTTGGATGGAAAAGCATAGCAGAGATGCAAAAACTGGATTACTCTATCATGGTTGGGATGAAAGCAAAAAGCAGCAATGGGCTAATAAAACCACTGGTGCTTCGCCAAATTTTTGGGCAAGAGCTATGGGCTGGTATGGCAATGCATTGGTAGATGTGATAGAGCAAATGCCTGAATCTTACAAGAAAAGAGATACGCTGGTAAATATTTTAAAACGCTTTGCCGCGGCGGTACAAAAAGTACAAGACCCTAAAACCGATTTGTGGTACGATATACTAGATAAGCCTACAGCAAAAGGCAACTACTTAGAAGCTTCTGCAAGCTCAATGTTTGTATACGCTTTAGCAAAAGGTGTGCGCTTAGGTGTATTGCCAGCATCTTACTTGGTGGTATCTAAAAAAGGGTATGATGGTATTTTAAAAACATTTATTGAAACTGATGCCAATGGGCAAACCAATTTAAAAGGTACAGTAAGTGTGAGTGGCCTTGGTGGTAAGCCTTACAGAGATGGTAGCTACGAATATTACATGAGTGAGAAAGTAGTAGTAAATGATGGTAAAGGTGTAGGTGCGTTTATTCAAGCCGCTAATGAAATGGAAGCAATACCTGCATTGGCAATAGGTAAAGGCAAAACGGTAACCCTTGATCATTACTTTAATAGCGAAGTGAAAAAAGATATTACTGGTGTAGAAAAACCGTTTCACTATGTGTGGGAAGAAATGGATAATAATGGCTTCTCATTACTAGGCCATGTGTTTAATAGTTATGGTGTAAAAACAGAAACGCTATTTACAGCACCTACTGCGAGCAATCTTAAAAAATCAGACATTTATATTATTGTTGATGCAGACAATTACTCAGACAATCCTAAGATGAACTTGGTAAATGAGAAAGATGCTGCTAATGTATATGAATGGGTGAAAGCTGGTGGCGTATTGATTTTGCTGCACAATGATAAGCCGAATGCTGAATTTGAACATTTTAATATTTTGACTGAAAAATTTGGTATTCACTTTAATGTTGATAGTCGTAACCAAGTAACAGGTTCTCAATTTGAAATGGGGACTTTCAATTTTACTCCAGAACAACCAATTTTTTCATCACCTAAAAAAGTGTACTTAAAAGAGATAAGTACGCTTAAGCTTACAGCGCCTGCTAATAGCATTTTTAACGATAAAGGTGATGTGATAATGGCTGTAAGTAAAGTAGGTAAGGGTGCTGTATTTGCTGTGGGTGATCCTTGGTTGTACAATGAATATACTGATGGTAGAAAGTTGCCTGCTGACTTTGAAAATTTTAAAGCAGCTAACGATTTAGTGAAGTGGGCTATTGAACAATCTAAAAAGAAGCGTGCTAAGTAATAGTTAATGATAAGAAGCAGAAACATAGTAGTTATTGGTTTAAGCGTAGTGCTAGTATTACTGCAAAACGTAGTGGTAGCACAAGATGCTTTGCCAGATAATATGCTGATGTTTCAACGTAGTTATGGTGGCTGGCCAAAACATTTTCACGAAAAGGCTATCAATTACCAATAAACATTTTCTGAGGCTGAGAAAGCGGTAATAGCAAGTAACTTAAAATAAACAATTTTATGAAACCCTTTCTGGATGAGAATTTTCTTTTAAGAACCACTACAGCGCAAAAGTTGTATCATGAGTATGCAAAAGAAATGCCCATAATAGATTATCACTGCCACTTGCCACAACAGCAAATTGCAGAAGATAAAAACTTTGAAAATCTTACACAAG
Organism: Parasediminibacterium sp. HNIBRBA5674; assembly: GCF_056745525.1. Lineage (NCBI taxonomy): Bacteria > Pseudomonadati > Bacteroidota > Chitinophagia > Chitinophagales > Chitinophagaceae > Parasediminibacterium > Parasediminibacterium sp. HNIBRBA5674. The sequence goes on along the minus strand of NZ_JBQWIE010000001.1, from coordinate 72,847 downwards.
TTTGGCTATACGGTGACCATTACAAATGGCGTGCAATGCGCACTAATGGTGTAAACGAAAGATTTTGCACAGGTGATGCTACCGACTACGAGAAGTTTGAACAATGGGCTGCTACTGTGCCTTACACGCTACGTAATCCTTTGTACCATTGGACGCATTTAGAATTGCAGCGCTACTTTGATGTGCATGAAATTTTAAATCCAGCATCTGCTAAACGTATTTACGACGAATGTTCTGCAAAGCTGCAAACACCTGCATATAGCGTTAAGAATATTCTACGCAAAATGAACGTAGCTACTGTCTGCACAACTGACGACCCTATTGATGATTTAGCTTTTCATCAACAACTAAAAGATGATGGTTTCGAAATTCCTATTCTGCCAGCGTTTCGTCCAGATAAAGCAATGGATGTAAGCAATCCAGAGAAATTTGTTGCTTACGCAAAAAAACTTGAAGCAGCTAGTAACGTCAGTATTTCAAACTTTGATACTTTCTTAGCTGCATTACAAAGTCGTCATGATTTCTTTGCATCTATGGGTTGTAAAGTAAGCGACCATGGCTTAGAAGAGATGTATGCTGAAGAATTTACAAGCAGTGAAATTGAAGCCATTTTCACTAAAGTATATGCGGGCAAAGCATTGAGTTTAGCTGAGCAATTGAAATTCAAAAGTGCAATGTTATTGCACTTTGCTGAATGGGATTGTGAAAAAGGTTGGATTCAACAATTTCACCTTGGTGCTTTGCGCAACAACAATGGTAGAATGATGCAGACGCTTGGCCCAGATACAGGTTGGGATTCTATTGGTGACTTTAAACAAGGTCGTGCTTTATCTTCTTTCTTAAGCAAGCTTGACACCAATAATAAATTGGCAAAAACCATTTTGTACAACTTAAACCCAGCCGATAATGAGTTATTCGCAACCATGATAGGCAACTTTAACGATGGTAGCACACCGGGTAAAGTTCAGTGGGGCAGCGGTTGGTGGTTTTTAGACCAAAAAGATGGCATGATTAAGCAAATGAATGCTTTGTCAAACATGGGCTTGCTCAGTAAGCTTGTAGGTATGTTGACTGATAGCAGAAGCTTCTTGTCATTTCCTCGTCATGAGTATTTTAGAAGAATATTGTGTAACCTTCTAGGCGATGAAATTGAAAATGGCGAATTGCCAAACGACATTGCTTGGACGGGTAAAATAGTACAAGATATTTGCTACTACAACGCTAAGAATTACTTCGGTTGGTAGAATATTACATATTTCTTGAAAAATTGAAATATTAATGTGTTATTTGTACTCATTACTTAATTGCGATTGCTAATTTTTCCACATCATGGTTGCCACAACTACGTTAAAAAAGATATCCGAAATGCTCAATATCAGTATTTCTACTGTGTCAAGAGCACTGAAAAATCACCCAGATATTTCAGAAAGAACCAAACAAAAAGTAAATGATTTAGCTACTATGCTAGATTATGAACCCAATCCCTACGCTATTCAACTAAGCGCTAAAACAAGTAATGTTTTGGGGTTAATTGTACCTAAAGTAAGCGATTTGTTTTATACTTCTTTTATAGATGCAGTAGAAGAAGAGATTAGAAAAAATGGATACTCGTTAATCATTTTAAAATCTGACAACGATGTAAACGTAGAAATTAATCATGTAAAGTTTTGTAAGAAACAACGTGTTGCAGGCGTATTTGCTAGCGTAACCCCCGATACAGATAGCCTAGAAGCATTTGAGCGATTAAAAGAAGTAGAAATACCAGTTATATTCTATGACAGAGTACCTACCACAGAAAAATTTGTACGTGCTTGCTTCGATGATAAAGCTGCAGCCATTTTAGCCGCAGAAACCATTTTGGCTAAGAAAAAGAAAAAAGTGTTGGCAATTTTTGGCGACACACATATTTCTATTACACAACACCGTTTAGAAGCTTTTAGAGATGTCTTTAAAAAACATAAAAGCTCGAATAAATTAACTACAGCACATTCAAAAACATTTGATGAATCTATTGCCTTAGTAATCGAACATTTTAATAGTGAATATAAACCCGATACCATTTTTTGTATGAGCGATGAAATAATGGTAGGGGTAATGAAAGCCCTTCAAATACTACAATTGAGCGTTCCTAAACAAGTGAGTGTTATTACAATTAGTAACGACGGCTTTTACCCAAAACTCTATCATCCTGAAATTACTTATGTAGAAACTAGTGGTTATAAACTTGGTAAACTTGCATTTGAAATAATGATTAATGCCATAAAAGGCGATAAAACGATTCAGGAATATGATGTAGACCCAATTTTAGTAGAAGGTGGCTCATTAACTTAATCATCAATACAAAATATATTTCCAAGGCCATTACTTACACCCGTAGTAGTGGTTTTTTTGGGCAAATAAGCCATCAAATATGCTGATAATCAGCAAAATGTAAACAACAATCGTTTGCAAAAAATTAGTAGTAGTTAGGTAATATTGTACAGCACTTATCTTTAGTTTCTAACGATAAATAATTTGCTCTAAACATGTCTAACACTAAGCCCCATCTTACGTTTGCGCAAATCATCAATATGAATGTCGGATTCTTTGGCATTCAATACAGCTTTGGCTTGCAACAAAGTGCGGTGAATCCTATTTATGATTTTTTAGGTGCTAAGCCTGACGAAATTCCCTGGTTAAACTTAGCGGGGCCTTTAACAGGTTTATTAATACAACCAATTATTGGTGCCCTCAGCGATAAAACTTGGATACCCAAACTTGGTAGACGTAAACCGTACTTTTTTATAGGCGCATTAGTGTGCAGCATCGCACTATTTCTATTTCCTTACAGCAGTTCATTGTGGATGGCTACTGGCTTACTTTGGTTATTAGATGCTGGTAACAACACAGCAATGGAACCATACAGGGCCTTTATTGCTGACAAACTTGATCCACAACAACAGCCTACTGGTTTTTTAGCACAAAGCTTTTTTACTGGTTTTGGCCAAACACTCGCTAACGTATCTCTTTTCATTTTTCCAATGATTTTTATTGGCAAAACAGGCAAGCTACCTACATGGGTATTTGCCTCGTTTATACTTGGTTCTATTTGTTCTATTGGTTCAGTATGGTGGAGCTCTAAAACCACAGCCGAGATACCGCCTACAGAAGATGAACTACAAAAAATGAATGAAGAACCGCTAAACGTTCTCTCACCTTTTATAGATATTATCAAAGCCATAAAATACATGCCAATGGTTATGTGGCAGCTAGCATTGGTATACTTATTTCAGTGGTATGCCTTGTTTTGTTATTGGCAAAATTCTTCTAAAAGTGTTGCACTATCTATATGGCACGCTACACCACAAAGCAATAGCGAGTTGTACGAAAAAGCAGTGGCTTGGACTGGCTTGGTAAATGGTTGGTACAATGTGGTTACTTTTTTAAGTGCTTTCGTTTTGGTTTGGTTTGCAAGAAAATACTCACCAAAGCTGGTGCACTTTGGCTGCTTAATAATTGCTGGTATTGGCCTTTTAGTATTTCCTTTTATTGAAAATAAATATCTGCTATTTCCAGCTATTACTGGCTTTGGTATTGGTTGGGCTAGCATGATGGGCATACCATATTTAATGGTGGTCAGCCAAGTACCAAAAGAAAGATATGGTGTGTACATGGGCATTATCAACATGATGATTGTAATACCAATGTTCATTCAAACAACCACATTTGGCTACATACTTAAACACTTTTTAAACAATAACCCTAGTAATGCCATAGCATTTGCTGGTGTGTTTTTATTAATAGCTGCTTTACTTACATTATTAATTAAAAGCAGCAAACCAAACGCTGATGAAGTAATCATGCAAGGTCGTGGTCATTAACAATTTAATTTAAAGAAGGGGAACAATGAAAATACTTTGTATAGGCGAGGCTTTGATAGATATGATTTGTACCGATACAAACACTCCTCTATCTAAAGGCGAGCATTTTTTAAAGAAAACAGGTGGTGCACCTACCAATGTTGCAGCAGCAATTGCTGCTCTTGGTGGCAAAGTGGCATTGGCTGCAAAAGTGGGTAGAGATCCATTTGGTACACAGTTGATTGATGTGATGAAAGACTTTGATGTTGATACAACTTTCATGCTGCAAGATGCATCTCATTTTACTACCATCGCTTTTGTATCGTTAATGGATAATGGCGAACGTGACTTTGTATTTAGCCGAGGTGCTGATGGTCAACTAAGTGAAGCAGATATTGCTAGCATCAATCTTGATGACTACAATATTGTACACTTTGGCTCAGCAACTGGTTTTCTAGAAGGGCCTTTGCAGCAAGCTTATACAAGCCTTTTACAAAGAGCTATTGCACACAATTGTTGCATCAGTTTCGATCCCAACTATAGGCACTTATTATTTAAAGACAACACAGAAAGCTTCGTTCAGCAAAGCTGGTATTTCCTTAAAAACTGCCACTTTTTTAAAGTAAGCGATGAAGAGGCAATGCTATTGACCAATACTAAAACGGTAGATGAAGCTGCTACAGCATTATTACAACAAACAAAGGCCACATTTGCCATTACACTAGGTAAAGCTGGTACAATGCTAGGCTTAAACAAAAGCACAGAAATAATACCAAGTATTCCTATAAAACCAATAGATACAACAGGTGCAGGCGATGCTTTTACTGGTGCAGTATTGTATCAATTAAAAGACATGAACTTGAGCACCATCAAAGCTTTAACCCTATCACAATGGCAGCATATTATTGCCAATGCCAACAAGGCTGGCGCAAGAACTTGCGAATACATGGGCGCAATGGAAGCTTTTAAATTTTTAAACAATCAAATTCTGCAATAGAAAAGCTATTGGTATGTATAATTATCAAATTCATCAAAATATAAAAGCTTACGTAAAAGAGTTTCAGTTAGATATTACTGACCTAAACAACTACTTCTACACAAGCTTTATTGCCAATGTTTCTGCCATTCAAAATCTGTATAATCAGTTGTATGGGCAGCACCAACATGCCGATACACATTTCAACGATTTATTAAAAACCATTACCAAGGCCTACACCAATCGTAGCAAGGCTTTAAAGCAAAAAGATGCTAGTAAAAGCGCCAAGGGCAACTGGTTTTTAAGTAACGATATTACTGGCATGAGTTTGTATGTTGATCGCTTTGCGGGCAGCTTGCAAAACATGAATGACAAGCTAGATTATTTGAAAGATTTGGGTGTGAACTTACTTCACCTGATGCCTTTATTTAAAAGCCCTGCTGGCGAAAGCGATGGTGGCTATGCGGTATCAGATTTTAGAGAAGTAGATGAACGTTTTGGCACTTTAAAAGACTTGCAAGCATTGCAAAAAAATATGCAAAAGCAAGACTTTTATTTGATGCTAGACATTGTTTTAAACCACACCTCTCATAAGCACGAATGGGCAGAAAAAGCTAAGGCTGGCGACAAGTATTATCAAGACTTCTTTTACATGTTTGATGATAGATACTGGCCAGATGAATTTGATAAAACCATGCCTGAAGTTTTTCCAGAAAGTTCGCCAGGCAGCTTTAGTTATGTACCTGAAATTAACAAATGGGTAATGACGGTTTTTCATAGCTATCAGTGGGATTTGAATTATACGAATCCTGCTGTGTTTTTAGCTATGCTTGACACCATATTTTTTTATGCCAATTTAGGTGTAGACATTTTACGAATAGATGCGCCTGCCTTTATTTGGAAACAACTTGGTACTACTTGTCAAAACTTACCGCAAGCGCATACTTTACTGCGTTTAATAAAACAATGTGTGCAAATAGCGACACCAGGTATGGCGCTTTTAGGCGAAGCCATTGTAGCACCAAAAGCCATTATGGAATATTTTGGCAAAGGTGAATTTACAGCTAGAGAATGTGATTTCGCCTATAACGCTACACACATGGCTTTGCAATGGGATGCTTTGGCCACAGGCGATACAAGAGTAATGCTTGCTGCACAACACGAAATTTTACAAAAACCCTTTGGCACATCTTGGATTACTTACACACGCTGCCACGATGATATTGGTTTGGGTTATGATGATTATATGATTCAACAAGCTGGCTTCAATGCTTATAGCCATCGCATGTTTTTGAAAAATTATTACTCTGGCAATCATCCTTATTCGAAAGCAACAGGTGCTTTGTTTGCCTTTAACCCTAAAACACAAGATGCTAGATTGAGTGGCTCTTTAGCATCGCTTTGTGGGCTAGAAAAAGCTATTAATACCAATAACCAACAAGACATTACCGAAAGCATCAACAAAGTAATTATGATGCAAGCGCACAGCCTTTTTTTAGGTGGTGTACCAATGTTGTTTTATGGTGATGAAGTTGGCTACACCAATGATTACTCTTACTTGCAAGACGAAGGAAAAGCTTATGATAATAGATGGATGCACCGACCAATTATTGACTGGCAAAAGAATGAAAAAGCAAAAGACACTGCTACTATTGAAGGCAAAATTTTTGCTGCTACCAAGCACTTAATTAGCATTCGCAAAAGCCTAAACGCAATTGCCGATTATAGCAACTTACAATGGCTAACGCCTCACAATATTCACATAGCTGCGTACATTAGAAATCAGGGTGAAAAGCGAATTTTCTGTGTGTTTAATTTTAGCAATAAAGATGCTTATCTTACTTGGTTTGCATTTAAAGAAAAAGGTAATCCACCATCTAAGTTGTACGACCATTTTTCTAATAAAGAATTTAAAATTGGTAACGATAACGAGTACTTAATTGTACCTGCTTATGGCTTCTTTATAATAGAAGCATTGTAACCACTATTTAAAGCTTCGTATTAGTTACTGGCCGCAGGTTGAATGCCTTGATGTTGATGTTCCGGTAACGTCATTTAAATACTCCTCTTGCAACTTTTATTAACCCTAAACCTAGTGTGCGAATTGAGAACCAATGTCTACTGTTGGCATCTAATTTTTTTGAGGCAGCTTGTATGTGTTTATCAACTGTTTTGCTAGTTACCGATAACATACTCGCTATATCACTTTGTTTTGCATTAACCGCAGCATATAAAGCTGCAATTTCACGTTCTCTTTTTGTAAGCTTAATACTTGACAATTTTGCTAATTCAGCTTTACGCTTAGCTACCAATTCTGCGGGGTTAAAAGTGTAATTCTTATTTTCGCTCGCATTTAATATGTGTGGGTCAATATAATAGTTACCAGCGGTCACTTCTGCAATAGCATATTTTAAGTTAAAATACTCGACATCTTGTATAGTGGCAAATGCACGTAGGTTGGGCAGCAATTTTACAACATAGCCTTTAGCCCCACATGCTAGCATATCTTCTACGGATTCTCTATCGGTATAGCTACTTAATGCAATAATAGCTACCTCTGGATGATACTGTGTCATATAATCAACACAAGACACCCCATCCATTACAGGCATCGATATATCCATAATTACCATATCTGGCAATAGACTATTGGCACAATATTGTAAAAAGGCAAAGCCATTATGGGCAATCGTAGCCACTCTACAATTAGGTATTCGAGCTACATAAGTACTTACATAATCAGCCTGTAACAGGTTGTCTTCCACAATAGCTATTGTAAGCATAACCTTTAGTTTGGTGTTTATAGTTCTATGTTCTTCCCTTCGTGTCACTTTGCCTTTCAGCATTTTAAAGATACAGAATATGGGGTATATACCCCATTGTTTACACAAAAAATTGCTTATATTTTAGCAAAGCATATAACTAAAGCCTAATTAATTGAACTACCATTTCTCACATGCATACTAGCATTTACAAATATCATTTTAACAATCAAATTAAAACATCGGTAAGCAGAAAATACACATTTATAAATGGTACACATACACCAATTGGCCATAAATGCATACTTCCAAAACACATATGTACATTTTTAAACCGGCAGTGTGCATTTGTAGTAAAACAATATCCATTTTTTAGAGATTTATGTACATCTACAATGGCTACATACATATTTATGCTGCATAAATGTGCCTTTACAAAGTATAAATGTATCTCTCACTTTTATAAAATATTGATTATCAATAATTTAATTAAACTAGGTAATAACACTTATTATATAACCATCAAAAATCAATCATTATGAAGTACGATTACATCCCAGTGACTGACAGTGCAAAACTTTCATGGGCACAAAACTTTGAAGACAAATTACCAGTACACGCAGCAGCTTTAGGGCTTACAGCGGCAGAGGTAACAGCGCAGCAAGACACTTTGAAAGCTATTAAAAAAAGTATTAACGATAAGGTAGCGGCGCAAGCAGCTACTAAAAAAGCAAAAGCAGATAGTGACAAAATCGTTGCTGACAGTATTAGAGACATTCGTGGTACAGTAAGAGGCTGGAAAGAGAATCCTAATTACACCGATGCTATTGGTGCTGACTTACAAATAGTAGGTACAGATAGCAGCTTTGACCCAAAAACTTTTAAAACCATACTTACTGCCGTTGCATATCCCGGCAGAGTAGAAATTGGGTTTACCAAGGGTGAGAGCGAAGGCGTAAATGTGTACACACGCTTAAAGGGCCAGGCTACTTGGCTAAAACTAAGTTTTGACGCTCACCCACCTTATGTAGATAACCGTCCACTAGCCGTAGCCAACGCCCCTGAACATAGAGAGTATATGGCTATAGGTGTACTAGACGATGCAGAAATAGGGCAAAGTAGCGATATAGTAGAAGTGGTATTTGGTGGATAAAATTATAACAGACAACAACAAATTTAAAAACAAATAAAACTAATCTTTATGAAAAAGACAACTATGTTACTAACAATTTCTTTGCTTGCATTTATTACTTTATTTGCTACCGAAAGAAAAAGTAAAATACCAAGTAATTATACTGACTGCAATTATGGAATAAAGAAGATAAATATTGTAAAAGCTACATTACCACATTCCAGAAAGCCCAATAACTACCTAGAGTATGCAAGAAAGAAAAATTTTGAGGGTAAAGATTCTGCAAAGGCGTATTTGAACAGATCAAGTGTAAATTCTTATGACCCCTATTTACCATTAACAGGTGGCACATTAACTGGATTATTGGAAGGTACAGATGCTCATTTTTCTGGATTAGTGGGTATAAGTACAAATGATCCATATAGTAAACTGCATGTCAAAGACGGTGATATTTTTATTGAGAGTGGAAACCCTGGATTATATCTATTGAACACAGACGGTTCTGGTGACTTTCAAATGGGGGTTGCATCAGGGACAGGCGCATTTAGCCAATTTGCGCAAAATAGAGATTTTGTAATTTCTAAGGTAAATACATTTGGCCATTTTTATGTAAGTAATATGTATGGTGGTGACATCGTTTTTACAACAGGTACTTCGGGTTGGGGTTCGGAAAGTAAAGTGATGACAATTTTTAACAATGGAAAAGTAGGTATTGGAACAGGCACTACAAGCCTTGGAACACATACTTTTGGCGTTAATGGAAGCGCTATTTTCACTGAGGTAGTTGTTAAAACAATAGGCACATGGCCAGACTACGTATTTAAAAATAACTACAAACTGTTATCACTAGAAGATCTTGCTAAATACGTGAAACAATACAACCATTTGCCTAATGTACCTTCTAGCAGCGAAATGCAAAATGGCGATGGTATTGAACTTGGGCAGATAACTAATAAATTACTAGAAAAAATAGAAGAGGTTACCTTGTATTTGATAGACCTTAAAAAGGAAAACACGGAATTGAAAAAAGAAATTGAACTCTTAAAAAGGAATTTACGAAGTAATAAATAATTACAAGACTTAAATCAATTTATACACTTCAAAACTTTTTTTATGAAAGTCAATTTAAATAAAATTCTACTGGGAATTTTGTCTATAATTTATACATGTAGTTGTTTTACACAACAGTATATACAAGTAAGACTAAAAAACGATTTCTCAATCCCAATGAAAAGTATTAACGGTCAAATTAGAAATAATAAACAAGAACTCCTAAACACGTATAGTCTTAAGTTTAAAGATGACCAACTAACTGCAATTTTTAAAGATTTTACAATTACAAATTTTGAGAAATCTTACCCATCTGTTAGTAAGGTACAGCATAAAAATGCTGAAATACTAAATCGAGTTTATACAATAAGAGTAGATAAAGACTTAAAGAGTTTATATACTAAGCTAAAGTTAGCTAAGTCATTAGACCTAGAAGATGTGGTTTACAACTATGACCCTATTTCGCTTAGCCCGACTAACCCAAGCGATTATTTTGCAGGTTATAATATTAAGAATTATCCAATGGGTACCACCAACTTACATTTAGATTATATCAACGCTAAAAAAGGTTGGGAATTAACTAGGGGACTAGAATGTGTCACTATTGGTATTGTAGATGCTTCCTTTCAGCATCATGCAGACTTAGATAGTAAAGTTCTTAATTTAAGTAGCCTATCAAGTTCTGTTTTATATCCATCCAGTGTAGAAACGCATGGTACAAAGGTTGCTGGTGATGCTGCTGCAATTACGGATAACAATTATGGTATGGCTGGGGTAGGCAATAAAGTAACACTACGTTATTATCAATGGACATATAATGGTATTTTACAAGCAGCTATCGATGGCTGTAAGGTTATTAACTGTAGCTGGGGCAGCGCTAATTATTATTCATCTTATAACCAAGCAATTATTGATATCGTACATGACACATACGGTGCAACTATTGTAGCAGCGGCAGGTAATAATAATACAGGTACACCTACTGATTACTTCTATCCAGCATCATATAATCATGTAATTTCAGCGACCGCTGTAGGTCACAGATTCCCAATTGGTAGCTACAATCCCCCTTTCCAGCCTTATGAAAACTGGATGGATTGCCATGAACAATACATTGGTAGTACGCTTACTTCAAATCATAATGATTCTGTAGATATATGTGCACCTGGTTATGATGTGTCGGTTTTAATTCCTAGCGGTAATGGATATGGTAATGGTTTAGGTAGTGATTGGGGAACATCGCTTTCATCCCCATTAGTTGCTGGTGCCGCTGCTCTTCTTTATTCACTAAATCCCAATTTTACACCAGATCAAGTAGAATATTATTTAAAAGCATCAGCAAACAATAGTATTTATAGCATAAGTCAAAACTCAAGTTTTTCTGGAAAGCTAGGTGCTGGTAAATTAGATGTGGGGGCCGCTGCCTTGTTAGCATCGGCAAATGCGTGCCAACCAAACTTTACTGATATTGTATGGAAATCTGGAAGTACGGTTATTAATAATAATGATTACCCTACTTATATAATCTCTAATCCAACACTATCGTTTAGCATTAATCCATCTTCAGTTACAAGCGGTTCTACTGTAGAATGGGAATTTATATCAGGTAACGATGTGGTAACAAAAACAGGTACAAACGTTAACATCACTTGGGGGAGTGATTTTTCTACAATGATTGGCAACTATCAACGTAAAGATGTTGTACCCCTTGAAGTATATGTAAGACAAGGAACATCTTGTTGTTATAGCGCTTATTACAAAGAAAAAGGATATTCAAGCTTAGTGCCATCAGGTAGCTCTGATGGACCTTACCCGCTATATAATTGTAATGGCAACTTATTTTTAGCGAACGATGGAATACTATCAGGCAATTATAAAGCCGCAAATATTTATGCTGGCTCTACTTATGGCAACAGTGCTTCTTTAACACAAACAACACCATATTCTATTGTAACAAATTTAGCTGCTGCCAATGAAATTAGATTAAGCCCAGGCTTTAAGGCAACTGCCTTAGTTGGCCCTGGTTATGGATATTTTCATGCACTTATTTCTTCTTCATGTGCAATACCAACTACGGGTAGTTTTTCTATTTTTACCCCACCTGCTCAGGGCAAAGTTGAAACTGATAGTTTAGTTACACTAGAAGAAAAAAAATCCACTTTAAAAATTATAAGGTCTTATCCAAATCCAGCTAAAATCATTTTGAATTTAGATTTTCAAGTAAGCGATATTGGGATTGTAAATATTGTGGTGGTAAACAGCCTTGGTAAACAAGTTGCAAATTTTACCACAAATGCACCAACAAATAATGCATTACTACATGAACAAATTGACATGTCCAAATTCTCAAATGGAATTTATAATGTGCAAATATCAAACGCAAAAGAAACAGTCTCAATAAAAATAGTAAAATCGGATTAGTAAGGTCCTGCCAGTTGCAGAGAAAGCCTTTTGCCAATTAATTTAATTGGCAAAAGGCTTTTTTTAATTAAAAGCTTAATTTGCCTACTATTAACTATAATCTAAAATGGACGGTTTAAAACATATAAAAGGGATAAATTCATTACGTTTCATCGCTTTCGCAGTAGTATTTTTATACCATACAATTCCTAATATGAAATTTGGCTACTTCGGTATTGATTTATTTTTTGTTATATCAAGTTTTCTTCTTACTAAACTTGCATTTGATGAAATAGAAATTACTGGGGATTTTTCCAAAAAGAATTTTTTTATACGACGTAGTTTAAGAATATATCCTTTGTATTATATGGTTATTCTTTTTTGCTTTTTGGTAATACCTATCTTAAAGAAAAGTAGCACCCCCTTATTAAATCATTGGATGTACTTAGTATTCCTATCCAATTTTGATACATCAAATAACCCATTTCCGTTAAAACTGCTTTGGTCAATTGCGGTAGAAGAACAATTTTATTTACTTTTCATTATGATAAGTCCCTTGTTTAGAAAATTCTTGTATTTAGTTGTTGTCTTCATGATTTTAACTTCGTTAACCCTCACAGCAATCCTTTTAAAAATAAACGTAAATATATATCCTTTACTTTCTACTTACCTCTTAGACTTTTCAGTAGGCATGTTCTTTGGCTACATTTTTTTTAAGCAAAAAAAAATAAACAATCTGCTAATATATATCTATCTCTTAGTTGCTCTTCCTATATTATTTTATATTTTCACACAAAATGACTATATCGATAATTATTTAAATCTGCCAATGTGTATTGGATTTGGGCTAATAACTTACATAACGGCTTCAATATCTAGAAGTGAATGGATCAATAGACTATTATTTTTTCGGGTCTTAGAGTATTTAGGAAAGTATACATACGGACTTTACGTTTTAAGTGGTTTAACAATTACATTAGTTATTGGTTTCATTCCTTTAAAAAGCAATATCATGTCAATGTTATTAAAACTATCTTTGTTAATACCTGTAACTTTTATTAGTTATCACTTTTTTGAAAAGCCATTTTTAGAATTAAAAGAGCGATTTCGCAAATAGATACATTTGCATAAATCTTCATCTTATAGATATTCAAAAAATCCACCCAGCAAAAATATTCCCCAAGCTATATCTTTTCACCTCTCTTTTGCTCAATTGCTTGCTCCATTTCACCCTGTTCTCAACGTTTGCGCCTTCACCAGTAGAATTATATTCTGCCAATAGTGTGGTCTTTTCATTTTCAAGCTTACGCCTTCTTTATAATGGAAGCATTGTAACGATTAATTGAAAGTTACAGGTTTACCATACCTACAATTACTTGTGATTAAAACCAAAAGCACGTTTACTTTTTTTAATAAACGTGCTTTTTTGTATAACTGTTGTTACTACTAATTATGCGTTTTTACGCTCACCAATTTGTTGACGCCACATAGCGTAATACAAACCTTTCTCTGTAAGCAATTCACTATGGCTACCAGTTTCTACAATTTGTCCTTTTTCAAGTACATAAATTCTATCTGCATGCATGATGGTACTTAAACGGTGCGCTATCATTACAGTAATCTGATTTTTTTCTTCTGAAATAGTCCTAATGGTATTAGTAATTGCTTCTTCAGTAATAGAGTCTAATGCAGAAGTTGCTTCATCAAAAATGAGTAAATGTGGCTTTCTGATAAGCGCTCTAGCTATTGACAAACGTTGCTTTTCACCACCACTTAATTTCAAACCACCCTCACCAATCATGGTATCTAAACCTTTTTCTGCACGTGACAATAAACCTTCGCAACTTGCTTTATGTAATGCATCTAACAGGTCTGTTTCAGTGGCATTTGGTGCAGCAAATAATAAGTTTTCTTTAATAGTACCACTAAACAATTGTGTGTCTTGTGTTACAAAACCAATTTGTCCACGTAACTCGTCAAAGTCAATATCGTTACCGGCATTACCGTTGTAAAAAATGGCACCTTCTTGTGGGCGATACAAGCCTACCAAAAGTTTTACCAATGTACTTTTACCGGCACCACTAGGACCAACAAATGCAATGGTTTCACCCAATTTTACATCAAAAGAAATATTTTCTAAGGCTTTGTAAGAAGCAGTATTATGTTGGAAAGAAATATTATCAAATTGCAACTCTTCAATATCACCAACTTGCAATGGATTTGATGGTTTAGGATCAATTGGTTTCTTCATTAACACATCAAAATTGTTGATGGATGTTTCTGCTTCTCTATAAGATGTAATGATGGTACCGAGTTCTTGTAATGGCCCAAAAATAAAGAAGCTATAAAACTGCATTGATATTAATTGCCCTGTACTTAGTTTACCATGAAACACAAACCAAGTTAAGATAAACAGAATACAGATTCGTAGAAAATGAACTGTTGTGCCTTGCAAAAAAGCGATGCTACGAACACGTTTTATCTTAGATAATTCTAGCCCTAAAATCTTATACGTATTCTCATTTAAGCGCTTTACTTCCTGTTGCGTTAAGCCTAAACTTTTTATCAACTCAATATTTCGTAAACTTTCAGTAGTACTACCAGCTAATACTGCCGTTTCTTTTACAATGTTCTTCTGAATAGCTTTAATTTTTTTACTTAAAATACCTACTAATAAAGCCAATACAACTATGCCAATAAAATATACCACAATCAAACTCCAATGAATAGTAATGGTAACAGATATTAAGAATACAATACCGACAATAATTGGAAACAAAACATTGATAAAATAGCCAATAAACTGAGAGCTATCTTGTCTTACTTTTTGTAAAATATTCAATGTTTCGCCGCTACGTTGGTCAGCAAAATCTTGGTAGGGCAAACGCATTGAATGTTGCAAACCATCGGTAAATACTTTAGCACCAAATTTTTGTACTACTCTGTTTACTACATAATCTTGAAAAGATTTTGCAATACGAGATACCATCGCTACACCTATAGAAGCCAACATTAACATAGCTACTTTGGTAGCAAATTGATGATCATTAACTAAAGCCTTTAACAAAAGTCTCGTGCTTTTACTATACTCACCACATGCATTTACATAATCAATTATTTTACCAAAAATATATGGATCTAAAAGTGAAAAAATGGTATTGATTGCTGCTAGTATCATTGCAATAACTAATAACCATTTATAAGGTTTAAGGTAGGTAATTAAAAGCTTCATTCAGTTGTATTTTGGTGTTTTGTTGGTCAACAATCATGCTTTTACGCTGCACTGTGACAATATTGCATTGCGTAATCAGGAAAATATTATTAAGCAAATGTAGAAGCAAAGTTGAAATGACAGCCAATAACAATCTTTAGTTGTGGAGTAATTGAAATAAAATAATTTGATTTAAAAATTAATCTACTAGCTCTGCACAATAATAACCTGCATTGTTAAGTACAGTTACCACGGTATTTGGGTGCAATTGCTCTGCTTCTATGCGTAGCACTTTATCACAGTCGTGCAAGTCAACATTCCACGCTAGAATGCCATCAACTAGTTTTAAATGTGGCGATAGATATTTTACTTGCTTCGTGTCTTCTATATTGGTTTTAAATACAAGTACGTTCATGGTAGTTAGTTTTGATTTTGTGAAACACAGGGCAATGAAGCAAGGAAGGATTTGCAATCAAAACATCATTTCTTAAAACTCCTTTGCTTCTTTCCTCTGTGGTTTTATTAGTCATGTTTACCCCAAGTTTTGCATTTGTTGCGCCATTCTTGCTTAAACTTTTCTCTTTCTTCAGGATTCATTTTTTCCCATTTGTCTTTCATGTTCTGTTTCCAGCTATTGCCTTTACCACACCAACAATTGCCTTTAAAACCACCAAATAATATTTTAGCTAATACTAAAATACCGATAGCTTGTGGGTAGGTAATTTCTTTCACGGTAGTTACATCTACCAAAACGCCGTTCCATAAGCGCATCACTACATAGCTTATGAATGCTACAAAAGCCACAGCCATTACGGTAAAGCCAATTATTTTTTTAATCCAAAATTGCTTATTCATCATTCGTTGTTTAATAGTTTAATAATTCGTCTTTTAACACTTGCAAGCGCTCTCTTAAATGCAGCACTGCATAGCGTTTTCTAGACAATAATGTATTTACAGATGCGCCAGTTATCTCTGCAATGTCTTTGTACGATACATCTTCTAGCTCGTGCATTACAAATACTTGCTTTTGTTCTTCTGGCAATTCGTCTAGTGCGGTTTGTAATGTTTCCCAAAACATATTGCGTAAATAGGCGGTTTCAGGATTATCGTTGATATCAGAAAATAATTCTGCCCAGCCAAGCATATCATCATCGGTAGTATTGTAAATATCATCTAGTAACTCTGGCTTGTGCTTGCGTTGTACATCGGTAATTCTATTACGAGCCACTCTAAACAGCCATGCGGTAACTTGTTCTATAGGTTGAGTATTGCCAATAAATTGATAAAAAACATCTTGCAAAATGTCTTCTGCATCTGCGTCTGTATTCACACGTCTGCGAATAAAACCCATTAAGCGTTTGCTGTAAGTACTTACAACGTCGGCTATATTATTTCGTTTAACATCTTGCATTGATGTTGCTAAGGTAACTGCTGCATCCATCTTAATAATGGCTGACGAACGTGGAAATAAAATATTGTAGCGCTACGAAAAAATTTGCCACTAATGCATAAATGGTCACGAATAGATAATTGAGAATGCGTGTAGATTGATAACAGATTATTTACAACAAATCAACTTTATATAATTGGTGCTTATTGGTGCATTCATTGCAGTAAAACCTACGCTTAGATAAAGTTGCATAACGATATGAACGTACAAGAGTAGATACTTCGTAAACTCAGCACAGGCTGCAACGATGCTAAATAGTAGTACAAAAGCTGGCAACATAATACAATGCCACACTTTTAACAATGTAAAAACGACACAGCTGCTATTAAAGGCTTTTAAAAAGCTAGTTATCCTTATTTTTGCGCCCACTGATTAAAACCCCTAATTAGAAAAGTGTCATGTACGGGCAAATGTTATTTATAACAAAAGCCTTATGGCAGGTAACTATAAAATAAAACACATGAATTTCAATTTATCACAAATTCCAGTACGCACAAGTCAACCACGTGTTAATGGCCTTACCATGGTGATGGATAAAGGTCTTAGTTTAAGCGAAGTACATAATTTTATGGAAGGTTGCGGGCCACATACGGATATTGTGAAATTGGGTTTCGGTACTTCTTTCGTAACGCCTAAGTTGCGTGAAAAAATAGAAGCTTATCAAACTTATAATGTGCCTTTGTACTTTGGTGGTACGTTGTTTGAAGCATTTTTAATAAGAAATCAGATTGAAGATTTTATAGCGGTTTGTAAAGATTATAATATTACACATGTTGAAGTGAGCGATGGTTCTATCTCAATACCTCATGCTGAAAAATGTGGTTATATTGAAAAATTGACCAAACATTTTACTGTATTAAGTGAAGTTGGTAGTAAAGATGCAACACATATAATGGCGCCATACAAATGGATAGAACTAATGCGTGCAGAGCTTGAAGCTGGCGCTAGCTATGTAATTGCTGAAGCAAGAGAAGCTGGTAACGTAGGTATTTATCGTGGTAGTGGCGAGGTAAGAGAAGGTTTGGTACAAGAAATTTTAACCCAAATACCTGCTGAGAAAATTATTTGGGAAGCACCGCAAAAAGCCCAACAATTATACTTCTTAGAATTAATAGACCATAACGTAAACCTTGGCAATATTGCACCAAACGAGGTGATACCTTTAGAAGCGATGCGTATTGGTTTAAGAGGCGATACGTTTCATTTGTATTTGAATAAATAGTTTGTAATTGCTGATTTATGATTTATGATTTGAGATTATGTAGCTGTAATCTCAAATCATAAATTTCAAATTTCAAACGCTCTCTCATGCGCTTATTTGCCCTTATTGGTTTTCCGCTTACACACTCTTTTTCAGAGAAATATTTTACTGAGAAATTTGCTAAAGAAGGCATTACCGATGCGAGTTTCAAGGCATTTTCTTTTGAGCAAATTGATGATTTAAAAGGCATTTTGGCTAGCCATCCTAACCTTGAAGGATTTGCCATAACCATACCACATAAAAAAGCTGTTCTAGATTATTTAAACGATAGCACCACGGCTGTAAAAGTGATGGGTGCATGCAATTGTGTACGCATTAACAATGGCAAATTATTTGGCCATAATACTGATGTTTTGGGCTTTGAACTATCGTTTGCACCGCTATTACAACCGCATCATACAAAGGCTTTGGTATTGGGTTCTGGTGGTGCTTCTGCCGCGGTAGAATTTATTTTAAACAAGCGTGGTATTGACTACAAAATAGTATCACGTAGTAAAAAAGATGAACGTAATTATTTGGTGTACGAAGATGTAGATGCAGCTTTACTAAAAGAATATACTATCATCATTAATGCGTCGCCTGTAGGCACTTACCCTAATGTTGAAGAAGCGCCTAACTTACCTTATCACTTACTAACTGAAGACCATTATTTGTTTGACCTAGTGTACAATCCTGCTGAAACGAAATTTCTACAACTAGGCAAAGCACAAGGTGCAACCGTAAAAAATGGTTACGACATGCTAGTATTACAAGCAGAAGAAAACTGGCGCATTTGGAATGACTTGGTGTAAAGGGATAGGAACGCTGATTTAACAGATTTGGAAGGATTAATGCGGATTTTCTTATGCCATATATTTAATTATCTCTTCCTCATAAAACACTAAAGGCGAAACTTCCGTTTCGCCTTTACTAAAATTTCACTTTTCACCATTCACCATTTACAACATCACTTCTTATATCAACGAATCTTGCAAAGCAGATGCTTTCATACTGCCCTTTTTGTCGTTGTATTCTTTGGCTGCGCCAATAAAACTTACAAATAATGGTGCTGGCGCTTCTACTGTACTTTTTAATTCTGGGTGGTATTGCACCCCTATAAAAAATGGGTGATTTGGCAATTCTATAATTTCAACCAAGCCTGTATCAGGGTTCACACCACTCATTACCATACCATTTTCTTTAAATTGATCTAGGTAATCGTTGTTAAACTCGTAACGGTGACGGTGACGCTCACTAATAGTAGTAGCACTGTAAATTTTATGTGCTAGCGAACCTTCAGTAATCTCACAAGGATAAGCACCTAAACGCATGGTACCGCCCATCATCTTAATTTTCTTTTGCTCTTCCATCATGTTTATCACAGGGTTCGCAGTATTTGCATCCATCTCAGTTGAGTGTGCATCTTTTAAGCCCAAAATATTTCTGCCGTATTCAATCACAGCCATTTGCATACCCAAGCAAATACCAAAAAATGGCAAACCATTTTCACGAGCATATTGCACAGCAATAATTTTACCATCAATACCTCTGTGGCCAAAACCTGGCGCTACTAGCAAGCCATCTAAACCTTCTAGTTTTTCCTCTACATTTTCTCTGGTAATAAATTCGCTATGTACATTTATCACCTGAACTTTCACTTCATTCATAGCACCTGCATGAATAAAGCTTTCTAAAATTGATTTATAAGCATCTTGTAACTCAATGTATTTACCTATTAAGCCAATGGTTACTTTACTTTTTGGATATTTCAACTTATCCAAATACTCTTTCCATTTATCTAATTTAGGCTCACTGTATTCAGTAATGTTTAGCTTTTTCAAGCATATTAAATCTAGCTTTTCACGCAACATCAACATTGGTACTTCGTAAATAGTACTTGCGTCCATCGCTTCTATCACCGCCTCTTGTTTCACGTTACAGAACAAAGCAATTTTTCTTCTTATATCATTACCAAGCGGCTCTTCAGTTCTACATACCAATACATCAGGATGTACACCATTTTCACTTAACAATTTTACACTATGCTGTGTGGGTTTGGTTTTTAGTTCTTTAGCAGCTTTTAAGTAAGGTACAAGCGTTAAGTGAATTACCATCACTCTATCTTCAGGAAGTTCCCATTGCAATTGACGCACTGCTTCTACAAATGGCAAACTCTCAATATCACCAACTGTACCACCAATTTCAGTAATCACAATGTCAAATTTGCCGCCTTTACCTAGCAACAACATTCTACGTTTAATCTCGTCGGTAATGTGTGGAATTACCTGTACCGTTTTACCCAAAAAATCACCAGCACGTTCTTTATTTATAACCGTTTGATATATTTTACCAGTAGTTACGTTATTCGCTTGCGATGTATGGCTGTTTAAAAAACGCTCATAGTGACCCAAATCTAAATCCGTTTCAGCACCATCTTCTGTTACATAACACTCACCATGCTCGTAAGGGTTTAAAGTTCCCGGATCCACATTAATATATGGGTCTAACTTTTGAATCGTCACACTCAAACCTCTTGCTTGCAGCAGTTTTGCCAAACTTGCCGCAATAATACCTTTACCCAAACTGCTCGTTACACCACCTGTAACAAAAATGTACTTTGCCATATATCTTCTATTGTATACTTATTTACTAGTTCTTTTTTGGTTACCAACGCTAGTACTACTATGTAGCATCGTTGCTAGTTTATACTGAGTTTACGAAGTACCACTTCAAAACTTTGTTCTTTATTCAACTTTTCGCCACCAAATCACCAAGACCAAAAGCAACACAAATAAAATATTTAGTGCAACCTTGTGACTTTCTGTCTTTGAGGCAAAATCCAACCTTAAAATAGAATGATTATTGAGCGCAGACTCACTATTGAAGTCGTGCAAAACTAAAAGAAAAAAGCGTTTAAAAAAAATTGTACTGCCAAAAGCGAACAAGCTAAACAAGATGCTGTTACTTTAACGTTGAAACATTAACCTCAAATAAACGAATGAAAAAATTATTAACACTAACAGTTGCTGCGCTTGGTACAGCAGCATTATTAAGTTACACATTTAAGCCAGCAGAGCCAGCGTTCTTATCTCGTGAAGGCTACATTGCTTGCTACCACCAAACCAAAGATCAAATTCAGCTAGATGCTGCTAAGCCCGGTTTTGCAGCCCTTCACATGGCACCAACATATTACAAGCTAGAAAATCCAACTGGCAGCACCGTTACTTTTAAAGCAGAAGGTGCAGATGCACAAGGCTATTTTATTAAAAGCAAAAAGAAAAGTAACAAATGGCTATTCGTCATTCAAGAGTGGTGGGGCTTAAACGACAACATTAAAAAAGAAGCCGAAACATTTGCACAAGAACTTGGTGATGTAAACATTTTAGCATTAGACATGTACGATGGTAAAGTTGCAAGCGCACCAGATAGCGCTATGCAATACATGCGCAGTGCAAAGTCTGAGCGCTTAGAAGCTATTGTAAAAGGTGGCTTAGCATATGCAGGTACTGATGCAAAAATTTACACTGTTGGTTGGTGCTTTGGTGGTGGTTGGAGCCTTCAAACCACATTACTAGCAGGTAAGCAAGCAGCAGGTTGTGTCATGTATTACGGCCGTCCAGAAAATAATATTGAGCGTTTAAAAACGATTAATTGTGATGTTATTGGCTTTTTTGCCAATAAAGATCAAGGCATACCACCAGCAGCAGTAGATGCATTTGAGAAAAACATGAAAGAAGCTGGTAAAAGTTTAGTGGTTAATCGTTATGATGCAGGTCATGGTTTTGCTAATCCAAGCAATCCTGTGTACGATAAAGCCGCTACAGAAGATGCACATACAAAAACCATTGCTTTCTTAAAAGCGCATATGTAATTGAAGAAGACGATAGACCATAGTCGACAGACAATAGAAGGCTCACAAGTATATAAGAACAACAAAGCCGTTGAAACGTTTCAACGGCTTTCTTTTTATATCTAATATTCTATTACGCTTCTTTCGCCAATAAATCTTTAGATGTTTCTACATCATACATTGTCATATCGTTCAACTTGGTTTTGCCTCTGTTGGCTCTTGCCATTCTAGAAAAAACAGACAATTCTTTATTAAATAAAAACTGGAACAACAAAATGGTGTACGATTTATGGCTATGCAACGAATCGTAATACACACCACCAATGGCTTTTAGCTTTGGTAAATTATTCCAAGGTATTGATGGAAAATCATGGTGCTCATTATGATAACCTACATTCAAATTCACGGTATTCAATGGCCCATAATAGCTTTTCGTTTCTTGCTCACCATGAGTTAAATAATGCTCTTGCACCCATCTTGCACCGAGTGGATGTAAACCTACCGAGAAGAAGAAACTAGCCAATAAAAACACCAATGCTTTTGGCCCAAGAAAGAATACCAATGCACCCATAAAAGCAACTTCAACAACTATGTTTACAATCGTCCAAGTATCTAATAAAGAAATCTCTTTTAACCTTGCAGGGCGCAACATTTGAAATAAAGGATAGAGCAATAACCAAATAGCTTTACCAAATGCTGAATTATTTATTAATCGAGCTTCCCAATGATAAGGCATATCGCCATCTAACTCTTCTACACCTTGAAATGAGTGGTGTTTAATATGATACTTTTGAAAAGAAATAGCACTTGGCAATACCATTGGTAAATTAGCAATGATAGCGGCTATTTTATTCGAGCTTTTAGCTTTAAATACCAAGTTATGCGCACACTCATGTATGCACACAAATAATGTATGGCAAGAAAATGCACCTATTAAATAAGCCGCACCAAATACAAACCACCAACTTTTATCTTGTAAATAATAAGCCAATACTAACTGTACTGCTACACAAAATAGAATAACTAAAAAAGTGTAAGGATTACGACCAATTAGATCACGAATTTCTGGATGTAGCTTAATAATTTCTTGAGTCCTTTGTTTATGTGGTTCTGCTGACTCACTCCATACAAAACTGTCTGGCTTTTTCATCTGACGCATTTTTTGATATCATGCAACTTATACAAAAACTACAAAACACTCACACTTTGTTGAAAATATTATGCGTACAAATAGTTAACCTTTAATTTTCATTTTAGTTACAAGTGCTAGCATGGCTAATGCCATTACCACGCCCATAGCAAATGACCAGCGTAAATTGGCAACTTCTGCTACATAACCTATAGCTGGCGGTCCTAGTAAAAAGCCTAAATAACTTACCGTAGATACCGATGCTATTGCCACACCAGGTGCTCTTGTACTGCTTCTTCCAGCCAATGCCATGGTTAATGGAATAATACACGATACACCAAAACCAACAAATACAAACCCAATAATAGCAGGTATTACGTAAGGTAAACTTATTGATAAGGTAAGCCCAATGGCAATAAAACAACTACAACCTTGAAGCACTTTTTTAGTACCTATTTTATTAATCATCCAATCACCCAAAAACCTACCAGTAGACGATGCACTCATAAAAGCAATATAACCAGCTGCTAGCAATGCCTTAGGTGCGTTTACTATTTTCTGAAAATAAATACCGCTCCAATCGTACATAATACCTTCGCAGGCCATGCAGGCAAAAGCAATTAAACCAATTTTTAGTAGCGCCCTATCGGGCAAATTAAACCATGATGCTTTAGCATTAGTATCTTCTGTTTTTTTAGCATCGTGGCGTATTGTATGCTTATAAGCAAATGCCATAATGATAAAACACAACATACCTACCATAAAAAAGTGCCAAGCAGGTGTAATATCTTTCGAAATCATCCAACCACCAACAGCCGCAGCCGCAAAACCCGAAATGCTCCAAATACCGTGAAATGTAGAGATGATAGACTTAGGAAATAATTTTTGCACCCCTACAGCTTGCGTATTTACAGGTATGTTCATCATGTTACGTGAAATACCAAATAGAAATAACACACCCATAAACTGCCAGTTATTGGTAACAAAACCTAAGGAAAACAATAACACATTGTACAGTATAGAACCGATGAGCATAATGTAACGACTGCTATATTTCTGTAGAAAAATGCCCGTAATAGGTAGCGTTAATATTAGCCCCAATGGTGCTGCAAACAAAGCTGTACCAAGTTGCGCATCATTTAAATGTAACTTTTGCTGCAATGTAGGTATGCGGCTAGCCCAGCTTGCAAAGCCAAAACCAGATACAAAAAAGAAGGCGGCTACACCATAGCGCAATTGCTTTGGTGAAGATGTGTTGGTGCTTAAACTCATAATGATAAGCCGCAAAAGTAAGCAGTTGATAGTAGTAAATACCCTACCAAGCCCACTACCACCTATAATACCCTAACTACTACCATAAATTGCCTAGCGGCAACCTATAATCGCATTTCTACCACCATGAATAAGGCAACTACTAACTATAATAGCCTAACTACCACCATGAATAGCCCAGCGGAAACCTATAATGACATTTCTACCACCATGAATAAGGCAACTACTACCTATAATAGCCTAACTACCACCCAAAATAAAATAGCTACCACCATAAGTGATAGCTACCAACTATAACAAGGGGGATTGGTAAGAATAAAAACTACCACAACAATCTATTAACCCGGCGTATTAGTACTAGGTGGTGGGGTTGTATTGCTAGCAGTTGCGCCAATTACCGATTTTAGCGCTGCATTGTAAGACAATTGCTTACTAAGTGCTTTATCTTTTTTCAAGAAAAAGTCGGCTGATAATTTTACCACATCCATTGCCTCAGTGTACAGTGCGTTTAGAGCGGTGTTAGTTTCGTTGGTTTTATCTGGGCTTAGATATTTAAACGATTCTTGGCTAATGTTGGCATTGTTCAGTGTATCGGCATAGCCAGTAAGCCTTGTAATTAATGCAGGAGTAATTTTTTGTGCCACCAATTCATTTTTAACGGTTGCGGTTATCGCTTTATTAATACGAAATAAGAATTTAATTAAATCGGGCTGCGATTTATTGGTTTTAGCAGCTTTGTAAAACTCATCAAAGCCCAAGTTTTTAAAATACTCAGCCTTGGTAGCTTTCGCTTTTATCTGTATGTCTATTTGCTTTTTTAGGGTGGTAAGGTCTGCCAATGCATCGGCTTGAATACCTACTAAAGTAGCCGTGGCATCACGCAGTTCTTTAGCGGTATCAAAACCAATATACTGTTTAAAAGCACCCTTAATGGTGGTTTGTAAGTTGAGCAAATAAGGGTCTGCCCAATGCGGATAATCTGTAAACAAAGGTGTTCTTTTAGGTATTAAAACCTCGTACAAAAGGGTTAAGGCCAAAATCATTTGATCGGCGCTACCCTTAAAAATGCGTTTAATAGTTGCTTCTGGCATAGTGTATAAATTTAGTATAGCTAAAATAACACAAGGAAGTTTAATGAGCAAGTTTTTTTTAATAAAAGAACATTAATAGTTTCATAATTATAAATTTACAGTTTAAGAGATTATAGCTAATGCCAAAAAGACAATAAATGAAAGTTACATTCTTAGGACAAGGGTATGAACCCGAATCAAAAAATGCAGTGGGGAACTATTTGTTTAACTTTCTATCTCAAACCAATTTCCACAGCTTTACTGGTATATCTGCGTTTGCAAGTGAGGCTGGCATCTTTGGCCTATCGAGTTATATACAATCTGCGAAAGTTCATTTCAAAAATTTGGTTTTAGTCGTAGGTATTGACCAAGAGGGTACTTCAAAAGAAGCTTTAGAAGAAATTCTTGCATTGAATATTAGCAGCTACATATTCTACCAAGAAGAATCACCAATTTTTCATCCGAAAATCTACCTTTTTGAAGGTGATAATGAGGTAAAATTAATTGTTGGCTCTTCTAACCTTACAGGAAGGGGATTGTTTTCCAATGTCGAGAGTTCATTGCTTGTGGAATTTGATACAAATGATTTAGAAGGAATCACATTACTATCTGAATTGAAAACTTATTACCAATCTTTATTTGAGTTAACTGATGCAAATCTTTTCACGATTTCGCATGCAACGATTGATGATTTTGTCGCCAAGGGTATTGTACCAAAAGAAAATGAAAGAAGGTTGCTCTATACTAAAAAGAAAAAAACAGAAAGTAATCAAGACCAGAGTAGCGACGACTATATCAAAATTCCAAGAAGAACAACAGCTAGAATACCATTAACCTTTTTAAGAAAAAACAAAAAGATTGGAATTGAAAAAACTGAAAATATAAATGTAGTAACAGAAGTTGTTACAGGCGGTGATAATCAATTAAACCAAGAAAGTATTTTAGTTTGGGAAAGTGGTCCTTTAAAAGAAAGAGATTTAAATATACCAAAAGGAACTAGGACTAACAACACGGGTTCGATGCTTATAAAAAAAGGACTTTTAAAAAACATTGACCAGCGACATTATTTTAGGGACACTGTTTTTGCAGAATTAAATTGGATAAAGGATACTAACCCTAAAACCCTCCATTACGAAAGGGCAAAAGCTAATTTTAGAATAATTGTTGAAGGAATTAACTATGGTCAATTTGAATTAACTCTCAACCATAATACAAAAACTGATATGGAAACTTATTTGCAAAAACAACCTATGACTTCCATTAGCTGGGGTAAAGCAAAAAAGTTAGTCGCAAAAGAAGAATTAATTGGTAAAAATGCTCGCATTTACAAAGACAATCAAAATAATGCATTTACACTTGTGATTGAGTAACCTCAACTTTATAAAGACCTGTTGAAAAGTTATAAACAAAAAAACTTTCTCTGTAATTAATAGACCCTTACCTTTGGACTGAAGTAGTCCAAAATGAAATTAGAGAAAACTTTCGGCGATACCATAAAAAGACTTCGAGAAGAGAAAAAACTCACTCTTCGAGAAGTAGCGGAAGCATTAGAAATTGATACATCTATGCTAGGCAAGATTGAGAAAAATAATAGAAAGCCGACTAAACAACTCATTGAAAAATTTGCAACCTTTTTTGAGGTGAGCGATAAAGAGCTACTTATTGCATTTGTTAGTGACACTGTTGCTTATCAAGTGATGCTAGAAGAAGATGCATCAAAAGAAATTTTTAAGCTTGCCGAAAAAAAAGTTGAATACTTAAAAACCAAAAAACCTCTAAACAAATGAAATTAATTACAGAGGCATCAGCCGAAAAGCTAAGAGGCGGTTTTTATACCCCAGAACCTATTGCAGAATTTATCTTACGTTGGGGAATTAATGGTAGTAGCAACTATGATATTTTAGAACCAAGCTGTGGTGATGGTGTTTTTTTAGAGCAATTAGAGAAACATGGTCTAAGATATAACTCTATCACGGCTGTTGAATTTGATGAAATTGAAGCAGCAAAAGCTTCGAAAATACAACTAGAGAATAAGCAAGTTATTAATGCTGACTTTCATACTTATTGTAATGATACTTTACAGCGTTATGATTTAGTCATTGGTAATCCCCCTTATATACGCTACCAATTTTTTAATAAAGAGCAACAAGTAGAAGCTGAAAATATTTTTATAAAGGCTGGATTAACTTACTCTAAACTTACAAATGCGTGGGTGTCGTTTGTTGTTGGTTCATCTTTGCTGTTAAAAGAACACGGAGGTAAAATTGGCTTTGTTCTACCAGCAGAAATATTACAGGTTTCTTACGCCCAACAATTACGAAATTTTCTTGCCCGATTTTATAATAAAATCAATATCATATCATTTGAGAAGTTGGTATTTCCTTCTATTCAACAGGAAGTAGTTTTACTACTATGTGAAAAGAATGATAGCCAAAATCACAATATTGAACACATTGAATTGAGAGATGCTAGCGATTTAAAGAAACTTGATGTTGCTATTTTAAAAAGCCCTAAGAAAAAGATTGATTTCAAATCCAACAAATGGACTTTTTATTTTTTAGAGCAGGAAGAAATAGACTTTCTTGAAAGCATTACAACAAAACGAAATATACCTACTTTGGGTAAATTTGCAAATGTTGAAGTAGGCATTACAACTGGCTCAAACGACTTTTTCACAGTACCTCTTTCAACCGTTGAAGAATACGACTTACAAGATTATGCTAGACCTATGGTTGGTAGAAGCGTGCAAGTTAATAGTGTTGTATTTACTGATGAAGATTGGATAAATAACAAAAACTCAAAAGCAAAAGCGCACCTTTTGGTATTTCCAGACAGCAAAAACCTTAATCCTAAAAACGGTGCGGTAAAATACATTGCACATGGCGAAACTTTAGGTATACATAAAGGATATAAAACAGGCATTAGAAACGATTGGTTTGTTGTGCCATCACTTAAAATATCTGATGCTCTGTTCATCAGACGAAATAATCTTTATCCAAGATTAATAATAAACGAGGCAAAGGCTTATACAACTGATACAATGCACCGAGTATTCATTAAAGTTAGTACAGATTTAAAAGCACTTACAGCAAGCTATTACAATTCATTATCTCTTGCGCTAACAGAAGTCTCTGGTCGTAGTCATGGTGGCGGTGTTTTAGAACTTATGCCTAATGAAGCTGAAAAAGTTTTATTACCATATCACAAAGACAATGCGTTATTACTTCCTGAAATTGATAAGCTAATTCGTGAAAAAACAAACATTGAAGAAGTGCTAAAAATCACGAATCAAATAATACTAAGAGAACATTTTGGCTTAACTCAGAAAGAAATAAAATTAGCGCATAGTATTTGGAAAAAACTTTCTTCGAGACGCTTGAATAGAGGTAAATAACCGCTTTGATAAAAATTGAATAACGAACAGAACGTATAAGTGTGACGCAACGATGCTAAATAGTAGCTCTAGGCTCGTCACAAAAAAAATTACCCAAACAAAAAGCCCCTGCAATTGCAAGGGCTTTTAGCTTTTATTCATCTCACTAAAAAAACTACTTATTTAATAATGCAGCAGCCATTGTTTTACCAATGTCAGCAGGGCTTGCAACTACATGAATACCACATTCTGCCATAATTTTCATTTTAGCTTCTGCAGTATCGTCTGCACCACCAATAATAGCACCTGCGTGGCCCATTCTACGGCCTGGAGGCGCTGTTTGGCCAGCAATAAAACCTACCACTGGTTTGGTTGCGTTGTCTTTTATCCAACGTGCAGCATCTGCTTCCATGCTACCACCAATTTCACCAATCATGATGATACCGTCAGTTTCAGGATCGGCCATTAATAATTTTACTGCTTCTACAGTAGGTGTACCAATAATTGGGTCGCCACCAATACCAATAGCAGTACTGATACCTAAACCTGCTTTTACAGTTTGGTCAGCCGCTTCGTAAGTTAACGTACCAGATTTTGATACAATACCTACACGACCTTTTTTAAATATAAAACCTGGCATAATACCAACTTTTGCTTCTTCGGCAGTAATAACGCCTGGGCAGTTTGGCCCAATTAGGCGGGTGTTTTTACCTTCAAGGTAGTTTTTCACCTTTACCATATCTTGTACAGGAATACCTTCTGTAATACAAACTACCAAAGCAATACCTGCTTCTGCAGCTTCCATAATAGCATCGGCAGCAAATGCTGGCGGTACAAAAATGATACTAACATTAGCACCTGTGCTGGCAACAGCATCGGCCACGGTGTTAAATACAGGACGATCTAAGTGTAGTGTACCACCTTTATTTGGTGTAACACCACCTACTACTTGTGTACCATACTCAATCATTTGAGTGGCGTGAAACGTACCCTCTGTACCGGTAAACCCTTGTACAATAATTTTAGAATCTTTATTAACTAACACTGACATAGCTAACTGGTTGCATCTTTTTTAATGCGTGGCAAAAATAGGGCAAACCACAAAGCAAACAGTAATTAAAATGCTGTGAAATGATGAGAACGTTTGCGGAATGACGAATTAAGATGGCGGTTCAGCACATAGCGAAGATTAAAAAGAAATAAGAAGGGTTATATCCTTTGTTTTCCTTTTTAGCAGCACTAACCATGAGTTGTAATATGACCTAAATTGTAATCTGTTTAAGTTGTTTGAAAAACCAAATAAGTATTTAAACAAAAACCGCCACCAAAAATGGCAGCGGCGATAACACATAAGTGACCAAACCAAAAAAATTATAGTTTATAAAACTTACGACTTACTACACCAAAAGCCGTGGTAACTTTAAAGAAGTAAGGACCATTTGGCAGCATTGATACGTTGATATTCATACCGTTATTACCTTTTAGTAAGGTAGTTGAACTGCCCCATTTTTTCTGCCCATAAATATCTACAATGCTTAATTCTGCAGAAGTATTGTCGTAAGCATCCCATATTAATACAGCCATTTTTTCGTGTGCAGGATTTGGATAAAGAATGACAATTTTAATAGGTTCAGCTATTGAACCAGTACTATTTGGTAAGCTATCTGTTAGGTTGATGGTTTTGCAAATTTTGCTTTCGCAACCTTTGGCGGTTTTAATACTTAGGCAAACATTGTAAGCACCTGAACGTTTGTAAATATGTATTGGGTCTTTCAAGTTATAAGCAGAATCACCATCACCAAAACTCCATTTACGACCAATGATGGTATCATTTGGCGCAGCAATAGATACATTACTATTGAATTTTACACCCACTAATAACTGTGCATATACAAAATTGGCTGAACAAACAGGTGGTGTTGGCGTAACAACAGGTGGCAAACAAATAATAAAATTACTTTCTGCTACACCATTGGTAACGGCCACTTTATTGGTTACAATACGTGTACATACTTCTGAACTTACGCCCACATATTTTATGGCTGTGGTACAGTATAATGTATCTATATAATAACCATTGGCATTGGTATATTTAATATGCCCTACAGCACAACTGCTACCAAACGTACTATCTGTAAAAACTTTCACTACATGATTAGCAATGGCTTTACCAGAAGAATCTTTTACATAACCTTTTACAATTACATAGGTTAGTACAGGTGGTGTTGGTGGCGTAACAACTGGTGGCACACAAATAATGAAATTACTTTCCGCTACACCATTAACCACCGTAATTGTTTTAGTAATTACGCTGCCACATACTTCTGAACTTACTACTACATTTTTAATAGCTGCATTGCAGTACAAGGTATCTATATAATAGCCATTAGGATTTGTGTATTTAACATGCGATGTATAGCAAGCACTACCAAGCGAACTATCTGTACCTATTTTCACCAAATGATTAGCGATTGCTTTACCAGAAGAATCTTTTACCGTACCTTTTACTATTACATAACTAAGTATTGGCGGTGTTACTACAGGTGGCACACAAATAGTAAAATTACATTCAACAATATTGGTAGTTGGCGTTACTATTTTGGTGATAATAGCACTGCAACTTTCGGTGAATACAAGTAATTTTTTAATATCAGTGCTACAAGTTACCGTATCCAAATAAAAACCATTGGCATCGGTAATTTTATAGTGTGCTATTGCACATGTATTGCTTGCTGTAACCGTATCGGTAGCAATGCGTACATATCTGTTAGCAATGCCTTTACCTGTAGAATCTCTTACATAGCCTTTTACAATTATTGTATTGGCAAAAGTGCTTAACGAAAAAAGCAAAGCGATTAGTGTAAATATCTTCTTCATAGCAATCTGTTTAACGTTTGTTAAATAAAGATACTAGAACAATAAAAACTGTTGCCTACAATGCTGCATTAGCGTCAAAAACTTTTTATCTTCATGCAACGTAAGTAATAGACTTTATGACTAAAAAAATAGTTATAGTATTGATAATGGTGGTGATAGGTCACAAATTGGCTGCGCAAATGACATTGCCAAATACACCAAAAAAATTACCATTAGATAGTTTAAAAAACTTGCCATTGCGAGTTTTAGCCTCAAATTATTACAGCAGCAACTTGCCATTTTTCTGCAAGCAAGAATTGCAAATACAAAAACTAGTAAAAGTACCTGTGAAGTTTAGGATAGGCAGCGTAGAAGAAGTAGATAAACTAGAAGGGAAGCACAGTGGTAGGCCATAGGTTTTGCCACAGAGGCACTGAAACACAGAGAATTCTAATACACCAACTTGATGTTCTTTGCTGAAGCTATTTCTGAAACTGTTGTATTCAGTTTTTCTTTTTGTTCTTGGGTAAACGATTCTGTAGATAAGAAATTATTGAAACTACATGTTTGATAGAAGCTAACCCCTTCTTTTTCAAACTTAATCCATTCAATCTCACTCCAGAGTTTATAAACTTCTGGAGTATTTTTCGCAAGTTGCCACATTATTCTTTCACCTGATATCTCAACAAAATTAGCTTCTCCCTTTTTAGGTAAGAATCTTAATAAAATTATTATAAAAGCTGTGACTGAAACAAATAAGTCGGTATTTCTCTTATACAGGTAATAAGTATAAGCACTAAGAAGACACCAAAGACTATATAAAATCCAATCCCATTTTTTAATTCTACTTGAAAGGCTTGGTGCTATTTCTAATTTTAACTCTTGATTCATTATAGTGAGAATTAAACTAATTTACGCCACAACACTTACTTCTGCAACCGCTTTTTTAATAGCCGCCGCCATTTTAGAACCTTTTTCGTGTATTTGTTCTTCTGTCCATGCAAGGCTGATAGCAGTAGAAATACAACGGCTCATTACGGCATCACTTACACTGAAATCTTGTGTTTTAAGGTCGTGTAAAGCCGCTTTTTGCGCATCACTAATATTGTTTAATGTAGTTGCATTGTGTAAATGTTGCCATTTGCGAATGTAATGCCAGTTATTATCGTACCAGTAGAAGCTACCAGCCAAAATACCTTGTGCTTTCATTTCAGCAATAGCTGCACGCATCAAGTCTTCTGTTGGTAAAAACCAACTTAAAAATGCATAATTATCTACACCACCTTCTGGCACTATTCTAAAAGTAATTTCTGGTATTTGCTGCAAGTAACTACGTAATAATTGGTTGTTCTTTTTCTGTATAGCTAATATTTGGTCTAGCTTACCTATTTGCGCAAGCCCAATAGCTGCGTGTAATTCACTTATTCTAAAGTTGTAGCCAATAAACGGATGTAAATCTGCACCCCTATCTACGCCTTTATGGTCGTGACCATGATCGGTGTAACCATCACATTTTTCAAATACATCTTGGCTGTTGGTCATTACCACACCACCTTCACCACAAGTAATTGTTTTTACAAAGTCGAAACTAAATGTACCTGCATGGCCTATTGTACCTAAAGCTTTGCCTTTATACTTACCACCAATGCTTTGGCAAGCATCTTCTAATAATATTAAATCGTATTCTTCGCAAATGGCTTTTAGTGCATCTAAATCGGCCATACTACCACACATATGCACTGGCATTACACATCTTGTTTTTGGTGTAATGGCAGCTTTTACAGCTTCAGGTTTTAAGGTTAATGTTTCATCTATATCTACCAAAACTGGTATCGCACCTACGCTTAACACTGCTTCAAAACTGGCAACAAACGTAAAGCTTGGCATAATCACTTCGTCACCCACACCTATATTTAATGCAGCCATTGCAGTGGTTAATGCTGCTGTACCGCTACTTGTAAGCTGTGCATAGCCACAACCAAACACTTCTGTAATTTTTTGTTCAAGCTCATTGGCTTTAAAAATGCCTTTACGTGGCCCGTCAAAACCATAACGCATTAAAATGCCTGTTTCCATTACATCATTAATATGTTGTCTTTCTTCGGCACCAAACAGTTCAAAACCTGGCATATGTAGTAGTTTTAAATTTGTAGTTAAATTGTAATTATAAAAAGCAAAAGTAGCTAATTATTAAAACTAGCATGGCTTTGTAGTAGCAAATTACCATTTCTATCACACATTCTCAGACGAGGCAGCCAATACTTTATCAATATTGTTTTGCAGCATGGCAATCTTTTCTGTCGCATCTTTAAGTTGTATCAATTGTATGGCAGATTGCGTTTGCTCTGTTGCTAGCCAAATTAATACCATGCTGATGTAGTCTTGTATGTCTTTACCTGCAAAATTGGTTTTAAACTCTACAATCTTCTCGTTAATCATTTTCACCGTTTTGCGCACCACTTCTTCATCCTCAGCACGTAGCTTTAAGCGGTAGGTTCTATCTGCAATGGCAATATTGATGGGTATTAATTCTGACATGATTTATTGTAGTTTGTAGTTTGAGGTTTATAGTTCATTCACGTAAACCACCCTGCAATTTTTAAGCCTCACTATTTAGCAATGCCAAGCATTTTTCTATCTCTTTCAGATAAATATCTATTCGCTTTTCTAGCAATGCTCGTTCTGTTTCGTCAAATGCACTCTTTGTAAGCTTTAGCGCATCTAATTGATACTGTAGCTTTTGCATTTCCTCGTCTTTTGTTGCTACTTCTGTTTCTTTTTTAGCCAAATTCTTTTTCAATTGCACGTTCTCTTTCTGCAACTGCTGATAATTTTTTATCAGCTGCTGCAAGCGCACCTGCAATACTTGAAGTTGACTATTTATATCGCTCATTAATAAAAGATATACTTATTTATACCTGCTATTACGCAGTACTTATTGATGATTAACTTTCGTTTACAAGTGACGTAACACCATTTATTGCTGTTTTGCAGCTATTTACTACCGTTTACCCATTACTTGCAAGTGTTACCACCGTACTTATTAGTGTTTAGCTAATACTTACAAGTGTTTTCACTTTACTTACTAGTGATGAGTTACTACTTATTTGTGTAAATACATTACTTACAAATGTTGAGCAGTTACTGATTACTGTTAAGCTAGTATTTACACTTGCAAATGGTCTTTTTACAAGTAATGAAACAGTTTTTATTGCTGTTTACAACCTTCTAGCAATTTACTTTCTTATTTCTGCTTGTAATTCAGCTTCAAAAGTGGCTATTAGTTTGTTTATCATACTATCTACCTCTTTATCTACCAGCGTTTTTTCTTCATCTAAAAAGGTAAAGTTTACCGCCATCGATTTTTTACCTTCACCAAGCTTATCACTTTCAAATACATCAAACAAGCGCACATTGGTAAGCTTGTTCAGTTTTGTTTTTTGTACAGCCGCTTCAATCATATCAAAAGTGGTGCTAGTATTTACTATCAATGCAAGGTCTCTTTGCACCGCAGGAAACTTACTTACCTCTTTGTACACAATCTTTTTCTTTTCTACGGCTTTTGCAAGCGCTGCGTAGTTAATATCTATAAAATACACCGCTTGTTTTATGTCAAATGCCTTTAGTTTGGCAGCATCTACTTGTAATAAACTACCAATGGCTTGCTTACCATTATTAATTGTAAGGCTATTTGCAGCATCGTTTTTTGCAAAATTTACATCAAGTAACCCACATAGCTGTAACACCGCAGTAGCAATACCTTTAGCACGGTAAAAATCGTACGCAGCACCTTTTGTTTGCCATGTATCTTCATGATTATTACCTGTAATGTACAAGGCTAAATGTTCTTCCTCGCTATAATTACCTACACCTGTGGTATGGTAGGTTTTGCCATATTCAAACAATTGTAAGTTGCTGTTTTTACGATTGTTATTGTAAGCAATACACTCTAAACCTGTTTCTAAAATAGATGGGCGTAACACATCTAAATCAGCACTTAGGTTATTCATCATTTTCACCGTGCTATTTAAAGTTGTTTCGTCAAAATAGCTACTGTTGGTAATAGAATTAGTAAATATTTCGTTGAAACCTTGCCCTACCAAGTACATCGCAATCTTGTCTTTCAGCACTTCTTTTATGCCCAATGTTTCTACAGCAGGTGACATGGTAATACTTGTAGGAATGGTAATATTATCTAGCCCATCAATACGCAATATTTCTTCTACAATATCTGCTTGTAGGCTGATGTCTGGCTTACTAAACGGTACCGATACACGAATTTCATCAATCCCTTCTTTCATTACTTCAAAACCTAGCGCAGTTAGTATTTTCTTTACTGCATCTACATGGTAGTTTTTACCACTTAGTTTTTTCAAGTAATGATATTTAAGCGATACCTCTGTTTTTTCTTTTGGTGCTGGGTAAATGTCTACTATCTCGCTGCTTATTTCGCCGCCGGCTATTTCTTTTATTAATAAAGCGGCACGTTTTAGCACGTTGATAGTGTTAGAAATATCTACACCTTTTTCAAATCTTGTAGCAGCATCTGTACGTAAACCATGCTTTACAGATGTTTTACGAATAGATGTAGAAGCGAAGCAAGCACTTTCTAAAAATATGGTGGTGGTGCTTTCTTTTACGCCACTTGTAGCACCGCCAAATACACCTGCTATACACATTGGCGCACCATTACCATCACATATTATCAAGTCTTCTGCACTTAATTGTCGAACTTTTTCATCTAGTGTGGTAAAGGCTGTACCTTCTGGTAAATTCTGAACAATTACGGTATTATTGGCAATTGCGGCCGCATCAAAAGCATGTAATGGCTGACCAGTTTCGTGTAAAATAAAATTGGTAATGTCTACTATATTGTTAATCGGTCTTTGACCAATGGCTATCAATTTATTTTGCAACCATTTTGGCGAATCTGCTACGGTAACACCGCTAATAGTTACACCGCTATATCTTGGGCAAGCCTCAGTATTGTCAACTGTTACAGCAATGGGTGTATTGGTATTATCTACTTTAAAACTATT
Source organism: Parasediminibacterium sp. HNIBRBA5674 (assembly GCF_056745525.1). Taxonomy (NCBI): domain Bacteria; kingdom Pseudomonadati; phylum Bacteroidota; class Chitinophagia; order Chitinophagales; family Chitinophagaceae; genus Parasediminibacterium; species Parasediminibacterium sp. HNIBRBA5674. The sequence continues at coordinate 36,198 of NZ_JBQWIE010000001.1, read as the reverse complement.
GTTAAAAGGACTTTTTACTCTTGCTTCTTGCCTGTGATGTGAGAGATAAGCACACACATCTTTAGCCACACCTAGGTGACTCATCGCATCCATTCTATTTGGTGTTAAACCAATCTCATAAATACAATCGTTGTACGGCAAAAAGTACTCAGATGCAGGTGTACCTACCACCACATCTTCTGGCAAAATCATAATACCAGCATGACTACCACCAATGCCTATTTCATCTTCAGCGCATATCATACCATAGCTTTCTGTACCACGTATTTTAGCCACTTTCATAGTTAATGGTTCGCCGCTTGTAGGGTAAATAGTAGTACCTACAGTGGCTACTACCACTTTTTGTCCTGCTGCTACGTTAGGTGCACCGCATACTATTTGCAAAGGTTCGGCTGCGCCAATGTTTACCTTGGTTACTTTTAATTTATCAGCATTAGGATGCTGCTCGCAAGCCAAAACCTCGCCTATTACAAGGCCTTGTAAAGCACCTTTTACGCTCTCATATTTCTCTAAACTTTCTACCTCTAAACCAATACTTGTTAATATATGCGATAGCTTTTCAGGTTCTATCACTTCTGGTAAATACTCACTCAACCAATTGTAACTAATCGTCATTGTACATTGCTATTATGGCTGCAAATATATACCACAGGCGAAAAGGTTGGTTAGCTTAGTTTGAAGGGTGAGAAATTATGCTTGAAGTTGCAGGGGAAAATATTGCTCGCAGATAACGCGGAAATACGCAGATTTTTATTTGTAAACCACAGGGCAAAGAAGCAACAGCGTTTTGTTTGATCTCTTCTTTGCTTCCTTGCCCTGTGGTTTATAACATCATTCAATAGCTCATGACAATTCAATGTCAGAAACCACTTTCAAAACTCTGGCGAGCATTTCAAAAAGAAGTTTTATGCTTTCAAAATGTTAACGAGGGTTTCGAAAAAGAAAACTGCCCTTTCAAAACGCTGGCGAGCATTTCAAAAAGAAGTTTTATGCTTTCAAAATCTTGGCGAGTGTTTCGAAGAAGCAAAAAGCCATTTCAAAGCTCTAGCGAACATTTCAATGAAAAGATTAACACTTTCAAAATACTGGCGGGCGTTTCAAAAGAAAGATTTACCATTTCAAAACTCTAACGAACGTTTCCTCATTCAACATTACATTGACTCGCTTGGTGCAATGCATGTGGGTGGGCGCATAATGATTATAGATACAATTGCAGCATTAAAACTTATTAATAAATATTTTCCAAATGAAAAATAAACTTAAAGAATTAAATGTAGATTCTATAGGCGGGCAAGCCCCATTAACCAAAGAAGAAGAACTTGCCATTAGTGCTTTTATAAAGGCTAATAAAGAGAAACTACAACTAACAATAAGTAAATCAAGAAAAACAGCTAAACTAAAAAGTGCCCTGCCTGTGTAAATAGACAAGCTCGCTATTCGATGATATTAGCGCAGCGCATCTCTAACGCAAGATATAAGGGATTTATAATTCCACAACATAAGTAAAACCACAGAGCACAGAAGCAACTACATTTTATTACCCCCCTTCTTTGCTTCTTTGCCCTGTGTTTCCCTTGCCACTCAAACATCACAGCCCATCATTCCATCCAACGCATCAGCGGTTACTCTACCGTCAAGTAAGGTGCTATTTTCTGAAACACATCTTCCTTAATAAACGCAATCTTTTTTATGTCCGCTACAGATTGATAGCTACCATGCTGTGTTCTATACAGCGCAATGGCTTTGGCTACCGGCTTGGTAATGTATGGATGCGCATTTAACTCAAAATCAGAAGCGGTATTAATGTTTATTTTAGCAACAGCAGTAGGCACAAACTTTATGTAAGGTTGCATAGCCGCAAATGCAGAATCTGTCATACCATAGGTTTCTTTTACTTGCTCTAAACTAATAAAGCCACCTAGTTTTTCTCTAAATTTTACAATACGATACTGCAAGCCATTTTCCATACCAGGTATGTTGCGCATATCTTGTGGTGTAGCCGAATTTATATCTACAACAGCAATCGTTTTTGCCGCAGGCGCAGCACTACCAAATGCAGGCTTAGCATAGCTGTTTTGCGGTGCATCTATTCTAGCATACGGTATAATTCTATCCGCTTCTTGTGGGCGCAAGCCCCATATTTTGCGTATGTCTTCTGCCTTACGAAACTTACCACCTTTATTACGATAATTCAGCAACGTATTAATGGTTTTGTCTCGTAGGCCCAAACGTTTCCAGCCGGCTGCATCTAGCGTATTGGGGTCAAATTCAAACAATGCATACTTGGTTTCTACCTCAGTTGGTTGTGCTTGGTAGCGGTCGGCAAAATCATCATTGGCACTTTCTTTCTCACCACTTTTCGGCTGAATAGCTTCTACGGCTGCCTTTACTTGTGGGTCTATTACAGGTGGTTGACGTTCTTTTTTGTACACATAAGGTAGGGCAATAAAACTGCCTACTATTACTAGTAATATAATAGCAGCGGTAGTTTCTTTTTTAGAAAAAGAAAAATAGTCTTTTACAATTCGCTTCATGGTTAACGGTTTTTAAATGTTAATCATCAAGGAACTTGTTTAGCCAATCTTTATCGTTAGGCCATCGTGGGCCAACTGCATATTGGGGGGTAGCAGTGCATTAACGTTTTGGTGCAAACCTAATTGGTGGCTAATATGGGTAAAATGTACTTTAGGTATTTCTAACTCTTCTGCAAGTGCTACTGCTTCTGTAAGTGTAAAGTGCGATATATGCTTGTCATTTCGCAAAGCATTTACCACTAATACCTTAGAACCTAGTATTTTTTCCTTCTCTGCGTCATCAATTTTATTTGCGTCCGTAATATAGGTAAATTCTCCCATTCTAAAACCAAGTACGGGCATTTTTAAGTGCCAAACTTTTATAGGTGTTACTGGTATATCACCTATGGCAAATGGTGTTTCATCTATTGTATGTAAATGTATTTGCGGTATGCCAGGATATTTTTTGTCAGCAAAAGCATACTGAAACTCACGAAACAAGGTTTCTTGCGTAAGCGCATTAGCAAATACTTCCATTGGCTTTGCCTGAAAATAGTTGTAAGCACGTATATCATCTAAGCCCGCCACATGGTCCTTATGTGGGTGGGTAAACAATACTGCATCTAGCTTTTTATTATTAATGCGCAGCATTTGATACCTAAAATCTGGCGTGGTATCTATTACAAAAGTGGTATTGGCAGATTGTACTAAAATGCTACTTCTTAAGCGTTTGTCTTTGCTATCGGTAGAAGTACACACGGCGCAATCACAACATATCATTGGTACACCACTACTTGTGCCTGTGCCAAGAAATGTAACGGTAATAGATGGATGTTCTGCTGCGTCTGTCATTCAAACAATGATACTAAATTATTCTGATGTTTCGGTAGTGCTTGTAGCCGGCAGTTCAAATTTCTTCACCAAATCTTCATACAACTTTTGGCTCTCGATGGTTAGTTTATCAAAGTCAATAGCCACCTGAGGTATCAATTCTGTAAGCGTATTCATTCTACCTTCTGTATCTAAAAATTTGTTCAGTACTACTATTTTCTTAGCTTCTAGCAAGCACCACCCACTTTGAAAAGTGCCACGTTCGTAACGCACTACATAAGCACTTTGACTTAAAATATTTTCTAGTTTATCTAAATTACCTTGTGTTGGTTTCATGCCCCTTAACCCCTAAAGGGGAATTTTATTTTGCTCAAAAGTAGATGGTACAATTTTATGGATGGCGTTGATTTTTCCACAGAAACTTGCAAATCCAACCACTCACCTATCATTTCACTACTAATACTCACTTTTTGCCTCCTTGCCTTTCTGCCTTAAAGCTACTTACTCACCATCTTTATCACCGGCACTATCATTTCCTCCAAGCTTACCCCACCATGCTGAAACGTATTGCGGTAGTAGTTCACGTAGTGGTTGTAATTATTAGGATAACACAAAAAGCCATCTTCTTTAGCAAATATGAAAGACGAGTTTACATTAGGCACAGGCAAGCCAGCCTCTCTTGGGTCTCTAAAAGCCAAAACATCCCTACCTTCGTAGTTCAAGTTTCTGCCGTGTTTATAGCGTAGGTTGGCTGTTGTTTGTTTATCACCAACTACTTTATGAGGTGTTTTTACCCTTACAGTACCGTGGTCAGTTGCTACAATAAGGTTTATTTTCTTATCCGCTATTTTCTTTAAGGCTTGGTGCAATGCACTGTGTTCAAACCAGCTTTTGGTAATACTTCTATAGCTTACTTCATCACCAGCCAATTCTTTCAGTACTTCCATTTCTGTTCTCGCATGGCTTAGCATATCTACAAAATTGTACACTATTACATTCAAGTCGTTTTGTAACAAGTTGTGTACATTATTCACCAAATTCACTCCATCATGGTGATGCACCACTTTGGTGTAACTCACTTTTATATCATCACGTTTCAGGCGTTTTATTTGAGCCCTTAAAAACGTTTCTTCAAACAAATTTTTGCCGCCTTCTTCCTCATCATTCTTCCATTCGTTGGGAAATTGTTTCTCTATATCTATGGGCAACATACCACTAAAAATGGCATTTCTTGCATATTGTGTAGCCGTTGGTAATATTGAGTAAAACGTTTCTTCCTCTAGTATTCTAAAGCTTTCAGCAAATATGGGCTGAATGGTTTTCCATTGGTCGTAACGTAAATTATCAATCAATATAAAAAACGTAGGCGTGCCTTTTTCTACATGTGGCAGCACCTTATATTTAAGCAAGTTATGGCTCATAATAGGCGCTTCATCCGTTTTAGGGTTCACCCATTTAGCATAGTTTCTACTTACAAATTTAAAAAACTCAGTGTTCGCCTCAGCCTTCTGCGATGCTAGTATTTCCTGCATTTCAGGGCTATCGCTTTTTTCCATTTCTAGCTCCCAGTACACCAGTTTCTTATAAATATCCATCCACTCATTATAGTCAGGATTGCTGTTAAGTGCGGTAAATAAATTGCGAAACTGCTGCTGATAAGTCGTAGTGGTTTTCTCAGCCACCAAGCGTTTATTGTCTATTATTTTCTTCAAGCTCAGCAACACCTGATTAGGATTCACAGGCTTTATTAAGTAGTCAGCTATTTGGCTACCTATCGCATCATCCATCAGGTTCTCAGTCTCGTTTTTTGTAATTAACACCACTGGTATTTGCTGATTAATTTCTTTAATCTTAGCAAGGGTTTCAAGCCCAGTAATACCAGGCATCGTTTCGTCCATCAATACCACATCTACTACATTCTCTTTTAGGTAGTCTAGCGCATCAAAACCATTAGAAAACGTGGTCACATCATAACCCTTATTTTCTAAAAATAGTTTCTGGCTTTGCAGGCTTTCCATCTCATCATCTACCCATACAATTTTTGCTAATGACATATAATTAGTTTAGAGTTTAAATTTTGGAGTTTTTCTTTTTTTGTTATCGGCTTCAAATCCTTGTGCAGCTTTGGTTACGTCGCACTACCGATAGCTATCGGTAGCATCGTTTAGTACTTACCTCTGCTGTAATTCTACCTCTAATTCTTAATTACTAATTATTAATTACTAATCAGCAGTTTATTCAGCGGTTAAATATATCTCTTTCATCTATAAATGTACCTTTGTAATCTTGGTTTAACAATCTCGCAACAAATTATGGCGCAAAAGCAAAAAATCATTAACGATCCAGTTTACGGCTTCATTACCATCAACCATCCTTTATTGTTTAGCATTATTTCGCACCCATATTATCAGCGCTTGCGCCGCATTCACCAAATGGCTTTGGCTTACTTGGTTTATCCCGGTGCGGTACATACTAGATTGTTACATTCGCTAGGGGCTTACCACTTAATGGGCAATGCTGTAAACGAGCTACGTGCCAAAGGCATTGACATTACACCTGAAGAAGAAATGGCCGTAAAAGCAGGCATTTTGTTGCACGATGTAGGCCACGGCCCTTTTTCTCATGCGCTTGAAAGCCAATTGCTACAAGGTGTTCATCACGAAGACATTAGCTTGATGATTATGAAAATAATGAACGAGCAATTAGATGGGCAGCTTCAAATGGCCATTGATATATTTACCAATAATTATCCTAAAAAGTTCTTACACCAGCTCATTAGTGGTCAACTAGATGTAGATAGAATGGATTACCTTACTCGTGATAGCTTTTTTACAGGCGTAAGCGAGGGCGTTATTGGCTACGACCGTATTTTAAAAATGCTTACCGTACACAATGGCGAGCTAATGGTAGAAGAAAAAGGCATTTACAGCATCGAGAAATTTCTAGTAGCAAGGCGCCAAATGTACTGGCAAGTGTACTTACACAAAACGGTATTAAGTGCAGAGAAAATGCTGGTAAACTTGCTACAACGTGTTAGAGAATTGATAGCACAAGGCGCTACTGATTTACACACACACTGTGGTATAGATTTCTTCTTGTTTAACTTTAATGGTGTGATGAATGTAAACACCCTAGAAAAGTTTTGCAAGCTAGATGATAGCGACCTACAAGTAGCAGTAAAAAAATGGAGCAACCATGATGACATGATATTACAAACACTAGCCAATAGATTACTTAACCGTCAGCTACTAAAAATTAAGATACAATCAGAACCCTTTGAGGCAGATTTTGTAGCCGATAAACTAGCAGCAGCAGCTACCTATTACAGCATTAGCTCACAAGAAGCTAGCTATTTTGTATTTGCAGGCGAGGCAGATAATACCATGTACAAAACCAATAGCGAGGGCATTAATATTTTATTTAAAGATGGCAGCGTGAAAGATATCACCGCCATAGACGATCCATTAATTAACCAAACCATTGCTGCACCTATTAAAAAGTTTTATATGTGCTATCTGCAATAAGCTTTGTAATATCATTTTTTGTGTTACACTTAAAATACACAAGCAAATTTTCTACAAAAACCTTTTTGTTTAAAATATCTGGGCTTATTTCTGGTAATATGTCCTCTTATTTAAAATACTTAGGCTTATTTCCTGCAATCTGCCCTAGTATTTAAAATATCTGGGCCTATTTCCTGCAATCTGCCCTAGTATTTAAAATACCTAGGCTTATTTCCTACAATTTGCCCTAGTATTTAAAATATCTGCTCATAATTTTTGCAAAAGCACATAATATTAAGATTTGCCGATACGTTGAAGCAAAGTGTTGCGTACCTAGCTTTATAATTTATGGGCAGGGTATTTAATAAGGTAACAACTGCAAACAATTTCCAGCCGCCACTAAAAAATTCTACATTTGCAGACTATTGTAAATTGTTTCAGTGTATTAGGTTCTATGTATTTGTAGTTCGTACACCAGCAATTACCACAAAACCAAGCACTTAGAACAGCTAACATACAGCCTATGCAATTTACTGCTGCGCAAATAGCCATGATGATTAATGGCCAACTAGAAGGTGACGCTACCGTTGCTGTTGGCAATTTTGGGAAAATAGAAGAAGCTACCACTGGCGATATTGCGTTTTTAGCCAATCCTAAGTACGAAGATTATTTATATACCACCAATGCCTCTATTGTTATTGTAAATAACACGTTAGAGCTTAAGCAGCCCGTAAGCGCTACGCTATTGCGTGTACCCGATGCTTATGCCGCTTTTGCCGCCTTATTATCTAAATACCAAGAAATTGTATCGCAGCAATTGAGTGGTATACAGCAGCCAAGTTATATAGCAAGTACCGCCAAGTTAGGCGAGTATGTATATGTAGGTGCTTTTGCCTATATAGGCGAGCAAGTAACCATTGGCAACAATGTAAAAGTGTATCCTGGCGCATTTATAGGCAATAATGTAACCATTGCAGATAATTGTATCATTTACCCCGGCGTAAAAATATACCACGATTGTGTACTAGGTAGCCACGTAACCATACATGCTGGCAGTGTTATTGGTGGCGATGGTTTTGGCTTTGCGCCTATGGCCGATGGTACGTTTAAAAAGATACCACAAATAGGCAATGTAATACTAGAAGACTATGTAGAAATAGGTGCTAATGCTACTATTGACCGTGCTACTATGGGTAGTACCATTGTAAAGCGTGGTGCTAAGCTAGATAACCTAATACAAGTAGGGCACAATGCCGAAATAGGTAGCAATACGGTGGTAGCAGCCCAAGCAGGTGTAAGCGGCAGTACCAAAGTAGGCAGCAATGTAATGATTGGCGGCCAAGCTGGTATTGTAGGCCATATTACCATTGCAGATGGCAGCCGCATTAATGCCCAAAGTGGTGTAAGCAAGTCTATTAAACGTGCCAACACTACCGTTACAGGTAGCCCTGCGTACGACTTTACCGCCACCCTGCGCAGCCAAGCCCTTAGCCGTAACTTACCAAGCTTCGAGAAACGTATCACCGAATTAGAAAAACTAGTACAGCAACTACTAGAAGAGAGGGTGGCTCATTAACATCACGCTTGTAAATTCTTTGATTCTGTTTAAATAATTAGACTTTTATTTATTATTAATTTTACTTATTTTTTTCAATTAATTGTTTAGTAATTTCTGCAACTCTTTTAACACTATCACATATTTTGATAAAAAAAAGAGATATTGCGAGACCAAAAACTAATTATGCCATCTAGCTTTATAAGCTTCATTTTTTTAATTGCTACATTTTTAGGCTTCTTAATATTTGTTGCCTTATTTTTTAAGAATACACAACAAAAACACAGCAGCAGGCTTCTTGCTATTTACATTCTTACCTTCTCTTTATTTGCAGCGCACAATTTATTAGTAGTTACAGGATTACTAACACAATTTCCTTACGCTTTTAGGTGTACCAAAGCATTACATTATTTACCATCTGTACTACTTTATTTGTACGTGAGGGCTACAGTTAAAAAAGAGCAATCCCTACAAAAAAGAGATTATCTACTTTTTTTACCTGCTGTTCTACATTTTATTGAATTATTACCTTTTTATTTTACAGATAAAGTGACTAAGCAACATCAGGTAGCCAATTTTTTTAAAGACATGAATTCGGGTTTAAAAAATAATGAAGGTTTTTTACCAGGCTATGTACACCCAATACTTGTATTTAGCCTTGCAACAGCTTGTATTTATTATAGCTATCAACTAATGGCTCGTTCAAAAAAGGGACTAATTGATAGCGGTAAGCTAGATATTTCTGTATATAAATGGCTCAGTCTTTTTTTAGCCTTCAATTTGCTGCTTTATTGTACTTTAGGATTTCACATTTGTACCATACAATTTTTAAAAAACTACAATGTTTTTTTAATTAATTTAATAGAAACAAGTTGTTTGCTGATAGCTACAGGCATTACCTTATTCTTTCATCCTACAATTCTTTATGGTTTACCATTAGAAACCGATAAAGAAAATGAAGAAAATACACAGAAAGCATCAATAGAAAACATCACTGAAAAGCCAGAGGCAAAACAGGTAACTATTCCACCAGAAAAAAAGCAACAATATTTACAAACAATAGAATTAAAAATGAATGATCTAAAACCATTTCTGCAACCAGGCTTTAGCTTGAAAGACTTAAATGACATTACCAATATACCGTATACCTATTTGTCTATTATTATTAATCAAGAGTACAATTTAAATTTTAATGAATTTGTAAACAAGTATAGAATTGGCTATGTGAAAGCTATTTTAAATAGCCCCGAATCACATTTATTTACCTTAGAAGCTATTTCAAAGAAGGCAGGTTTTAGTTCAAGAGCCACCTTCTCTAGAGCTTTTTTAAAATTTGAGTGCTGTTCACCTAAAGATTATTTAAAAAAAGCTCAAAACATTACACTTTGAGTTTCTATTGATAATCAAAGACTTATTGCAATAGTTGAGAAAAAACTATTTGCAAAATGCTTCAAATCAAATATTTGAGGCATTTTATTTTTCAGAAATTATGTATTAAAAATTGAAGAAGAGTAGTATTGCAATAACTATTGTTTAAACATTAGTTATTTTGAACCCTAAACCCGAATTTTATCCCCTAAAATTCTGAAAATGGATTGCCCGTAAATTGATTTACGAAGCAGTCCATTTTTTTTAATTGAAATCAAAATATACTATAACAGCCAATTCTTCGTTTCTACAACTGCATCCTGCATATCATTATTTTTGTTAAATACATTTAATTAAATTGCTACTTACTTTTAATAACTAAAATAGCGAATAGGTAATACAAAAAAAATAGTTTGTAATTTTAGTTTTAATTATGGCCAATTTTGTTTTATTTTATAACGTCTAACGATTCACACAAATTAACAACAATGAGAAAACAAGATCTAATCAATCAAATTGCCGATAGAACAGGCATTCCTAAAGTAGATGTTTTAGTAACATTAGAAACGATGTTTAAAGAAGTGAAAGAAAATCTAACTAAAGGAGAGAGCATTTACATACGCGGTTTTGGTAGTTTTTACCCAAAAAGAAGAGCCGCAAAAATTGGTAGAAATATCAAAAAAAATGTTGCCGTAAATATCCCAGAACATTATATCCCTGCGTTTAAACCTGCAAAAGAATTTATTACAGAAGTTAAAGCGAATTGCAAAGAGCAAGTAAGCTAATTTTGTGGCAAATTTTTTATAGTGACTAAACAACAATCTATACTGGTAGGCAGTGGCATCGCTGCTATATTGGCATTATTTATTTTTGGTAAAACAGTTCCTCCAAAGAAACCCAATGTAGCAATGGCTGCCGCTGCACAAAACCAGCAAGCCCCTACTGCTGTAAATTTTACTGATTTATTGGCCAAAGCCAAACAAAGACTTACTCCTGAACAGAACGAACGTATTACGAGACTTGAGAATAGCGTAACACGTGGCGATGTAAAAGAACAGCAATTACACATCTATCATCAGCTTGCTCGCTTTTGGAAAGATTCGGCTAAAGTGCTTGAACCTTATATATTTTATACAGCCGAAGCAGCAAAGTTGGAAAATTCAGAAAAAAACCTCACTTTTGCCGCCCGTCAATTTTTAGATAACTTGATGGTAGAAGGTGAACCCGCTATGCAAACATGGCTAGCCACCAACGCAAAAGTTCTTTTTGAGCAGGCTTTAAAACTAAATCCGGCAAATGATAGTAGCATTATTGGGCTTGGTGCTTGCTACATTCTAGGTAATATTTCTAACAATCCTATGCAGGGTATTTTGCCCATTAAGCAGATTGCAGATAAAAATCCTAAAAACCTATATGCGCAATTAATATTGGGCTTAGGTGGCAAAAAAAGTGGTCAGTACGATAAAGCAATTGAACGTTTTACTGTTATTGTAACTGAAAAGCCAGATGACCTAGAGGGGCTATTAAACCTTGCAGAATGTTACGATGCAAAAGGCGATAAAGCCAATGCAGTAAAATGGTACACCGAAGTGAAAAAAAGAATTCCTAATGAGGAAGCTCAAAAGGAACTTGAAAAAAGAATAAAACAGTTGACTCAATAAGTAACAATCGTTTAGTGCGTTATTTATAATCATAAATTGAATTTTTTAACAAATTAAAAATGTCTTGGTATGCCTTGTGGTAAAAAGAGAAAACGTCATAAAATTGCTACGCACAAACGCAAAAAACGTTTAAGAAAGAATCGTCATAAGAAAAAATAGTTTTTTCTTATTTAGACTTATAAAATGGTGCAGTAAGCATGTGCTGCACCATTTACACATTATTAGGCTTGTTACTATTGTTTTCTACCTTACGCAACTTTATCTATCATCTACCTCATCTTCAATAGTAAGTAGCAAGCATTAACAGTTGTGTTATTGTGCATCCTAAAGGTTTAGGATGTTATTGATTTTATTTTATTTTAAAGTTGCAAATTTTGTGAACAAAGAACTAATTATAAATGCAAGCCCATCGGGTGTAGAAATTGCATTTTTAGAAGAAAAAAAGCTGGTAGAGCTACACAACGAAAAATCTGATGCCACATTTGGTGTTGGTGACTTATATCTTGGCAAGGTAAAAAAATTAATTCCTGGTTTAAACGCAGCATTTATTGATGTTGGTTTTGAAAAAGATGCTTTTTTACACTATACTGATCTATCGCCTTATGTAAAATCGTTATTGAAATTTACACAATTGGCCATGACAGACAAGGATGAAAATGGCTTTGATTTTTCAAAATTTAATATTGAACCTGAAATAGTAAAAACAGGTAAAATAAACGAGGTACTTACTGGCAAACCAAGCGTATTGGTGCAAATTTTAAAAGAGCCAATAGCTGCAAAAGGGCCACGCCTTAGTTGCGAATTAAGCTTACCGGGCAGATTTATTGTGGTTACACCATTTAACGAGATTGTTGCTGTATCTAAAAAAATTCATAGCGGCGAAGAAAGAAAGCGCTTACAAAAAATTGTAGAATCTATTCGTCCGAAAAACTTTGGTGTAATTGTACGTACGGCTGCCGAAGGCAAAAGTACTGCTGAAATTCATCAAGATTTATTGAGCTTAATAGATACTTGGAACGGCATTCAAGCCAACTTGAAAAATGCAGTAGCGCCAGCTAAAATATTAAGCGAGCAAAACCGTGCTACCAGCATTTTACGTGACTTGCTAAGTGCAGATTTTAACCGCATTGTTGTAAACGATAAAAACATTTACAACGATACCAAAAGCTATATTGATAAAATTGCACCAGACAAAACAGATATTGTAAGCTATCACAATGGCCCGCTACCAATATTTGATACTTATGGTGTAACCAAGCAAGTTAAAAGCGCTTTTGGCAAAACGGTAAACCTACCAAGTGGTGCCTATTTAATAATAGAACACACCGAAGCTTTACACGTAATAGATGTAAACAGTGGCTACAAAAGTGTCAGTAATAGTCAGGAAGAAAACGCCTTACAAACCAATTTAGAAGCTGCGGAAGAAATTGCTCGTCAGTTACGCTTACGTGATATTGGCGGTATTATAGTGGTAGATTTTATAGACATGAAACTGCCAGATAATAGAAAGCAATTGCAAGAAGCGATGGAAAAGTTTATGCAAACTGACCGTGCTAAACATGCTGTATTGCCTATTTCTAAATTTGGCTTGATGCAATTAACTAGGCAGCGTATGCGCCCTGAACTGAGCATCAACACATCTGAAGTGTGCCCTGTGTGCAATGGTACTGGTAAAATATCTTCTACCCTATTATTAGAAGACGAAATAGAAAAACGCTTACAATATTTAATTAGCCATTCGCACAAAAACTTGTTGCTAATGGTACACCCAATTGTGTATTCGCACCTTACCAAAGGTATTTTCACATCTATCTTTAAACGATGGAAACGCAAACACAAAACTAAATTATCTATTGAAGCCAATAATAATTTCCACTTAATAGAGTTTAAGTTTTACGACGAAAACGAAGAAGAAATTAAATTCTAAAATACCTCAATGCATTTACAAAAGCCACCTAATTGTTTGGGTGGCTTTTGTATTTTATAGCAGTATTAACAAAAATAACAAGCCTCTACTTAAACTTACAGTAGCTAGTACTAGTCATTACTGCAATTAAAAAACAAACACATGAAGCAATTTATTTTAGCACTATGCCTTGTAGGCTTTAGCTATGCAACACAAGCCCAAACCACTACCGCACCAAGTGCACCTACCACCGAGAAAAAGAAAAAAGCCAATTTGGCTAAAGAACTAAACTTAGATGAGACGCAGAAGAAAACGATGGCTACTATGCGTAAAAGTGGTAAAGCACAAGCCGATAGCATTAAAAATAACGCAGCGCTAACCGAGGCACAAAAGAAAGCTGAACTAAAGAAAATGAAACAGGAAGAACGTAAAAAAGTAGAAGCCATATTAACCACCGAACAAAAAGCCAAACTCGCCGAATTGCAACCAAAAAAGAAGGGCAAAAAAAACTAAATATGCAATAAGCCATTACATTCACCCTACAATTTAAAACACACCACAATTATGAAAAAGATTATTGCATTACTTGCTATTGTATTAGCAGTTATTACCAACGCAAACGCTCAACCACCACAAGGCGGTTTTGACCCTGCACAGATGAAAGAAATGATGAAAAACAGGTACAAAGAATCTATGAGTTTTTTGACACCAGTACAATTAGATTCTGTAGTTAACATTGTTACAGAAACTCGTGGCAACATGAGAGGCATGAGAGATATGAGTAATGAAGACAGACAAGCTGCTATTAAAAAATCTGCTGAAGCAAGAGATAAAAGATTAGACGCTGCTTTACCTGCTGATGTGGCGAAAAAAGTAAAAGATGTATTGGCACAACAACGTCCAGGCGGTGGTCGCCCTCAAGGTGGCGGTAATAAATAGTTGTTTTTAGGATGATGAATAATGAAGAAGGCCTCACAAATTTTGTGGGGCTTTTTTATACGGCTCATTTAACCGTAAATACCTACTTTTAGCAAGTATAGCAACCAACCCCAATTTACAGTAGCCGTTTTGAACCAATAAATGATTACACAACTAACCAAAGACTATCTCTCTCAGCAATTATTAACCAATCATTACTCGTACGATGAATTGTTGGGTGAAGATGGCCATTTGCGACCCTTTTGGCTCACCTTTTTTGAATCGCTGAATAAGCTAGGGCAAGCAGAAATTGAAGATAGAAGCCGAGATATATTGCGCCTACTGAAAGAAAATGGCGTTACCTATAATATTTACGATGATCCTTCTGGCCTTAACCGCCCTTGGAATTTGGATCTCATTCCTTTTCTCATCAGCAAAGAAGAATGGAAAAAAGTAGAGCCAGGTTTGGTGCAACGTGCCAATTTACTTGACCTTATTTTAAAAGATATTTATGGCGAAAGAAACCTTGTAAAGCAAGGTTTACTACCAGCAGAACTCATTTACAATCACAATGGTTTTTTACGCCAATGTGTAGGTATACCACCACAAAGCAAGCACAGTTTAATTTTATACTCTGCCGACCTTGCTCGTAGTGCTAATGGTAATATTTGGGTACTAAACGATAGAACACAAGCCCCTTCTGGCTATGGCTATGCTTTAGAAAACAGAACGGCTATGAGTCGTATAAACCCTGAATTATTTACTGATTTAAAAGTAAGGCAGCTATCAGCTTATTTTAACGATTTACAACAATCGCTACAAAGCATTGCACCGCACGATAATGAAAACCCTAGGGTAGTTATTTTAACACCGGGGCCAAGCAACGAAACTTATTTTGAGCATTCGTACCTCTCATCTTACATGGGCTTTACCCTAGTACAAGGCGATGACCTGATGGTAAGAGATAATTATGTGTGGCTAAAAACCATTGGCGGGCTTGAAAAAGTAGATGTGATATTACGCAGGGTAGATGATATTTATTGTGACCCATTAGAACTAAAAAGCGACTCGCAATTGGGTGTACCGGGCTTGCTGCAAGCAGTGCGAAGTGGTAATGTAAGCATAGCCAACCCACTTGGTAGTAGCATACTAGAAAACCCTGGTTTAATGCCTTTTTTACAAGGTATTGCTCGTTACTTTTTTAAAGAAGATTTGATATTACCTACCATTGCATCGTGGTGGTGTGGCCAGCCAAAAGAACTGAACTATGTATTGAACAACATAGAAAAGCTGGTAATTAAAAAAATATTCAGAAACAATTTAGCAGGTAGCAATTCAATAGATGTCGCACTTTTATCTAAAGAGAAAGTGTACCAATTAAAACAAGACATCAAAACACACCCACACTTATTTGTGGGGCAAGAGAAAGTGGTTTTTGCCTCTACACCTGCTTTAGTTAATGGTAAGATAGAACCACGTAATGCACTGTTTAGAAGCTTTCTAGTAAGTAGCAACGATACTTATACAGCCATGTCTGGCGGGCTTACAAGAACATCGTCTCGTAAAGACAATATGTTGATTTCTAATCAACTTGGTGGCATCAGTAAAGACACTTGGATTATTTCGGCCAATAAAGACCATACACATCACCATCGTAAAGAGCTATTTAAAACCATTACACCAGCCTCAAGTGGTGTATTACCAAGTCATACAGCCGAAAATTTATTTTGGGTAGGGCGCTATGCAGAGCGCATTTTGGGCAATGCAAGGTTTCAACGTACCGTGATGCAATCTGTAACCGATGGGCATAAATCGCTAATAGATGATGACGATGTAGAAACAGAAAAAGTACTGTTACAAGCACTTACCAATTTTACATTTACATACCCTGGCTTTGTAGATGAAGAACAGCCAATAAATGATGTGTGGGCAGAACTACGCAGCGTGTTATTTGACGAGAAACGTGCCTGTAGTTTGTCGTATAATTTGCAATTATTTAGCCGTGCTGTATATGCAGTTCGAGGTCAATGGAGCACTGATACATGGCGTGTTTTACGCACTATGGAAGAAGATTGGATGACGGCATCTAAAGCCAACTTGACGCATTTTAAAATGATGACGGCTTTAGATAATCTCATCACGTCACTAGTAGCATTTATTGGTTTAAACAGAGAAAGTATTTCTAGAGAACAAGGTTGGCTAATGCTTGATACAGGTAGAAAGGTTGAGCAAAGCTTACTACTAATTCGCATGTTAAGAGCGACATCAGTGAGCTTTATTAATGAAGATGTAGACTATAACTTGCAAGAAGCGGTATTAAAAAGTAACGAGGCTTTGGTAAACTATCGCTACAAGTATCGTGTATCTATACAAATGCCATTGGTGCTAGAATTGCTATTGCTAGATATCAATAATCCACGTTCATTAATACACCAATTAGACAGGATTAAAGGGCATTTTACACAGCTACCAAGATTTGGCAATGCAGAACAATTAGCCGAACATGAACGCCTAATTTTAGAGGCGCACACTTTGGTAAAATTGGCTACCAAAGAGCATCTAGCCCACTTGAACGAAGATTTATTTGAGTACACACATTTGAGTGATTTTTTAAACAAAGTGTACAATTTGTTATCGGCCATACCAGATGCTATTTCTAAAACCTACTTTAAACATGCGCAAGCGCAAAAGCAATTGTTTTCGGCTGACTTGTAAATAAGTAATTTATTGAGTTTCCTTATCTTTAATAAAAAATTATGATGCCTACAATTAACAATATAATTGAAGAGATTAAAGAAATCCCTATTAACAGGTTAGAGGATTTATATTCTCTTATTCATTCTTTTAATTCAACTAAAGTAGCAACAAAGGGTAATAAAGAAAAAATATTAGCATTTGCAGGCGTCTTGAACGATTTAAGCGATAACGATTACAAGGATTTTGAAAATAACATAAAAAGTACGAGAGAAGGATTGTTTAACCGTAAAGTAACACTATAAAAAACAAGCAACTATTTTTATTAGTATAGTCGAAAAATATATCATTTTACTACATAAAACCCAAAAACTAAATGAATCTCTCAATAATTGATACCGATATTTTATCAGCATTTATGAGAGATAATCAAGCGGTTGTTAATAAGATTGACGAACATTTGCAAGAATATGGCTTTGTAAACATCAGCATAATTACTTACTACGAAATACTAAATGGCTTGTTATATAAAGATGCCAAGAAACAACTTGCAAGATTTAATGAATTTGTTAGTCTAAACAGAGTTGTGCCACTAACAATGAAATCTAGTAAACTTTCTGCTGAAATATTTGCGGACTTAAGAAAAAAAGGAAAAGAAATTGGTCATACAGATACGCTAATTGCAGGCATCGCCATTGCGAATGATTTACAGCTAATTACTAACAACACAGACCATTTCAAACGTATCAAATCTTTACGAATTGATAATTGGATGTTGTAACAATCTTTAATAATGCTTTACAGAATTACCCATACTACTGAATATACTTACGCAGGTTCTATTAGCTTGTGCCACAATATTGCCATGCTAATACCAAGAGATAGTGAACAGCAGCTTCGTAAAAAAACCACCATCAACATAAGCCCAGAGCCAGATGTGATGAAAGAGTACGAAGATTTTTTTGGTAATAAAGTGCTGTATTTTGCTATTCAGCACCAACACAAAAAATTATCGGTTACTGTAACCAACGAGATAGAAAAACAACAATCACCTTCTTCTACTATTAACTTGTATGGCAATATTGCGTGGGAACAAGCAAGGCAACAATTATTTGAAACCAATCCAGATTATATTGATGCCAGACAGTTTATTACTGAAACCAGCATGACGACAATTGATGAGCAAATAACATTGTATGCTTTGCAATCATTTACCCCCAACAGACCCATATTTGAGGCTGCTAAAGACTTCATGCACCGCATTTTTAAAGACTTCAAATTCGACCCTGATTTTACAACAGTATCTACACCAGTAACAGAGGTAATGCGTTTGAAAAGAGGTGTATGTCAAGATTTTGCCCATTTAGCTATTGCTTGCTTGCGCTCAATAGGCTTACCTGCGAGATATGTGAGTGGCTATATAGAAACCTTACCACCACTGGGCAAAGAAAAGCTTGTAGGTGTAGATGCCTCACACGCTTGGTTTTCGGTGTTTATACCAAACCTAGGTTGGATGGATTTTGATCCAACCAATAATCAAATACCGGGTGACCAGCACGTAACCATTGGTTGGGGCAGAGATTATGCAGACATCACGCCACTAAAAGGCATTATACTTAGTAGTGGCTCACACAAATTACGTGTATCGGTAGATGTAAGACGATTAAATGCTTAACAAGCAATTTTATCTACTCTTCTTCCATGTCTACCACCCATAAACTCAGTGGTCATAAAGTTTTCAATGATTTCTTCGGCTAAAGCTAGGGCAATAAAGCGTGCAGGTATACACACAATATTGGCATTGTTATGCTGACGAATTAACTTAGCTACATCATTCTGCCAAGCCAAGCCAGCACGAATATGTTGGTGTTTATTAGCTGTAATAGCAACACCATTGGCACTACCACAAAACAGAATACCAAAAGCACATTCACCACTTTCTACACTTGTAGCAGTTGGGTGTGCAAAGTCAGGATAGTCAACACTTTCAAGCGAATGTGTACCAAAATCTTTTACAGTAAAGCCTTTATTGGTAAGCCAAACTTTAATTGCTTCTTTGTATTCAAAACCAGCGTGGTCAGCACCAAGTGCAATAGGTTTTGTAGTATCAAAAACAGAATTCATGATGTGCATTTAGGTGACAAAAGTAGTTATGTGTCATTAAATATTTGTCTTGAATAATTACCATAACTTGACATCGAACATATGCATTACCCCATTGTGCCTTTTACAGCACCACCATCTACACTAAT
Source organism: Parasediminibacterium sp. HNIBRBA5674 (assembly GCF_056745525.1). Lineage (NCBI taxonomy): Bacteria > Pseudomonadati > Bacteroidota > Chitinophagia > Chitinophagales > Chitinophagaceae > Parasediminibacterium > Parasediminibacterium sp. HNIBRBA5674. The sequence goes on along the minus strand of NZ_JBQWIE010000001.1, from coordinate 16,997 downwards.
GGTTTGCCCTGTAATATAGCGGCTGTGCTTGCTTAGCAACCATACAGCCATACTTGCAAAGTCTTCTGCCTCGCCCAAAAACTGCACTGGTATTTGCGTAATAGCAGCAGCTTTTACGGTTGCTTCATCTATACCTGTCTGTTCACTTTTCTTTTTATAAATACGGTTAATAGCTGGTGTATTATGCGAACCAGGCGCTAGAATATTTAAAGTAATGCCTTGTGCTGCAACTTCTAAGCTTAAGGTTTTTACCATACCTACCACCGCTAAACGTAGCGAATTGCTCAATACTAAATTCTCTACAGGTTGCTTTACTGAATAGCTTTCTACAAACAAACACCTACCATAGTTATGTACTTGCATTAAAGGTATTAAAGCCTTTGTAAGCGCTACTTTCCAGCGTAAGATATTGTTATATGCAGCATCCCAATCTTCCATGCTTGTTTCTAAAACCGTCTTAGCAGGCGGGCCGCCAGCATTTAATACAGCACCGTGCAATTGCCTATTACCAATGGCATTCAAAATACTTTCTACAGCACTTGGCTGCGTAATATCTAGAGCTAATGTTTCTATATTATTGGGATAATTTTCTTGTAATAATTGTAGCTGTTCTGCACTTCTTGCAATGGCTATTACCGTAGCACCTTCATTTACCAAAGCCATCGCAATGGCTCTGCCCAAACCAGATGTAGCACCGCCTACAATAAACAATTGATTGTGTAAGTATAAGTTCATTATAAACAATTTAGAGGTTTAACACATAGTATCATAGAAATATTAAGACAACATAGGGGTTAATCAATAACGGGTAGTTAGTATTATGTGTTCTATTCTAACCTATGCCTCTATGTGTTTAAAAAATTAAAACCAACCACGCCTTCTAAACACACCAAGCATCCACATGGGGATTAATAACATCATTGCTACAGCCAAAAAAAATCCATATCGATTGTGTAAATATGGTATGGTTTCAAAGTTCATCCCAAAAATACCGCCAATAACAGTTGCTGGTGCTAGCAAGCAAGTAACAATCGTCATAACCTTCATTACCTCGTTCATTTTTAGGTTCACTTGGTTAATGTATAAGTCCTGCATGTTGATCATCATATCTCGGTAGTTTTCTACCAAGTCTGCTGCTTGCATTACGTGGTCGTAAATGTCTTTAAAATATTTGGTGGTGGTTTCGTTTAGCAAGTCGCTGTCGCTTTTTATAAAGCCATTAATCACTTCTCGTACTGGCGAAATACTTCTTTTCAATACAATAATTTCTTTGCGTAGCTGGTTAATTTTTGCCAAACTTCTTGTACTTGGCTTATGAATAATCTCTTCTTCTAGCGCCTCAATTTTATCACCCAATTGTTCCATTACTACAAAGTAATTGTCTACAATCATGTCTATTAACGCATAGCATAAATAGTCAGCACCACTTTGTCTTAGCTTGGTATTATTCACTTTCAGCCTTTCACGCAAAGCGTTAAATACATCTCGTTCCGCATCTTCTTGAAACGAAATCACATAGTGGCTGCCTAGCACAAAACTTATCTGCTCGGTTTCTACTGCTGATGTTTCTTTATTAAAATACAACATGTGTAGTAGGCAAAACAGATGGTTATCTATCTCATCCATTTTAGGGCGCAAGCCTACACTTTGTATGTCTTCAGCTAGTAAATAATGTACGTTAAATATCTTGGCTATCGACTCTACCGTTAGTTTATTGATACCATCTACATTTATCCACTTTACTTTTTTATGGTCTACAAATTCAGTACAGCCAACAGCTGTATTAAAGCTATGCTGGTCAAGGGTTTCAGCGTTGTACTCATACACCACAATAGATACCTCAGCGCTATCTAAACGTTGTGGTATTACGGTAGGATTAATCTGTAAAATCTCTTTCGTTCGCTCAGCAGCAAATGGGTTTAACATGTGTAAGTAGCGAAAACTTTTACTTTCCATAGCTGCCTCTATTTAATGAATGGTTTTAAACACAGCTGTATTTACTGTTACTGGATATTTCTTCTTCAAGCCATCCAACCATTGTTGCTCTAAATAATTTTGATAGTCGTTTATTACCATGCCTTTTGCATCTTCAAAGCTGCGCTGTTCTTTGGTGGTATGCACAACCGTAACATACACAAACGTGTAAGTATCTTCATTGGCATTGTCTTTTGGTACAGTCATAAAACCAACTTTGCTTTCTACTGTTGCTTTTACTGGTATAGATGCTTGTTCAAACCTACCGCTATCTGCCATACAGTTTACACCATATTCTGCAACAATGGTGCGCCAATTTTTAGGTGCTGCTTTTACTTTAGCAGCAATTTCATTGGCCAATACTTTGCTTTTACAAGTAAATACCAAAGCACTTACACCATTAGCCCATTGGTACTTTTCGGCATGCTTGCTATAATATTTTTTAAGCCCTGCTATATCTGTACCACCTTTACCCCACACATGTGCATCCATGGCTGCGAATAACAAGTTGGCTTCATTAAATTCTTTTACTTGCTGCTGCATGGTATTGTTATAATCTACCAAGTTGGCGGTGTAATAGTTGATGCAACTTTCATCCACAAAATCGTTCAAAGCTTTGCTGTACAAGGCGCTATTGGCAATAGCTTCTTTACGCAAGTATTGTAGCCACTCGGCAACTTTTATGTTTTGCTTCGCAAATGAAAATAGCGTAGTACTATCTGTAATACCTTGATAGCTTTTCAATAGTTTATTGGCCAATGCACTATCTGTGTACACCCACAAGGCTTCTTGCTTGTAAGTTGCAGGCTTGTATTTAGTGAGTTGTAGCCATGTAGCTAGCTTCGCTTTTTTATACAACAATAATCTTGCATCGCTTTCTACTTGCTGCTTTATTTGTGCATTGGTATTTGGGTCGCTAATGTCTTTGCCTACTGGCAAAATGTCTAGCAGTTTTATTATGTGATAGCCAATGCTTGTTTCAAAAGGCTTACTGATGTCGCCTACTTTTTTTAGGCTGTAAATGTTGGCTTCATAATTCGCATCAAACTGGCCCACACTTATTTCTGGCAATACACCACCGCTATTAGCAGTTCTAGTATCGTTACTAAACTTGGCAGTTGCAGCTTCAAAAGTTTCTCCATGTTGTAGCATATTGTACACACTATCTGCAAGCTTGCTTACTTTCTGTTTATCATCATTAGTAGCTTGTGGTGGTAATGATAATAATAACTGTGCCACTTTACGCTTACCCAAAGCTGCCCTTTCGGCTACATTTTTAAAAATGTGATAGCCATATTTACTGCGAAAAGGCTTAGAAAACTGCCCTACTTGCAAGGCATATATCTGAGATTCTATCGCATATTGTAAAGTAAATACAGTAATAAAACCTAAATCACCTTTGGCGTTTTTTACCGTTTCGTCAGTTGAATATTTTGCAGCTACTTCACCAAAATCTTTACCAGCTTGTAAGGCCTTGTACGCTTCTGTAATTTGCTGTAAGGCTTTAACGGTATCGCTATTTGCAGCTATTGGTATAAATACATGCGCTGCATGTATGTCTTTCTGACTTCTGGTAAATGCTTCGCTAATAAGTGTCTTAATACCTACTTCCTCTTTAATAATATTCTCTGCTATTTGCTGCTTAAAGTTTTTGCTCTCAAGCTGAAAAGACGATGATTCATATAATTTCTCATCGTAGCCAGATTGTACTTTTAACTTGTAGTTAATGTACAAGTTTAGATACTCTGATAAGGCCTTACTGCGCTCAACATCGGGTGTAGGATTTTTATTAAATGCTTTTTCAAACTCTTGTTTGCTTACTGTGTTTTTACCGTAAGTAAAAAGCGTTTGACTATTAGCAACTAGGCTACTTGTAAGTGCCACTAGCAACAACCATTGTACTTTCATATGCGTTTGTTAATTGAGGTTTGGGGTACTTTTCTAGCTTATTTATTTTTCAGTTTGGCAGCTATTACATCGTCAAACTGTTCTAAACTCAATTGCTTCGCAATAATGCGTTTCTTCTCGTCTAGCAAGTAAAAAGTAGGTGTTTTGTACATATCGTACAACTGTCTAAAATTCGGTTGATTAGCGGCTTGTTCAGCATCTCTTGCAGCTTTTGTTTGGTAAACTTCTGCCCAATCTTTGCTTATCTTTTTCTCAGCTAAAAACTGTTTAAACTCTACCATTTTAGGCTCGTTTACATTTACGCTATACACTTTTACACCAAGGGCTTTCCATTTGGCTTTGTACATGCTATCTACACGTGGTATTTCTTCTTTACAATGGCCACAAGTTGGGTCCCAAAATGCTACAAACGTAAACTTAGCATCTATGCCATACAGTGATACTGTTTTGCCCAGTGTATCGGTTAGGTCTAGTATCGGTGCTTGGCCACCTATTTGATTAGCCATCAGGCTGTAAGCCCTTTCTATAATGGTTTTGCGGCTAGCTGGGTTTAGGTAAGTGGTATCGCCTTTAGCATAAAAATCTTCAAATATTTTCAAAAACACTCTATCCTGCCCCATAAATTCTGGGTTAATGTATTTGTTGGTAAACTTGGTAAGCAAGTAAGGATACATTTCTTTACCTGTTCTTGCCATTAGCAACATATACTTTACTTCAGGGTACACACTGTCAGGTTCTGGCGATACGTAGTTTTTAAAGTAGTTATCTATTTTAGGTTCAAAAAAAGGTGTACGCAACAATCTGTCATCGTTAAAATTCACATCATCCCAAAAATGCTCTTTCATATATCTAAATGGATACGTTGAATCAGCTTTGCCATTTACCACAGGTATAGCTGGTGCTTCTGGTTGTTTTAAAGCATTGAATAATGCAGCTAAAAGAGAGTTAGGGTTTTGCTTAATCACATTGTTTTGATATGCCTGTACTTCTTTGCTAATAGCTGTCATCTCGTTCACTATTTTAAGTGAATCGGCTTTTGTTTTCGCATTGCTATAAGCATTTTTCAAGTCGTTGGTAGCTTTACCTTTTACCAAAGAAAAGGCTGAATATTTTTTAAACAAATCGTTTTCATACGAGCCTGTAATCACGGCATCTTCTTTCCTCAACGTATCGGCTACAATGCTAAACTGCTGCTTGCTATCCATCAGAATATCAAACAGTATGGCATACTGTGGCGACACAATAAAGTAAATACCAGGTGTTAATTTATTAGTGCCTTTAAATACACCGTAGCTTTTCTCGTTTAAATAAGCCGAATCAGACAAGGTCTTGTTTTTACCAAAATAGCAGCCTAGGTACACCCAAGTATTTTTATAAGGCGTTAAGGTGATATCTATTTTTCTACCACCTGCTGCCGATGAAGGTTTAGTAGCTGGTGCTTTGGTGGCACTACTTGCTACCGGCTTGGTTGGTGTTGTTTTTTTTACTTGTGCAACGGTACATAAGGTTGAAAGAGCGAATACACTTACTGCTAAAAACTTATTCATACGCTTAAAAAATATTGTAGGCGTAAATATAACCAACCGATTGATTACAATAGCAATCATTGCGGTGAATAAGGGAATATTAACAAGCTTTGCCTCTCGCAGATTTCGCTGACTGCGCAGAAATTAGATTGCTGCGTACCTCGCAATGACGGGAAAACTCACAAACGAATCTGCGTTTTCTGCGACATCTGCGAGAACTTTTACCCTGCTATTAAATCACCATTTTTAAACAATGGCAATACATTGGCTATATCTTCAGTTACGCAGTATTCTAAATCTTTTTCTAGGCCAAATTTTTCTAGTCTGTGCCAGTGGGTCAATTGTCTGATAAATGCCAATCTATCGTCTTTATGTTTGTTGTACATTTCTTCTGCCATTAAACTACTATCGCAGTGAATGGTAAAATGTTCTTTTACACGGCTTACTACCGCCCCTGCAAACATGGTATCTTCTAGGTTAAATTTATCTTTCCAGCCACTACAGCCCAATACCACCGGCTTGCCTTGCGCTATTAGGTAATCGCACACAGCACTCAAGTTAGGGAAAGAGCCAGTAATTACTTCTGCCGCACCAGCTTGCAACGCCATGTGTAACAGTTTAGTGCCATTAGTAGTGGTTAATACCAAGGTTTTACCCTCAATAAAACTACGTGGATATTCAGCAGGCGAATTGCCATAAGCCAGGCCTTCAATTACTTTACCATCACGTTCACCAGCAGTAATGCCGCCTGTGATCTTGCCTATTTGTATACATTTATCTACCGCATCTACCGGAATAATGCGTGACGCCCCATTGTACAAAGCCGTAGCAATAGTACTTGTGGCTCTAAACACATCAATAATCACCACAATACTATTGCTGCAATCATAAATATCTAGTAGTCGAGGCGATAATACAGTATGTAAAACGGGCTTGCTCATATTCGCTTATGGTTATACAAATAAGCGGCGAAAATACAGGAAAAACAAAAGGGGCAGTCTCATAAAATACGACGAGGCGGCTTTTTATTTATTGATAATGCTACGTCCTAAAATAGGTTGACACAAAAAAGGTTGTCACCATTATAAACACAGGACAGTTTAGAGTTTACAAACTGACTCAAAAAGCTTACAGTTTATCTATAACAAGATTATTAAGCGTCTAATAATTCTATTAATTCTTGCAACTCGTTGCGTGTACCTGCATTGCTTGGCAAATCGTAGCATTTGCTTAATTCTTCTAGCAATATTTGTAATGATCGCTTGTGAGAAATTGGCTTATAATGCGCCTTTATAGGCGTTGCACCTATGCGCTTAAAATAGTTTTCTATATCATTGTGAGAATGGGCTTGCCCAGTGGTAGCATCTACAAAAAACAATATTTTGTTTTGTGGATGACCGATATAAGTTGACTCATCGTAATCATCTTGAAAAAACGCCACAATAAACTGCTTAGGAATATTAATTACCCTTGCGTTAATGTCTAGCAACTCGCACATTACTTGATAAATAATGCCGTTAGTAATAGCATTGCCTTGTTTACTAGCAAGTACTTTATTTACAAAAAATTCATCGGGTTTATTGTACGATACTTCACCACCTTTTAGGTTGTAATAGTTGTAAATAATGCTACTTAGCACATTAGCTTGCTCAAGTGGTGTTAAATAACTATTCAGTTCTAACCACACATTGCGCCTTATTTTTTCAATTTCTTGCAATACAGGTGTGGTTTGCAAGTCAGGATATTGATATTTAGCTATCAATAATGCACCAAATAATAAATCATGCTGACCACTATCTCGCCATTCTATCAAATCGTTTTTTAAATCGGTAAAATGTAACCGATGAATTAGGGTAGATATGCGTTCTTGCACATCTTCACTCAGTGTGTTTTCCCACAGATTTTCTAGGTTGGGGATAATGGCTTTGCCAAAGTCAACAATACGCTCAGATACATGCGAATACACTTCAACATCTGGATCGTCAATCAAGGTAAACAGTGCATTAAGTTCTTTAGTTTGTTGCATAGCAGATGAAAATTTGTTGTTGAAATAGTATTCTAAATAGGATAAATAGTTTTTACAATTCCTTGAACGTGCAAACTGGTTTAAAAATTATGTATGTGCGCATCTTTACTTATTCCACCTGTGGGGAAAATGTTTTCTACTATCCAATAAGTTATAATTGTTAATAATTAGGCCGCCTTTGTAAATTATACAAGCTGCATCCATTTACCCTCTATCTTGCATCTTTATTGTTATAATAACTCTCAGATGGCTCAGACAAGTATCCCTAAATTTCCTGTGGTAAAAGCGCCACTGCATACCGAACTAAGAAAACGTGTACAAGCATATTTTGATGAAAAGGATATCACATCTGCTGGTACAGCCAACTTATTTACCAAAGCAATTTTGATGATTGCTGCGCTAATTGTGGTGTACCTGCATCTTTTATTTTTTACGCCAGTTTGGTACATTGCCATTGTAGAGTGCGTAATAATGGGCGGCTTGGTAGCTGGTATTGGTTTTAATGTAATGCACGATGGTAGCCACGGCAGTTTTAGCACAAAAAAACTAGTTAATAAAATTGCTGCTACAAGTATTCACATGCTAGGTGCCGATCATTTTATGTGGAACATGAAACATAACATGATTCACCACAGCTTTACCAATATTGATGGTGTGGATGACGATATAGAAATTGGTGTCTTCATGCGCATGGCACCAACCCAAAAGCGCTTGAAAATGCATAAGTTTCAGCACTTTTATTTTTGGTTTTTGTACATGCTGTTGTATGTATTTTGGATATTTTTTACTGATTATAAAAAGTATTTTACCCAAAAAATAGGCACTGTACCACTTAAGAAAATGGCTATTAAAGACCACATTACTTTTTGGGGTGTTAAATTGTACCATGCAGTAGCATTTATTGTATTACCAATAGTGACTGTAGGTTGGTTATCATGGTTAGTAGGCTTTTTAGTGATGACAATGGTAGCAGGTTTTGTATTAAGTATTGTATTTCAATTAGCTCATACAGTAGAACATACAGCTTTTCCTACAGCTAGTGAAGATAGCAATACAATGAGCGATGAATTTGCTATTCATCAAATAAAAACAACAGCCAATTTTGCTACAAAAAACAAATTGGTTAGCTGGTTAGTTGGTGGCCTAAACTTTCAAATAGAACACCACTTATTTCCTAAAATATCACACGTACACTACCCTGCTATCAGCGATATTGTTCGTGCAGTTTGTGTGGAATATCAATTACAATACATTGAATACCCAACCATGCGTAAAGCAATTGGTGCACACGTACGCTTTCTAAGAAATATGGGTAGATACGATTAATAATGTATGATTTAAGATGATTTGAATGACAGAATGATTATAAAAAAGCGATGGTTTCTTAATTGAAATCATCGCTTTTTTTGTACCATACATAAAATGTGTTCGCTAATTAGATAAAATGCTGTATTTTATACAAAATTTGCCATCTTGTCTAAACAATATGCGCATTTTTTAGACAATTCTACGAATTGAACGCTCAATGTGTCGAATTGTACGCACAATTTGCCCTATTTAATAACAGATTTGGCAAATTAGCCACCAAATACGGCAGATGCACGATTCATCTTGAGAAGCTTAATGCCAAATGCTTACCTATGTTCACCAAAAACACCTCTTAAAACATCACTTATTTCACCTAGTGTACAGAGGTTTTCAACTGCTTCAATTACCAAAGGCATTAAATTATCTGTGCCAATAGCGGCTTGTTTTATCTTTTCTAAACAAATGGCTACTTGCTCGTTATTGCGTTTAGCTTTCAAGGTTTGCAGTTTTTCTACTTGCTGTTTGCCAATGCTATCATCTATTTTAAATACAGGTGTAACGCTTGTTTCAGCCGATTGAAACGCATTTACCCCAACAATAATTTTCTCGCCACTTTCTATTTTACGTTGGTAATCGTAAGCGCTACGTGCAATATCATCCTGCATAAAACCCTGTTCTATTGCTGCAACACTGCCGCCCATCGCATCAATTTTAGCTATTAAAGTTAATGCTTTACTCTCTGCTTCTATGGTTAAATTCTCTACAAAATAACTACCTGCTAGCGGGTCTACCGTATCAGCAACACCACTTTCAAAAGCGACTATTTGTTGTGTACGCAAAGCAATTCTTGCTGCGTCTTCAGTAGGCAAGCTCAGTGCTTCGTCAAAACCATTCGTATGCAAACTTTGTGTACCGCCAAGTACTGCCGCTAATGTTTGCAACGTAACTCTTGTAATATTATTTTGTGGTTGCTGCGCTGTTAAAGTGCTACCACCGGTTTGTGTATGAAAGCGCAACATCATGGCTTTTTCATCCGTTGCGCCAAGGTCACGCATCATATTGGCCCAAATACGCCTTGCGGCTCTAAATTTTGCTACTTCTTCAAACAGATTATTATGTGCATTAAAGAAAAACGAAAGCCTTTTACCAAACACATTAATGTCTAAACCCTTTGCCTGTGCAGCTTGTACATAGGCTTTGCCATTACTTAAAGTAAATGCTATTTCTTGCACGGCTGTGCTTCCTGCCTCACGAATATGATAACCAGAGATAGAGATAGTATTCCATTTTGGAAGTTCTTTTGCACACCATTCAAAAATATCAGTGATGATACGCATGGATGGTTTTGGTGGGTAAATATAAGTGCCTCTAGCAGCGTATTCTTTTAAAATATCATTTTGTATAGTTCCTGTAATTTTAGTTAAATCGGCACCTTGCTGCTTTGCCAAAGCCACGTAAAATGCCAGTAAAATAAAGCCTGTTGCATTAATCGTCATAGAGGTACTTACCTCTTCTAGCTTGATGCCTGCAAATAAGCGTTGCATATCTTCTACACTATCAATAGCCACACCAACTTTTCCTACTTCGCCTTCGGCTAAAGGATGGTCACTATCGTAGCCAATTTGTGTAGGTAAATCGAAAGCCACACTTAAACCACTTACACCTTGGCTAAGTAAATAATGATAACGCTTGTTACTTTCTTCAGCAGTAGAAAAACCTGCGTATTGACGCATCGTCCACAGCTTACCTCGGTACATATCGGGTTGAATACCACGTGTGAAAGGAAACTCGCCAGCGGCCACCCCTAGCCCCTCCAAAGGAGGGGAAACAGGAACGTCAGATTGCGTGTAAATTGGTTTAATTTCAATTCCACTATCTGTAACAATTTTTTTCATGGCAAGCGTTTTAAATCATAGAAAATCAATACCATCAAGCATACCAGCCGTTACAACATCTTTTTAGCCTCAAAACTTAAAGCTTCAGCTACAACCTCATGTAAGTTGCCTCGTTGGTCTGTCATTACATATTCAAGTACACGTCTGTTTAAATCTAAGCCTGTTGCATTTGCTGGTAAGCTAGCCGCAATTTGATTAACCGCAAGCATATTTTGCTCTTTCAAATTTTTTACAGCATCCCAAGCGGCAGGGCTTACATAAATCTGTTGCGTGATGTTATAATCAAATTCTTCTCTAATGGCCTGTAACAATAGCATTTGCATATCTCTTGCACCAATTTCAGGCACATTTACACGGCTCACTACATTAGGCAACGCAATGCGATTGGTAAGTAATAATAATCTTTCGTAAGCCTGTAATTGCAAGGTTTTAGAGCCATTATCTACCGTTTCATTTTTATCATCTTTGGCTGCGCCTTTGCGTTGCAAATACATTAACCTAGCAGCAACACCACACACTACTACAGCGAAACAAAGCCCAACAATCATCGCTAAATCATTCATTGATATCATTTTTATCTTACAAAAATAGCGGAAACACTAACGTTTGTTCGTAATGACATTTTCCTTTTAACGATAATAAGAACGATTGTTTAAAAGCATCATTTTTTACCTTTGCACAAATAATAGTGCACATGGAAACAATAACAACTTCACCGGTAAAGCTTACAGAAAGCGCTATCAACGAGATAAAACGTTTATTGAACGAGGAAGGTTTTGACCAATCGAAACAATTACGAATAGGTGTAAAAGGTGGCGGTTGCAGCGGCATGACATATGTGCTAGGCTTTGACGACGCCACAGAACAAGATGAAGTGTACGAAAGTGGCGGTATTAGTTACGTAATGAACCCTAGCCATCAGTTGTATTTGTTTGGTATGGAAGTAGATTGGCAAGGAGGTCTTAATAGTCGTGGCTTTACTTTTAGCAACCCTAATGCAAGTAAAACCTGCGGTTGCGGTACATCATTTAGCGTGTAAATGTTTATCGTAAAATAAATTAATCAAAATCCCTCTATGCTTTTTGCTAGAGGGATTTTTTATTACAGCATATTTGTAATAACAGAATGGATAAACGATAGACGCAAAATATTTTACCCAAACCAATGACCATTAATTTACCACTTAGCAAAACTGTAATTATTGTTGTAGGGCCTACAGCTGTGGGCAAAACAGCACTTTCATTGCAGTTGGCACAGCATTTTAACACCGCCATTATTTCTGCTGATAGCAGGCAATGCTTTAAAGAAATGAGCATTGGTACAGCAAAACCTTCACAAGAAGAATTGGCGCAAGCCTCACATTACTTTGTTAACTCGCATAGCGTACACGATGAGGTAAATGCAGGTGTGTATGAGCAATATGCATTGAATGCTTGCGACGAAATATTTACCCAAAACAAAGTAGCCATTATGGTTGGTGGTACAGGCTTGTACGTTAAAGCATTTTGCGAAGGCATTGATATTATGCCAACGATACCAACAGACATTCGTGCAAATATTATTAACCAATATCAAGAAAATGGGCTTAGTTGGCTGCAAGATGAACTGCAAAAGAAAGACCCTATTTTTTGGGAAACAGCAGAACAACAAAACCCACAGCGTTTAATGCGAGCCTTAGAAATATATGAAACTACAGGCAAATCTATTAACGCCTATAGAAGTAATATGGCAGTTGAAAGGCCTTTTAATATTGTGAAAATAGGGCTAGAAATGCCTAGAGAACTACTTGTAAAAAACATCAACTTACGTGTAGATGCAATGATGCATTCAGGTTTATTAGACGAGGTAAAAAGACTGCAAACAGTGCAACATTTGAATGCCTTACAAACCGTAGGCTACAAAGAATTATTTGCTTATTTACAGGGCGATTGTGACCTAGCTACTGCCATTAACCAAATAAAAATAAACACAAGACAATACGCTAAACGACAAATGACTTGGTTTAAAAAAGACACAGACATTTATTGGTTCAGTAACAACAAAACTATAGGCGAAGAAGTGACAACTTTATTAGCAGAAATGGGTTTAGCATAGAGAAAAAGGGTGTTGGTATAAAATTCTAGACCATCAAATGCAGCGCAACTATGTTTGACCTACAAATAACATCAATGAAACTAACACATCCACTTACCAAAACCACCGCTTTGCTACTAGGCTTTGTAGCAGGTTTTGTATTTTTATTAGCCACGTTTATAGGCTTAGGTATTGCTATAGAATCCATTTTTGTAATAGGCATTTTCTTTATTACAGTATTGGTAGTAATAGCCATGTTACTAGGTAGTAGTAAGCAAAAAGCTAACCAATAAATCACTTATTCCATCCTAAAATACAAATAGATAACACATGAAAAAATGGCTATTGATGGTTTCTGCTGGTATCTGCATAAGCAGCGTATCATTTGCACAAACCAAACAAATTCAGTTTGAAAAGTACACTTTACCCAATGGCTTAAAAGTGATTTTACACCAAGACAAATCTGCCCCTGTAGTGGCTGTATCTGCATTGTACCATGTAGGTAGCAAAAATGAAGACACAGCTCGTACAGGCTTTGCACACTTTTTCGAGCATTTAATGTTTGAAGGTAGTGAGTATGTAAAGCGTGGCGATTTTGACAAGTATGTTTCTAACGCTGGTGGTTACAACAATGCGAATACCACACAAGATAGAACCTACTATTTTGAATTATTTCCAAGCAATCAATTTGCACTAGGCTTATGGCTTGAGAGCGAAAGAATGTTGCATGCAAAAATTGAAGACATTGGCGTAAACACACAAAAAGAAGTGGTAAAAGAAGAAAAACGCCAACGTGTAGATAACCAACCTTATGGCACTATCATAGGCAATGTATTTAGCCGTGCATTTAAAGTACACCCTTATCGTTGGCAGCCAATTGGTAGCCTTGAACATTTAAGCCGTGCTAAACTGCAAGACTTTAAAGACTTCTACGCTAAGTTTTATGTGCCTAATAACTGCGTGCTAAGTATAGCTGGCGACATTGATATTGAAGCTACTAAAAAAGTAATTAACGATTATTTTGCTAGCATACCAAAAGGCACTAGCGAAATACCAAGACCAAATGTAGTAGAGCCGCCATTAGGTGGTGAAGTAAGAGATGTAATTGAAGATAATATTCAATTACCAGCGGTAATACAAGCTTACCGTGCACCAAAACAAGGTAGCGATGAGTACTATGCTTTTAACGTATTAAGTACCATTTTATCTGGTGGTAGTTCTTCTCGTTTAAACAAAACAATTGTGGATGAAAAACAACTAGCAGTTGCTTCTGGCGCCTTTAACTATGCCTTAGAAGATGCAGGTTTATTTATCACTTACGGTATTGCTAATGCAGGTGTAAAACCAGAAGTATTAGAAACCAATATCGACTCTATTATTAACGCTGTAAAAACAAGTTTGGTAGGCGAAAGAGAGTTTCAAAAAGTTAAAAACCAAACGACTACTGGGTTTGTAACACGTAATGCTACTATGCAAGGTATTGCAGAAACATTGGCTAATTACGAGGTGTATTTTGGCGATGCCAATTTGATAAATACAGAGTTAGCGAAATTTAACAAAGTAACCCGTGAGGACTTATTAAATGTAGCTAAAAAATACCTTAACAAAGACAACCGTGTGGTATTGTATTATGTACCAAAAGGCAGCAAAAAGTAGTTTTTGAATTTAACAATTTGATTGAAAACATCCATTAAATAATAACAATGAAGAAGATATTATTGTACACCTTATTTGCGCTACCAATGGTTGTAATGGCACAGGTAGATAGAAGCAAAGCACCCAAACCAGGGCCAGCACCTGTTGTAAAAATTAGCGAGCCTACCATTTTTACTTTACCAAATGGCTTAAAAGTATTTGTGGTTCAAAACACCAAATTACCTAGAGTTTCTGCTACGCTTACCATTAATAGAGAAGCTATTATTGAAGGTAACAAAGCAGGTTTAACATCTATTGCTGGCGAATTATTGCGCCGTGGTACAACCAAGCTTAAAAAAGCTGAACTTGATGAAGCTACTGATTATTTGGGCGCAAGCATTGGTACATCATCTACTAGCGTAAGTGGTAGCTCGTTAAGTAGCAATTTTTCTAAAGTAATAGAATTGATGAGCGATATTGCTTTACGTCCTGCTTTTCCTGCTGATGAGCTTGAGAAAATTCGTACACAATCATTATCTGGCTTGGCACAAGGCAAAGAAGATCCAGCGACCATTGCTAGAAATGTTACTTCTAAACTAGTGTATGGCAAAAACCATCCTTATGGCGAAATAGAAACTGAAGCTAGCATTAAAGCCGTAACTGTTGATGATGTAAAAAAATACTATAACACTTATTGGAAACCAAATGTGGCTTACTTAGTATTTGTAGGCGATATTACTGTAGATGCTGCTAAACAACTAGCCACTAAATACTTTGGTTCTTGGGCAAAAGGTGTAGTACCTGCACCTGTGTACAAAGCACCTGCTGCACCTGCTAAAACATTTATTGCCATTGTAGATAGACCATCTGCAGTGCAGAGTAATATAAGTTTAGTAGCACCAATTCAATTGCAGCCAGGTAGCCCAGATGCTATTGCAGCAGATATTACTGCTAACATTTTAGGTGGTGGTTCTTCTGCTAGATTGTATAAAAATTTGAGAGAAAAATATGGTTTTACTTATGGTGCTTACTCGTCTATTGATGAGGATAAATTGGTAGGTAATTTTACTGCTACAGCCGCTGTGCGTAACGATAAAACTGATAGTGCTATTGGTCAGTTTATTTACGAGTTTAACCGTATAAGAAACGAAGTTGCTAGTACAGATGAAGTGAGCTTGATTAAAAATGAACGCAACGGTGCATTTGCTCGTAGCTTAGAAAATCCTGCTACTATTGCTGGCTTTGCCTTAAATATTGCTCGCTACAACTTACCAAAAGACTACTATCAAAACTATTTAAAAAACCTTGCTGCCGTAGATGCTGATAAAGTAAAATTGATGGCAAATAAATACATACCTGCTAATAATTTAGCAATAGTAATAGTAGGTAATGCCAAAGAAATAGCTAAAGGTTTAGACAAGTACGGCACTGTAAAATACTTTGATATAGAAGGTAACGAAGTGGCTGCACCTGTAACCAAAGCTGTTGCTGCAGATGTAACGGCAGAAAGTGTGTTGCAAAAAAGCCTAGAAGCTAGTGGTGGCAAAGCTATTGCTACTATTAAAGATGTAGAAACTATAGGTACTGCAAGTGTAATGGGGCAAAACCTTAATGTATCTCAGAAATACATTGTGCCAGGTTCTTTTGTACAAAACTTATCAGTTGGGCCAATGTCTGTAATGAAACAGTCTGCTAAAAATGGTGTATATACAGTAACACAGCAAGGACAAAACATGCCAGTAGGTGATGATGACAAAGAAGAACTTGATGAAGAAGCGGCTTTAGTTTACGAGAATGTGTATTTAAACCAAAAAGGCTATTCATTTACATTAAAAGGTATAGAACAAGTAAATGGTAAAGATGCTTATGTAGTAGTAATTAAAACACCAAAAAGTCGTGAGCTTACTAATTACTATAGCACCACCAATTTCTTAAGATTAAAATCATCTAAACAACAAGATGGTGGCCCACAAGGTAAAATAACTGTAAGTACTTACTATAACGAGTACAAAACTTTTAATGGTGTACAAATACCAGTTAAAATGCTATTAGACCAAGGCCCATTAAAAATCAATGTCGACATCACTGATGTAAAAATCAACCAAGGTTTAAAAGCTGAGGATTTGAAATAATTACTTTGTAATTATGATACAAAAAAGCGACATCAAATTATTGGTGTCGCTTTTTTATTTGGTAAAAAATCTTATTTCTATTTGGCATCGTATTGCCTTCTTTCTTTCAATTTTTTAGCCCCGTAACCAACACCTGCGGCTACTAGTAAGCTTAGGCCGCCATCTATGGGTACAGTTTCGCCTGGATCATTACCCGGGTCAGTAATTTGTGCATGTAAACTTGGTAGCATGGCTACCATTATAAAAACAATACAGCTCAATGCTTTAAGAAATTGTGGTTGCTGAATGGTAGCTATGATATTTTTTATTATCAGTTTCATGTTGTTAATATTTATAGATTTTTTAAAAGCCAGTGATGCATTTTCTGCCTTTAGGCTTATTTAATGCATCACTGGCTATGATGCATTTTCTGCCTTTAGGCTTATTTAATGCATCACTGGCTATGATGCTTTGGGTTAGTTAAATTGATTATGGTTTTACAACTTTGTTTACAATGCTGTTATCACCATCAGTTACCTTT